>JALGWI010000003.1 GCA_025774245.1 bacterium
CGGTGCCGCCGTCTTCATCGTGGCGTTCACCGGCACGCCCGCCTCGTTGATGAATCCCGTGATGCCGTGCTCCTCCGGCGGCTTCCCGGTCGAGATCGAGGTCCAGATGATCGGTGACATCATCGGTTCCATGCTGCGGAGCGGTCCGTAGCATCCCCGGTCCATGAGTCTCTTGAAGGTAGGAAGCTCGCCTGCCTCGATGAGGGGACCGATCACCTCCCAGTCGCAACCGTCGACGCCGACGATCGCCACCCTGGGGAGATCCGAGACGCTCGTGCCGGCAGGGAGCGCGAGCCTCGAGAGCCCCCGCCCGCGGAGCAACGAGTGGATCCTGTCGGACACCATGAATCCGTTGACGTCGTGCGCCGGCCACGTGACGTACCAGCCGACGATTCCGACCTGGGCGCCGTACGCCGACACGATGTCCCAGATCGGTGCCGCCGTCTTCATCGTGGCGTTCACCGGCACGCCCGCCTCGTTGATGAATCCCGTGATGCCGTGCTCCTCCGGCGGCTTCCCGGTCGAGATCGAGGTCCAGATGATCGGCCGACGATCGCCACCCTCGGGAGGTCCGCGACGCTCGTGCCCGCAGGGAGCGCGAGCCTCGAGAGCCCCCGCCCGCGGAGCGTGGGGCCCACGAAGAGGACGGCGAGGCAGACGACGGCGGCGGCGAGTCCCAGCGCTCTCATCCATCCGGGCGTGAGCCTCTCTCGAAGAGTCGCCAGGAGGCGGCTCACCGCGAACGCGACCACCCAGCCGATCGCGAGGCCGGCCAGGAGGATCGCGCCGCCCCAGATCGCGTTCAGGGTGAGCGTCGAGAGCCCCGAGGTCCTGAGCGACATCTCGGAGCCCTTGACGGGCAGGAAGGTCACCGTCAGGAAGATCCAGAGGACGACGGCGGTGCACGCGTGGAC
Source organism: bacterium (assembly GCA_025774245.1). Taxonomy (GTDB): domain Bacteria; phylum Joyebacterota; class Joyebacteria; order Joyebacterales; family Joyebacteraceae; genus JALGVN01. Next base: position 915 of record JALGWI010000003.1, read on the forward strand.
CAGTCGGCGCTCGAGCGCGGCAGGGTGCCTGGAGATCTTCCGGACGATCGCCCCCACCAGAAGGACGAGCAGGCCGAGTATGAAAAGGACGAGGAGAAGCGACCCCGCGATCGGCAGGAGCTGCCGCGCGGTCATCGTGAACGAGAAGTTGCTCGTGCTGACGCCGGCCGCCCCCAGCCAGGCTGCGACCACCAGGGCGAACGCGAGGGCGACGGCGGCCACCGCCACGAGTCCCGACCCCCGTCGCGGGGGCCGCGGCGCGACTGCGCTTCGCACCGTCACTTCACCTCGCTCCGTCACTTCGCCTCCAGGGCGTCGACGAGAGCCGAGAAGACCTCCTCGACCCCGACCATGTCCATGCAGCTCGGCGTCCTGTCGCACGACCTCAGGTAGCAGGGCGCGCACTCGATCGGACTCGCGACCTTGCGCCCACCTCCTTGGAGCTCGATCTCCTGCGGCACCGTCGGGCCGAAGATCGCGACGACGGGGACACCGAGCGCGACGGCGATGTGCAGCGCCATCGTGTCTCCCGTCACGAGGGCGTCGAGCGTTCCGACGATCGCCGCGAAGTCGAGGAGATCGTGGGTTCCCCCGTCGACGGCCCCCGCTCCGGCGGTCCCGATGATCGCGTCGACTCGCTCACGGTCGTCGGCGCCGCCCAGGACGAGCGCGGTGCCGCCGAGCCGTTCGGAGACGAGGCTCGAGAGCGCAGCGTACCCTGTCGCGGTCCAGACCTTGTTGGCGAAGACCCGGCCCGCCCCGGCGTTCAGGCCCACGAGTGGCTCCGCCGGGGAGAGTCCCGCGACGAACCTGCGGGCGTACTCGATCGACGAATCCGGAAGCGCGAGCGTGTACGGGTCACCCCCGTACTCGAGCTCGGCCGTGGCGCAGATGATCTGCGCGTGCGTGAGCTCGTTCTGGCGGAATTTCTTCTCGTCGGAGAGCCCGAGCTCGAGATCGTACCAGGCTCCCTCGTTCAGCGGTTCCGTCGTGCCCCACTTCGAGTGCCCGAACCCGAGCTTCGTCCCGGCGCTCATTGCGGCGACGAGCGCTGTGGCCCGCGCCTCCTTGTCGAGCGAGAGCACGACGTCGAACTCCTCGGCGCCGAGTGTCAGGGACGTCTCGAAGTCGAACGTCAGAGCGCGGTCCACGTGCGGGTTCCCAAGGACGAACGGCAGCGCCGCCTCGTCGGTGACCCAGGTCACGTGGGACTCCGGGTACTTCCGCTTGAGCGGCGGGAGGATCGCGGTGGTGCGGAGCACGTCGCCGGCCGCGGCGAGCTTGACGACGAGGATCCTCGTTCCCATCGGCGTGTAGCGCTCGCAACCGTCGCACTCGCGCCTGAAGCGGCACGGTCGGTCGCCGAGGTAGAACTTGCAGTCGAATCGCACGACGCTCGCCATGTCACCTGCCCGGTTCTGGTGGTTCCGAGCCCCGATCGTCTCCCCGACCTACTCGATATAGCCGAGGGAGCGCAGCTTCTCCTTGATCCCCTCGTCGATCGGCGACTCGAGCGGCGTGTCGTCGCCGCGCGGCTCGCCGGTCTCGTGAGTGGCCACGTACTGCACGGGGTGCTCGCCTTCGAACTCGCGTTCGAAGAGCCCTCTGATCGGCGCCCCGTCCATGTCCTCCCCGACCGGTATCCCGAGATACGCGAGGAGCGTCGGCGTCACGTCGACGACCGACGCCCGTGGACCCTCGTGCCCGGCGATGATGCCGGGCCCCGCCATGATGTAGACACCGTCGATGGCGTGGTCCCACGGCACGTTCTTGTTGCCCTCGATGGTCCTGATCTGCTCGCCTCGCTGCCAGCGCTCCACGAGGTCGACCTTCGTCTCGAAGCCGTGGTCCGAGACGATCATCACGGCGGCGTCCTCGGGCGCGACCTCGAGGAACCTGCCGATCACCTCGTCCGCGAACTTGTAGTACTCGTCCACAACGGTGCCGTAGAGCTTGGCGTCCCGCGGCGACACCTCGAAGCCGAGGCGCTCCCGCGCCCCCCAGTAGTAGTGGGACACGACGTCCGTGCCCTGAAGGTAGACCGCGAAGACGTCCGGGTCGTAGCGCTCGTAGAACTCCAGCCCGGAGTTCGCGAACGTCCTGTCCTTCGCGTAGACCCAGGTGGCGTGGTATTGAGTGTCCGGATCGACGAGCCCGACCCCGCCGAAGAAACGCTTGATCTCGGTGACGGTGACGTCGTCTTCCGTGATGATGAACGGCTCGAACTCCGCGTAGAGCGAGTCCGGGTAGGTCCGTCCCGGAAACTCCTTGATGATCGTGTTGCCGCGCCAGTCCCGCTCGGCGCCGTAGGGAATCCCGTGCCGGCTCCAGTTCACGGGCCACGCCCGCTGGGCGATCATGAAGCCGTTGACCTCCTCGGCCGGCCAGCTCGGCCACCACCCGACGATCCCCACCGACACGTCGTGGTCCGAGAGGATGTTCCAGAAGGCCTTGACCTTCCTGAGGTTGCTCGTGACGGGGACCTCCTTGCCGCCCGGCATCTCCGCCATGAAGCCGGTGATCCCGTGCTTCTCCGGGACGACCCCGGTCGCGATCGACGTCCACATCTGCGGCGACTGGATCGGTGTGCCGCTCTCGAGGATCCCGTAGGTCCCCCGACTCACGAGGCGGGCGATGTTCGGCAGCTCCCCCTCGTCGATCAACGGAACGATGATGTTCCACGTCGCGGCGTCCACCGCGAAGATGAGCACCTTCTGCCCGGCCTGCTCCTCGTCCCTGCCGGCGCAGCCGGGCAGGATCGCAAGGAGGAGCGCCGCGGCGCACGCGAGCGCGACCGCCGTCCTCGTTCGGGTTCGACCGTCGCGGATCTTCCGAAGCATCAACCTATGACCTCCCCTTGCCCCGCGCCGAGTCGAACGCTCCCCGCACGACCGCCGCCGCATTCCCGGGCTTCCCTGTGAAGATCTGGGTGGCGACGAAGATCGCCGCGCGCCAGAGCGTCGCCGGGAGTATGCCGAGCCACTGGTAGGGCTTGGCGTAGAGTGAGAAGAACCTGAGCGTGCTCCTCAAACGGTGGTAGACCTTGTACTGCGTCAGGCCCCCGCCGGAGCTCATCGACACCTTGTGCCAAACCTTCGCGCGCGGCTCGACGAGAACCGAGTACCCGTGCCGCTTCGCGCGCGCGCACCAGTCGGTGTCTTCGTTGTACATGTAGTAGGCCTCGTCCATGAGGCCTATCCGGCGGAGCGCGGCAGAGGCGCAGAGGATCGATGCTCCCGTCACGTAGTCGACCTCGCGCACTCCCTCGTAGCGCCCGTCGTCCCTCCTGCGGATCGCGATGTGGCGGATGTTGCCGCTCCAGTACGACACGGCTCCGCCCAGCGACCAGATCACGTCCGGCGGCTCGTGGTAGTAGATCTTCGGGCCCACGAACGCCGCCCCCGGGTGTTCCCGCGCCGTCTCGACGAGACGGGCCACGGCGTCGGGCGCGAGCTCGACGTCGTTGTTGAGGAGCAGCACGTAGTCGGCTCCTCCGTCGAGCGCGGCCTTGACCCCCGCGTTCGCGCCGGCGGCGTACCCTTCGTTCCGATCGTTCAGAAGGAGCCCGACCGAGGGGAACGACTCGCGAACGAACTCGGGCGATCCGTCGGTCGACGCGTTGTCGACGACGAGGACCTCGAGAGGCGCGTAGTCGGAGGCGACGAGCGTCTCGAGACAGGGCTCGATGTACTCCCGGCCGTTCCAGTTCACCACGACCGCGCACACCTTCGACCCGTCCACGTCAGGATCTCTCCATCTCGAGGAAGTCGCGCACGGCCTGGCGCATGAGCTCGCCCGCCCGGTCTCGCGTGGCCTCCGCCTCCACGTTGGCCCGGAGTTTCTCCCTCTCACCGCCCTTGAAATACCGGACGATCGCCCCAGCGAGGGCCGCCTCGTCCGCCGGAGGGACAATATAACCCGTCTCACCGTCGGTGACCACCTCAGGAAGGCCCCCGACGTCGGTGCTGATCACGGGGAGCCCGAAGGCGTAGGCGACCTGCGTGATGCCGCTCTGGGTCGCAGAGACGTACGGCAGGACGACCACGTCTGCGGCCAGGAAGTAGTCCCCGACCGCCTCGTCCGGAACGTGTTCGTCGACGATCGAGACGTGCCCCCCGATCCCGAGCTCATCGATGAGGCGATCGTACCTGGCGCGGTCGTCGTAGAACTCGCCGACGACCAGGAGGTCGAGGTCGATCTCCTTGAGGACGGCCGGCAGAGCCCTGAGGAGATGGTCGAGCCCCTTGTACGCCCGCACGTACCCGAAGAAGAGGATCGTCGGCCGCCGAAGTCGCAGCTCGCTCCTCACCCGCTCGCCGTCCGCCGTCGACGATCTGTAGCAGTCGTAGATCGGGAGCGCCGCCTGCCGGAGCGGCTTGCCCGGGAAGAGCGACTCGATCCGGCGCGCCACGACCCTCGAGAGGACCATGAAGTAGTCGGCCGCCGAGAGCGCGAAGCGCGTGAGGTACTTGTCGACGAACCTGTTCTCGTGCGAGACGACGTTCTCGCAGACGAACAGGATCCCGACGCCGAGCTTCCTCCTGAGCAGGCGCGCCATCGTCCCGTAGCAGATGCCGAAGAAGGGGTTCCACCACACGAACACCACGAGGTCGGGGCGCCTCGCCGGCTGCGCGATCCACTCGACCGCGCGTCGCCAGCTCAAGGGGTTCACGGAATCGATGATCTGACGGGACGGAGTGCTCTTGACCGGGTCGTGGCTCAGGTTCGTCTGCGTCTTCCCGGGGAAGAGAAGCGACGGGTAGAGACGCGTGAACGATACGACGTAGCAGTCGTGATCGACGCGGAGGTTGTCGTAGAGGTGGGCGACGAAGAGCGCGTTCCCCCCTCTGAGGGGGTAGGACGGCCCGACGATGGCGATGCGCGCCCCGGAGTCGCCGTCGAACGAGGACCTGCCGCCGCTGTCGCCCTGCTCAGCTGCCACCGTCTCCCCCATCTCGTGCCAGCCGCTCCCGGACAGGGTAGACCATCTCGTCGCTCTTCAGGTTCGCCAGCATCTCGCCCAGGAGCCCGAACGAGACGAACTGCACTCCGACGACCATCAGGAGGATCCCGAGGGTCAGAAGCGGCCTGCGCCCGATCGCTCCACCCATGATCTTCACGATCGTGAGGTAGACACCGATTCCGAAACCGCCGGCGAAGAGGATCGAGCCGACCATCCCGAAGAGGTGGAGCGGCCTCGTCACGTACCTTCGAAGGAAGAGCACCGTGACGAGATCGAAGAAGCCCCTCATGAAGCGTTCGGCGCCGAACTTCGAGGAGCCGAACTCACGCGCGTGGTGCGTGACGGGCATCTCGGTCACCCGGAAGCCCGCCCAGTGCGCCAGGGCCGGCGTGTACCGGTGAAGCTCCCCGTAGACCTTGATCGTCTTCACCACCTCGCGCCGGTAGGCCTTGAGGCCGCAGTTCATGTCGTGGATCCTGACGCCCGAGAGCGAGCCCGCGACGCTGTTGAAGAGCTTCGAAGGCAGTCGCTTCGACAGAGGGTCCTTCCTCTCCTTCTTCCACCCGGTGACCAGGTCGCTGCCCCCGTCGAGGAGCGCGAGCATCTTCGGGATCTCCGCGGGATCGTCCTGAAGGTCCGCGTCCATGGTGACGACGGCGTCGCCCGTGACCTCCCTGAAGCCGACTGCGAGCGCCGCGGACTTCCCGAGGTTGCGGCCGAACGACAGGACCTTCACGTTCCCGTGGTTCTCGAAGAGCTCTCGCAGGACCTCCATCGACCGGTCGGTGCTGCCGTCGTTGATGAAGACGACCTCCCACTCGCGCCCGACCGGCGCCATCGCCTCGGCGATGCGGCGGTAGAGCTCTCGAAGGCTCTCCTCTTCGTTCAGAAGCGGTATCAGTATGGAGACGTGCATGTCGGTCGAACCTCCGTGTCCGGGGCCGTCCGGCCCGCCCCGGTCAGTGGTAGGGTCAGTCGCCGGGACAGCCGCCGGCTCAGCCCGCGAGCGACTTGAGCCACTCGCACTCGCGCGCGACGCCTTCCTCGAGCCGGACCCGGGGCTCGAAGTCGAGGAGCTCCCTGGCCTTCCTGTTGTCGGCCAGGGTGTCGGTGACGTCGCCGTGCGCCGGGTCCTCGTGGCGGCGGGGGATCGGAAGCCCGAGCGCATCCTCGATGACCGAGATCGCCTCGTTCAGGGTGACCCGGCTTCCCCCTCCCACGTTCAGCACCTCGCCGGGGGGACCCTCCTCGAGGGCCCGAAAGGTGCCCTCCACGATGTCCGCGACGTACGTGAAATCGCGGGTCTGCGTCCCGTCGCCGTAGACCGTCACGGGAGTCCCTTCGAGCGCGGCGCGGATGAACTTGTGAAATGCCATGTCGGGCCGCTGCCTCGGGCCGTAGACGGTGAAGTAGCGAAGCGAGACCGTCGGCACGCCGTAGTTCCTGTGATAGAGGACCGCGAGGTGCTCGCCGGCGAGCTTCGTGACGCCGTAGGGCGAGACCGGGCAGGTCCTCCCGGCCTCCCGCATTGGCAGGTCGTCGGTCTGTCCGTAGACCGACGAGGACGACGCGTAGACGAACCTCGAGACGGACATCGTCTTCGCGGCCTCGAGGAGGCGCTGCGTCGACCGCACGTTGCAGTCGAGGTAGGTCGCGAACGTCTCGCCCCAGCTCGCCCGAACGCCCGCCTGCGCCGCCAGGTGGACGATCCCCGTCACGCCCTCGAGGATCGGCGCGAGGTCGTCGAACGCGAGATCGGCCTCGACGAGCTCGAAGCCGTCGCGCCCGGCGAACGACGCGACGTTCGCCTCCTTCATGGATCTCGGGTAGTAGTCCGTGAAGGCGTCGACGCCGACGACGTTTCTGCCCGCGTCGAGCAGGCGCTCCGTCAGGTGTGAGCCGATGAAGCCGGCGACGCCCGTCACGAGGATTCTGTCGCTCACGTTCCCTCCCCGGCAGTGCCGGCGCGACCGTCGTCGGGCGCCCCGGACCCCTCCGTCGGATCCGCGTGTCCACGCGCCGCCTCGGTCACGTGTCTGAAGCTGTCGCTCACCCGGATGCTCATGGCTCCGAACGACCAGAGCCCGAGCCCCGTCACGATGAGTCCCGTCATGATGTGCGCGAGGATCATGACGGCCGTGACCTCGTCCAGTCCGTAGCCGAAGCCGATTGCGAAGATGACGACCATGACCGCCTCGTTGTGTCCGATCTGGGCCGGCGGGGTCGGCAGGATGTAGGACAAGGATATGAGAGTATACCCGAAAAGCACCTGCGCGAAAGGCACATCCATCGCGAAGGCCCTGAACACGCAGGAGAAGTAGATGGCGTCGATGACGACCGCGAGGAGCGTGTATCCCACGAGCGGCCCGAGCGCCCTCGCGTTCTCCCTGGCGACCCCCATGCCGCTCACGAAGAGGGAGAGCCAGCTCTTGAACCTGTCGGCGACCCGCGCCGGGAGCCACGAGACCGTCGCCGAGAGGAAACGGGTCGTCGCCGCCTCGCTCCGGATCGCCATGACGAGGAGGAAGAGCGCGAGCGCGAAGACGGCGAGCACCGTGTAGACGAGCGTGGCCATGTATCCGTTCAGGTCGATCGAGAGCACCGGTATCAGGAGCACGACGAGGACGATCGACAGTAGCTCGAGGAGCTTGTCGACGAAGATCGTCGGCAGGCTCGTGGCAATCGGGACGCCCCTCAAGCGCTTCAGGAAGAACGCCTTCGCGACCTCCCCCGCTCTGATCGGGATGATGTAGTTCAGGAAGTAGCCGGCCATGAGCATGGAGAAGCTCTCGGAGACCTTGACCTTCTGGACGGGCCTCAAGACGAGGCGCCACCGGAGGCTGCGGACGACGTAGGCCGACACGTAGAGGACGGCCGCGAGGGCGAGCCAGCCGGGATCGACGCCGGCGATGAGCTGGCGCACGCGTCCGACGTCGACGCCGTAGAGAACGATCGTCAGGAGCCGAGTGCGATCTTCACGTTACGGCTCACGCTCGTCCTTTCTCCGTGCGAGGATCCCGCGGTGGTGCGCGAAGAGCGCCCGGAACGGGAAGCGCTTCGCCTTCTCGATGAGGAAGTGGCGCGAGAGTCTCTCTTCCAGCGGCTCGCGCTTCGACGGGTCGAAGTACGGCAGGTTCTCGGCGGTCCACGTGTAGCGCTCGAGCCTCTTCGAGTCGCGGACGAACCGCTTGAGGAACGGCAGGAACGTGGCCGCGACCTCCTCGATCGGCGAATCGATGTCCGGCCACCAGGGCACGTCGACCAGGAAACGACCGACGACGTCGAAACCCCGGTCGCCCAGCATCCGGGCCACGCGCTTCGGGTCCATCATCGAGACGTCGCCGTGGCTCCACTCCTCTCCCGCGACCTTGTGGTGGAGGCGGTGGACGGGGTAGCCGTAGTTCAGGGTGTTCCCGACGAAGACCAGCACGAATCGGGAGCTCGCGTCGCACATCTCGTCGACGAGCGCGCCCGGATCGGCGATCTGCGGAAGCGAGTTGAAGTTCCAGACGAGGTCGAACGATCCGGGCTCGACGTGTAGGCCGCGGTCCGCCGAGTGGCGGATCGTCACGCGATCCCCGAGGCCGAGCTCGCGCCAGACGCGGCGCGCGAGGGCGACCTCGTCCGCGTCGGCGAGAACGAGTTCGACGGCGGCGCCCGCCTGAGCGAGCGGGATGCTGTTCAGGCCCCTGATCCCCGTGATCCCGTCGGTCGGTCCCTCGAGGACCCTCGCGATGGGGAAGCGCACGGCCAGATCCTCGAGGAGCCGCGCGACGGCGATCCTCTCGTAGGTCGTACCGAGTCCTGTGTCCCTGTCGATGGCCGGCATGGGTCTAGAGCTTCCTCCTCATGGTCTCGGCGACGTCCCGCGCGGACGGCGGGCAGCCCGGGAAGTGGATGAGGCCCTCGCGTTCCGCCAGGTCCCGCGTGCACTTCCCGAGGCAGATGACGCGCCCGTCCGCGGAGGGCACCTTCGCCTCGCGTCCCTGGATGATGTGGAGCTTCCCGAAGAACCCCCAGTAGAGGAGTTTCGGGACGAGCGTGAACCAGTACCGTGGGTCGCGGATCGCCAGGTGCACGCCGGCGCTGAACGAGTCGATGCACATCGAGCAGGCCGTGCAGTCCCGCCAGGAGTAGATGTTCATCACCCTGCCGTACTCCTCGTTGGCGGGCTCGAACCTCACCTCCTCCGCTGTGCCGGTGATCTCCGGGTCGAGCGTTCCCAGACCTTCGCGTTCGGCGATGGCGAGGTGCGTGATCTCCCTCGGATCGAAGCCCATCAGGCGCGCCCCCGTCGCGTCGAGCTCGAGCATGTTCGTACCGACGGCGAGGATCCCCGCGCGCTTCGTCTTTCCGTTCAGGGGACCGTCGCCCTCGAGCCCGACGATCCCGTCGAGGACGACGAGGCCGGGCGGCGCGAGCTTCGCCTGCTCGACGAGCGGCTCGTGGAGGCCGAGGTGGTGGTCGAGCTTCTTGTCCTCCTCCGAGAGCATCCCCTTGTGGTTCTTGATCGACAGCGTGACCGTGGTGTAGCCGTGTGTCTTGAGCTTCGGGACGTTGACGTAGAGGTCGGCGTCCTCGAGGATCGCCGGTACGCCGAGCCTCCCGTACTTCCACTCGCGCTCGCGCCTCTCGGCCACGTTGAAGTTCAGGAGCTCGACGCCGAGCTCACCAGCCAGGGCCACGTAGCCGGTCTTCCGGAAGACCTCGTCGACGTCGAGGCCGACCCCCGGCCCGTCTGCGATCGTGATCCGCTCGATTCCCGCTGCCCGGAGGACCCGCACGACGGCCGTGACGACGGCCGGGTGCGTGACGATCGCGGTCTTCGGGGCGGCGGCGATGACGAGGTTCGGCTTGATCACGGCCGTGCGCTTCCCGCCGAGATCGACGCCGAGCGCTTCGATCCCCCTTCGAAGCGCCGCCTCGATCTCGCCGACGTCGTATCGATGGATCTGGTCGAGAAACACGGCCAAGGGTCTCAGTCTCCCCGCAAGTATGGTCAGGACGCTTCGCCGCGCCCGCCGTTCCGTTCCGCGGCGCCGCGTCCTCGCGCCGCCACCTCGACGGCCACGCCGGCGACCGTCGGGACGTGCATGAGCATGTTCGTGTAGCTCGCGTTCGCAAGCGGACAGGCGCAGCCCCCGGACCGCACCATCGCGCGGTCGCGCTCCGCCCTCTCGCCGAACCAGATCTTCCCGAAATCGTACCCGACGTCCCGGAGGTTCCCGAGCGGTTCCGCGCGGACGCAGCAGGACCACACGTCGCCGTCCGGGGCGATCTGGGCCGAGGCGGTCCCCGCGTAGCACGGTATGACCTGCCGCCCGGTGGCGAGGTAGCGCTTGACCAGCTCGTAGTAGCGGACCCGGAACGACTGCGTGATCCGCGAGATGCCGGAGTAGCTCCCTGCCTTGATCCGCTCGATGAGGAAGTCGACGGCCCTTCCGTAGGCCGCGGCGTCAGGCGTGACGCCGGCCCCCATGGTCTCGAGCTCGACCCGCTCCTCCGCGATCTCGGTGATGTACGAGTCGGGCGAGATCTCCTTCGTCACGTATTCGTAGATCCGGGGGATCCGCTCCACGTTGTGCACCGAGATGACCGTGTGGACGCCGACGGTCAGGTTCGGCGCGCCGAGGGCGCGAAGCGCCCGGTAGGTCGCGAGGGCACGATCGAAGTTCCCGGGGACGCCGCGGATCTCGTCGTGCCTCTCCCCGATCTCGTCGAGCGAGAGGTTCACGATCACCTGACTGTCGGGGCAGCCGGTCGTGATCTCCTCGACCATCGACGGGATCCTCTCGGTGAGGAGTCCGTTCGTCGGGATGTTGATGATCCCGGGGCGGCCGTGCCGGTAGGCGCTCGTGCAGATCTCGGTCAGGTCCGATCTCAGAAACGGCTCGCCGCCGCTCATCGTGTACCAGTACGGGGCGCGGCCCATCGAGGCGAACGTGCGGTCGAACTCCTCCGCCGTGAACTCCTCCGCCTTCCTGTCGTAGACGTTGCAGGTCAGGCACCTGGAGTTGCACCGGTACGTGACGCTGACGGTCAGGTTGAGCGGCAGGAGCCGCGGACGGCCGGTCGCGCGCATCATCTTGTAGAGCGGGATCTTGGCGAGGATCTCGATCATCGTGGACCTCGGGCGTCCGAGGGTGGGGCTTCGGAGCCCGCCTCCGCGTCTCCGAGGTTCTTGGTGGACTCGGCCACGTCCCAGGTGTAGGGGTTCCTCTTGAAGACGTGGTAGTCGATCACGCCGAGGAAGCGCCCGACGGTCTCGAGGAAGACGCCGCCCAGGGTCCAGAGGACGCTCCTCGGTCTCCACTCGAGATCGTCCAGCATCACGCGGAAGATGCCCCCCACATTCTTCGTGGAGACCTCGTACGACTGCTCCCTGGAGAGCCAGATGTGGCCGGCGTAGATGCGCCGGCGCTGCTTCAGGAAATCGCCGACGGTGTCGGCGCCCTTGTTGTAGACCGTCGCATCGGGGACGTACCGGAGGGTCTTTCCGCGCTCGACCACGATCGCTTCGATGCTCGCCTCGTCGACCGCCGTCTCCGCGGGAATCGCGCGCACGAAGGACCGGAAGGCGACCATCTCTCCGAGCTTGGGCGTCTTCAGGGCGAGGCGATGGTGCAGGCGCCAGAGCATGTGCACGACGAAGCCCATGAAGCGGCCGGGGTCGTCGACGGGAACAGGACGTGCACCGGTCATGCCCACGCCGTCGTCCGAGAAGGGAGCGAGCAGGCGTTCGACGCAATCGGGCGCCGGGAGCGTGTCGCCGCTCTCGAGGATGAAGAGGTCGGCGTCGGCCGATTCGAGGAAGAGGTTGATCGCCGAGGCCTTCCCCTCGCGCGACTCCTGCCGCACGAGTCGGATCCTCGGATCGCGGCCGCTCCAGTCTGCAACGATCTCGTCGGTGCGGTCGGTCGAGCCCGACGAGACGACGATGATCTGACGGATCTCCACGTTCTCGAGCTTCTGATCGACGAGGGCCCCGAGGAGCTTCCCGACGTTCCGCTCCTCGTTGTAGGCCATCACCCCGACACTCGCCGTCAGCATGAGTCCTCCGCCCGCATCGAGCGAGCTTCACTGTCCGATGAGGAGTCGCTCGCCGAGAAAACGCGGCAGTCCGGCCTCGATGATCTTCCGGCTGGTCGTCTCGGCGTCGTACGTGGCGCGTTCGATCCGCAGGGTCTTGAGATCGGTGTCCAGGACGCCGAAGCTCGCTCTGGGATCCCTGTCGCGCGGCTGCCCGACGCTGCCCACGTTGATGAGGAACCGGGTGTCGTCGGACACGACGACCTCGCGGAGCACCAGCTCCCACACGCGCCCGGACTGCGTGGCGGAGATCATCGGCACGTGGGAGTGCCCGATCAGGCACATCTCCTGAGTGAACGTGGCGAACTCCGCCGCGGCCGCGCCTCGACTGAGCACGTAGCGCCAGGCCGGCGGGTCGCCCGGCGACGCGTGCACGAGCAGGACGCCGTCGACCTCGGCCGTGTACGGGAGGTTCTGCAGGAACTCGACGTCCTCTTCCCGAAGCTGGTCCCGCGTCCACCTGATCGCCTCGGCCGCCCATTCGTTGAAGTAGGCCTCCTCGCCCCGGTCGACCGCGGCCTGGTCGTGATTCCCCTTGACCACGACCATCTCGCGCGAGCGAACGAGGTCGATGACCTCCACGGGATCCGGGCCGTACCCGACGACGTCGCCCAGACAGAGGATCCCGTCGGGGCACATCTCGCCGGCCGTCTCGAGCACCGCCTCGAGCGCCTCCAGGTTCCCGTGAATGTCACTGACGACGATGTATCTCATTCCGCCTCGCCTGCGTGTTCCGACTCCTGTCCGCCGCCGGCGCCGTCGGGCCGCGTTTCCCTCGCGATCCTGTCGAGAACTCCGTTGACGAACCTGCCGCACTCCTCCGAGCTGTACTTCCGGGCGCAGTCGACCGCCTCGTTGATGATCACACCGACGGGGGTACCGGGCGCGTGGACGAGCTCGAAGACCCCGATCCGGAGGATTGTCCGGTCGACGGCTCCCATGCGGGAGATCTCCCAGTGCTCGCTGGCGCTCGAGATGACGCGGTCGATCCCCTCGACGTCGGCGCGCACCCCCTCGACGATCTCGGTGGCGAACTCGAGCGCACTGGGCCGTTCCTCCGAGATGTCGGGGATCGCGAGATCGGTGAGGCCGGTGACCTCCTCGCGATAGAGAAGCTTGAGGGCGAGCTCGCGGCCCTCCCTCCTTACACCCATGGCTGGCGTCTCCTCAAGTGAGGCTAGTCCATCTTCGCGTAGACGTCCGCCAGCTCCATCGCGGAAAGGGCGGCGTCCCAGCCCCTGTTCCCCGCTTTGGCTCCGGCGCGCTCGATCGCCTGCTCGAGGTTGTCGGCCGTGACGACGCCGAAGACCGTCGGCACACCGGTGTGGACCGACGCGTTCGCGACACCCTTGGCGACCTCGGCCGCCACGTAATCGAAGTGCGGGGTCGCACCCCGGATGACAGCGCCCAAGCATACTACTGCATCGTACTTCCCGGCGTCACCCATTCTTTTGGCGACGGCCGGGATGTCGAAAGCCCCCGGAACCCAGACGATGGTGACGTCGTCGTCGTTCGCTCCGTGACGTCGCAGGCAGTCCATCGCGCCCTCGAGGAGACGGAGCGAGACGAACTCGTTGAAGCGCGAGACGACGATCCCGAACCGCTTCCCCTCACCGGTGATCTTGCCCTCGTAGACCTTAGCCATGAGTCTTCCCCCTCTCCTTGTCGTCGGACTCTCTTGCTCCTTCGTCCCCCGCCACACCAACCTCGCACGAGTCGAAGTCGAGCAGGTGCCCGAGCTTGCACTGCTTCGTGGTGAGATACTTGAGGTTCGCGTCGGTCGGTGCCACCACGATCCCGACCCTCTCGACGATCGTCAGGCCGTGGCCCTCGAGGCCTACGACCTTCCTCGGGTTGTTCGTCAGGAGACGGATCCGTCGCACGCCCAGGTCGGCGAGGATCTGAGCTCCGAGCCCGTAGTCCCTGAGGTCCGCCGGGAACCCGAGCTCCTCGTTCGCCTCCACAGTGTCCCTTCCGCGGTCCTGAAGCTCGTAGGCCATGAGCTTGTTCCGAAGCCCGATCCCCCTCCCCTCCTGCCGCATGTAGAGGACGATCCCCTCGCCTTCCTTCTCGACCATCCGCATGGCGGCCGCCAGCTGGCTTCCGCAGTCGCAGCGAAGCGAACCGAAGATGTCGCCGGTCAGGCACTCCGAATGCACCCGGACGAGCACGTCCTTCTCGGCCGTCGGGTTCCCCTTGACCAGGGCGATGTGAAGGAGATCGTCGAGGTCGCTCTCGTAGAGGTGCAGGTCGAACTCCCCGTAGCGCGTCGGCAGCACGGTCCTGACGACCTTCCGCACGAGCTTCTCGGTCTTCTCGCGGTACTCGATGAGGGCTCGGACGCTGACGATCTTGAGGTCGAACCTGTCGGCCATCTCCTCCAGCTCAGGCATCCGCGCCATCGTTCCGTCTTCGCCCATGATCTCGCAGAGAACGCCGGCAGGCTTGAGGCCCGCGAGCCGCGCAAGGTCGACCGCCGCCTCGGTGTGCCCCGCCCTCCGGAGCACGCCTCCCTCGCGGGCCCGAAGCGGGAAGATGTGTCCGGGGCGTCCGAGATCGTCGGGCCGCGTCTTCGGGTCGACCAGCGCGCGGATCGTCGCGGCGCGGTCGTGCGCGGAGATCCCGGTCGTCGTGCCCTCGACGGCGTCCACGGAGACCGCGAAGGCCGTTCCCATGATCGACGTGTTCTTGCCGACCATCGGGTGGAGATCGAGCTCGTCGAGCCGCTCTCCCGTCATCGGGACGCAGATGAGGCCGCGTCCCTCGCGAGAGATGAAGTTGATGTCGGCCGGCGTGACCTTCTCCGCCGCCATGATGAGATCGCCTTCGTTCTCCCGCGTCTCGTCGTCGACGACGATCATCATCTTCCCGTGGCTGATGTCCTCGATCGCCGACTCCACTGCAAGGATGCTGTCAATCATGTTCTCTACTCCAGGAATCCCAGTTCCTTGAGACGTTCGGCCGTGAGGCCGCTCTCTCTCCCGTCGCTCTCCCTCTCGCCGCCGTTGGTCGGCGCGCCGTCGCGCGCCCCGGACGAGAGCTTCTCCTGGTGCTTCGCCATGATGTCGGTCTCGACGTTCGCGCGAGACCCGCTCCTGTAGGACCCGGCGATCGTCGCGCCGAGTGTTTCGGGGATGAGGGCCACCCTGAGCAGCGTCCCCTCGATCCCGGCGACGGTGAGGCTCACGCCGTCGAGCGCGATCGAGCCGCGCGGCACGACGTGGCGAACGAGCGCGGGCGGAAGCTCGAAGGAGACCACCCGCCCGTTCGAGGTCGGCGCGACCGACGTGACGGTCGCGATCCCGTCGATGTGGCCGGTGACCACGTGCCCGCCCATCCTGTCGCCGAGCCGGAGCGCGCGCTCGAGATTGACAGGCGCGCCGGCCGTGAGCCTCCCGATCGTCGTCATCGCGAGCGTCTGCGCCACCGCCTCGACCTCGAATCGCCGGGGCCCTGCCCGGACGACGGTGAGGCAGGCTCCGTTCACCGCCACGCTCTCACCGCGTTCCAGCTCCACCGCGAAGGGCGCGCGGACGACGATCGTCGCGCCGTCGCCTTGCCGGCGGAGCGTCTCGACGGTGCCGCGCGTCTCTACGAGTCCGGTGAACACGTTTCCTCCCCGCTGCCGGGAGCCCCTTCGCCGCAAGCCTCGTCTCCGGCCACCACGTCTGCCTCAATGAGCAGGTCGTCCTTGATAGCAACCCAGCTGACGTTCGAGAGCCGCTTCGAGTCTACCCACCAGTCGCCGTCAAGATCCGAGAAGGCCGGAACGCACTCCGGCCCGTAGACCTTGGGCGCTACGAAGAACGCCACGCGATCGGCGAGTCCTTCGGAGAGAAGCGAACTGGCGAGGTGTGAGCCGCCCTCGCAGAGCACTGCGAGCTTCCCGTCGGCCGCCAGCCGCGACAGCACCTCCCTGAGGTCGACGCCGCTCGCGGCCTCCGCGCATCGCCACACGGTGACGCCTCTCTTCGTCAGGGCCGCCTCCCTGTCGGCGTCGGCGCCCGCCGTGCACGCCAGGATCGTCTCAATCTCCCGCGCCGTCTCGACGAGGGCCGAGTCGAGGGGGGTGCGGAGGTTTCGGTCGACGACGAGGCGCGCGGGCTGGCGCGCCGTCGCTTCCTCGCGCCGGTCGGTGAGAAGGGGGTCGTCGGCGAGCACGGTGCCGATGCCGATCAGGATGCAATCGGCCTCGCTGCGCATGACGTGCACGGCTCGCCTCGACTCATCGCAGCTGACCCACCTCGGCATGCCCGGGGGCGCGGTGATGCGGCCGTCGAGCGACATCGCCAGCTTGAGCACGACGTGGGCGAGTCCGGTGTGGCGGAACTTGATGTAGGGCGCGTTCAGTTGCTCCGCCTCCTTGCGAAGGACCCCGACGTCCACGTCGATACCCGCCGCCCGGAGCTTCTCGATGCCGCGACCGGCGACGTCGGGATTCGGATCCTCCGTCGCCGCGACGACGCGCGCGACCCCGGCGGCGATGAGAGCGTCGGTGCAGGGCGGGGTGTTGCTCCACACGCAGCACGGCTCGAGGGTGACGTAGACCGTTGCTCCTCTGGCGAGGTCCCCGGCCTGACTCAGCGCGTTCACCTCAGCGTGCGCGGTCCCGAAGCGCTCGTGGTACCCGACGCCCACCTTCGTGCCGTCCTGGACGATGACGGCCCCCACGACCGGGTTGGGGCTCGTGTGGCCCCTCGCGAGGCTCGCCAGCGTGATCGCCTCCGACATGTAGGAGTTGTCCTTCAAGTCATCGACCGCGCGCGGCTGCTCTGTCATTCCGGTCGTCACCTTCCGTCACCTCTCGTGGCTCTCCGCCTCCGCCGTCGCACCCACTGTCGCGGCCCACGAAAACGCCCCGGATCTCTCCGGGGCTCGTCGACGACGAGCGACCTCCGCCCGTCGTGGGGTTCCTTCTCTCATCCAGACTCTCACTGTCGGCGCCTGAATTCCACAGGCTCTGCGAAACCTGAATCCGCTCGCGGGCTATCACCGCCGGTGGGGAATTGCACCCCGCCCCGAAGGAACACGTATTCCGTATGCAGCCTCTAATCTACCACCGGTCGGGACGGCTGTCAAGCGCTCTCGGACGGCTCCGACGCGCGGTCGGCCGCGCCCTGCCCGACCCCCAGGAGGCCGTGCGCGAAGGCCGTCGGATCGAACTCCTCGAGGTCGTCGGGCCCCTCGCCGGTCCCCACGAACCGGACCGGGATCGAGAGCTCCCTGGCGATCGGAATGACGATGCCGCCCCGCGCCGTGCCGTCGAGCTTGGCGAGAACGATGCCCGTCACGCCGACGGCCTCGTCGAAGATGCGGGCCTGCGAGAGCGCGTTCTGTCCGGTGTTCGCGTCGACCACGAGGAGTACCTCGTGGGGCGCGCCCGGCATCCTCTTCGCGAGCACACGCTTGATCTTCCGGAGCTCCTCGAGCAGGTTCTTCTGCGTGTGGAGGCGCCCCGCCGTGTCTACGATCAGGAGGTCGGCGCCTCGAGAGACGGCGGCGTCGAGGGCGTCGAACGCGACGGCCGCCGGATCGCCGCCCTGCTCCCCGGCGACAAACTGCGCGCCGCTGCGGTCGGCCCAGATGGAGAGCTGCTCACTCGCCGCGGCTCTGAACGTGTCAGCCGCGGCCACGATGACCTGGTCTCCCCGGGACACGAACCTCGTGGCGAGCTTCCCGATCGACGTCGTCTTGCCCACGCCGTTCACGCCGACGATCATGAGTACCCTGGGCCCGGCAACGTCCGCCGGCCCGGGGGCGTCCGTCGGCTCGCCCTCGCTGCCGTCTTCCGCGGGCGACGGCTTGTCACGGGAAGCGCAGAGGATCCGCTCGATCTCGTCCGAGAGCACGCCCGCGATGTCTTCCGGACCGCCCGCTCCATGGCCGACGTGCGTCCTCAGGACGTCGACGAGATGCATCGAGGTGTCGACGCCCACGTCGGCCGAGACGAGCGTCTCCTCGATTGCGTCGAGGCCGCTCTCATCGAGGGCGGCCCCGCGTCCGAGGGCGCTCCTGATGCCTCCCAGGATCGCCCGTCTTGTCTTGGCGAGGCTCTCAGTGAGCCTCGTAAACCGGTTCCTCACTCTCCACCTCGTCGGCCACCGTGTCGAGCCGCACGGAGACGATCTTCGAAACCCCCGATTCCTCCATCGTGATGCCGTAGAGGCGATCGGCGGAGCGCATCGTGGACTTGTTGTGAGTGATGATGACGAACTGGGTGCGCTCCGAGAACTCACGGAGCATCCTGATGAATCGCCTGACGTTGGCGTCGTCGAGCGGGGCGTCAACCTCGTCGAGGATGCAGAACGGCGACGGTTTCACGAGGTAGATCGCGAAGAGAAGGGCGATCGCCGTGAGCGCGCGCTCTCCGCCGGAGAGGAGGCTCAGGCGGCCGAGCCGCTTACCCCGTGGGGACGCCACGATCTCGATCGGTGACTCGAGGGGATCCCCCGGCTCGAGGAGCCTGAGATCCGCCTCTCCCCCCTCGAAGAGACGCTGGAAGGTCGCGATGAAGTTCGTCCGCACCAGGCCGAACGTCTCGACGAACATCTTCGTCGCCGATGAGTTGATCTTCTCGATGGCCTCCTTCAGAGACGCCTTCGACCTCTCCAGGTCATCGAACTGAGCCGAGAGGAACTCGAGGCGCTTGCTCTCTTCGTCGTACTCGTCGAGCGCGAGCAGGTTGACCGGTCCCATCGAGCGCAGTCTCGCCCTCAGGCGATCGACCTCTTCCCTCACCTTGGGCACGTCGAAGGGCTCGGTCTCGGGGTCCTCGGGCAGGTCGCCGAGCTCGTGAATGTCGACCGAGTAGTCCTCCCTGAGACGCTCCCGCATCGCCTCGCACCTGCTCTTGCGCTCGGCGTCCTTGACCTCGAGCTCGTGCAGTTCGGTCTGCACGCGGTCCTTGGATTCCCGCGATGATCTGGTGTCGGAATCGAGCTTCTCGAGCTCCGTTTTGAGCCCGCCGGTGGTCTCCCGCATCGCGTCGCGCTCGGTCTCGAGCGCCCGCTTGCCCGCGTCGATCTCCTCGAGGGCGCGCGAGTCCTCGCCGATCCTCCCGTCCAGCTCCGTGACGACACGGAGGTGCTCGGAGCGTTCGAGCCTCTTCCGCTCCGTGACACTCCTCGCTGTTCTCGCCGTCTCGGTGAACTGCGCGTGCTCGGTCTTGAGCGCGGTCAGTCCGGACCGGGCCGACGCGGCCTCGATCCCGCGCTGCTTCTCCTCCTCGGAGATCTTGCCCCTCTGGCGTCCGACCCTGGTGAACTCGCGCTCCAGCTCGTCGAGCTTCTCGCCGAGCTCGTCCTCGCCCCTCGAGAGGAGCGTGAGTCGTTCGGCGAGCGACTCCACGTCGCGCCTGGTCGTCTCCATGCGCGATCCGAGGACGTCCCTCTGCGATGACAGCTCGACGATCTTCTCGGCGAGGTTGGTCTTGGCGAGCTCGAGTTCCGTCAGGCTTCTCTTCACCTCCCAGAGCTCCGCGTCGGCCACCTCCGCGTCCTCCTCGGACGACGTCGCCGCCTGGCCGGCGGCTGCGAGAGCCTGCGAGGCGCGCCCCTCGGCGACCTTCGCCTCCTCGAGGCGTCGCGTGAGCGACTCGATGTCGCGCCTCGCCGCCTCGACGCGGGCCGCTCGCCGGAGAAGCCCGGCCTCCTCGTGTCCCTGTCGTCCGCCTGAGAGCACGCCGACCGCCGTCGCCATCTCACCGTCGGGACTCACGAACGAGAGTTCGCGCGCCTCGGGTCGAGACGCCAAGTCGAGGGCGACGCCGAGGTCCTTCACCACGAGCACGCCCTCGAGAAGGAACTCGACGAGCGGCGCGCACTCCGGGTCGCACCGGACGAAGCCTGCGGCCGGTCCGATGACTCCCTCGGCGGACAGAAGGTGCTCCGGCACCGAGTCGACGCGGACCCTCCTGAGCTCCGCCAGCGGGACGAAGGTCGCGCGGCCGAGCGATCCGGCGGCCAGATGGCGCATGGCCGACTTCGCGCTCGCGACGTCGCGTGAGACCACGTACTGAACCGAGCTCCCGAGCGCCGTCTCCACGGCGGCCGCCATCGAGGGTTCGACCTCGATGAGATCCGCCACGGTTCCCATGAGCCCGTCGATGTCGTGCGAGCGGTCAGAGAACAGCGCGCGCACGCCGTCCTGGAATCCGCCGTAGCCGTCCTTGATCTCGGAGAGGAGTTCCTCCTTGTGGCGGGCGGCGTCGAGCTCGCCGGTCACCCGGCTGACCTGCTCCCGCGCCTTGAGGAGGTTCTCCCTCGAGTCGTTCAGAGTCGATGTCTTCGCCTTCTCCGACGTCCGGGCGTCGTGGAGGGCGCCCATCAGCCGTCTCTCGTCCTCGAGGATCTCGAGGATCCTCTCCTCCTTCTCGGCCAGCGTCCTTCTCGCGTCGCCGAGCGAGGTCTCGATGTCGAGGTGCTCCTTCATGAGGTCGTCGAGGCGCGCGCGGTAGCCCTCGAGCTCGCCCTTGACGCCCGCCGAGCTCTCGAGTCCATCGATGCGCGTCTGCTTCTGTCCCGCGAGGGCGTCGGTGAGTCGGCGGTACTCCTGCTCGATCGCGGCGAGCTCCTCGGACTTGGCGCTCATGTCCTGGTCGCGTTCCTCGAGCAGCCCCGTCACGGTCTCGATCTCGGCGTCGAGATCCGCCGACCGCTTGAGGGCGAGGTTGAGGTCCGCGCCTATGTCCGTGAGCTCCGTGTCGAGTTCGCTGACCCGGCGCTGGGCCGCGCTCCGTCTCTCCCGGGCGACCAGCAGGCTGTCGGCGAGGCGCCTCGCCTTCGACTCGAGGTCCTTCACCTCGAGCTCGAGGCTCGCGAGCGCCTCCTCCCTGTCCTTGAGCTCGGTCCGGATCCCCAGTCCCGAGCGCTCCGCCTTCCCCAGGGTGCCCTCGCTCTCCTCGAGAGCCGACCGGAGCTCGGCGACCCGCGCCGCGGAGGCGTCCCTCTCGGAGTGCCACCTCCAGTACTCCTTCCGGCCGAGAGAGATCTCGAGCTCGGTCAGGCTGTCCGTGTAGTGGCGGTGGCGGCGCGCCTGGGCCAGCTGGCGCTTGAGGGAACGTACCTGCTTCTCGACCTCGGTGATGATGTCGGCGACGCGCTGCATATCGACTTCGGTCGCGTCGAGCTTGTTCAGCGCAGACCGCTTCCGAACCTTGTACTTCATGATCCCGGCGGCCTCCTCGAACATGAACCGGCGGTGCCCGGTCGAGTCCGAGAGCACCGAGTCGACCATCTTGCGCTCGATGAGCGAGTACGTCTTGGATCCGATTCCGGTGTCGAGGAAGAGGTCGCGGATGTCGCGCAGCCGGCACGTGTTCTTGTTGATGATGTACTCGCTCTCGCCCGACCGGAAGACCCGCCTGCCGATGACGACCTCCGAGTAATCGGTTGGAAGGTATCCCTCGGTGTTGTCGATCGAGAGCGTCACCTCGGCCATGCCGAGGCGTCGGCGCTGCTTCGTGCCGTTGAAGATGACGTCGGACATGCTCGAGCCCCGGAGTTCCGACGGGCTCTGCTCGCCGAGCACCCACCGGATCGCGTCGGCCACGTTCGTCTTGCCGCAGCCGTTCGGCCCCACGACACACGTGATCCCCGGACCGAATTCCAGGGACAGCTTGTGCGCGAATGATTTGAACCCGAAGATCTCGAGCTTCTTAAGATGCACCCGACCTCCTCACTCGACCTGTGAAACGCGCTCGACCCAGGCCCCTTCGTACCCAAGTTCCTTGACGGTGTCAAGGACTTCCGTCGCCGATCCGAAGCTCGGATAGCCTCCCGCGACCGCGACACGATACCAGACACCTCGCTCCGGCAACTCGGCGCGGATGATCGCGGCGTCGACGCCCCTGGCGGCGAGTTCGGTCAGGTCGCGTCCGGCCGCCCCCTCCTGACGGTGGGAGCTGACGAAGATGCGGAACGGACCTCCGGTACCACGAAGGACTCCGGCCTCGCTGACGACCTGGCCCGGCCCGACCTCGACCGCCGGCGCCTCCTCGAGCGCGTCCGGACTCACCTCCGTCACGGCCCCCGACGCCACCCCCGGCTCCGTCTCCGCGGCGGCACCCGGTTCGCCCTCGGTCTGGCCTTCTGTGGGCGCTCCGGCCTCCTCGGTCGCACCCTCCGTCGATGCGACGCCCTCCGGTTCCTCTGTCGGTGCCTGCTCCCCGGTCGGCGGCGGCACCGCCCCGTCCACGGTGATTGGTTCCTCCCGTTCCCAGAAGCGCCACGACACGTCCGGCATCTGGTTCACCCGCCAGACGATGAGGGCGATCACGGGAAGAAGAGCGAGGAGGGCGGCCACCGTGGCGATCCTGCCGCGCTTCTTCCCCTTCCCGCGTCGCGGTGGAGCGGCGATGACCCTTCCGCGCGACCCGTCCGGGGTTGGCCGGCGCCACTTCTCCTCCGGACGGGAACTCCGCCTGCGGCGGCGCCTGTAGCTCTCCTGTCTCTCCGGAGCCGGCTTCTCTTCGGCCGGCTTCGCGTCGGCTGGTTCCTGCCCGGTCGGTCTCGCTTCGACCGGCCGATCTTCCGGCGGTTCCGCCTCCACGAAGCTCCCTGAGGCAACCGGCGTCTCGGCCGCTTCCTCGTCGGGCGCTTCCGCCGCGGGCAGCTGCTCGTCGGCCGGCTTCGGTTCGGTCGGCTCTTCCTCGGCCGGCTCCGATTCCGCGACCTCCCCCGAGAGAACCGGCGCCTCGGCCGCTTCCTCGTCGGGCGACGCGGCGAAGCCCGGCGTCGGCTCGGGCGGGCTCTCCTCGGTCGGCTCACTGGGGACGGACGGAACAGCAGCGGGCGGAACGTCGAGGGGTTCGGAAGCGCCGGGCTCGGCCGCGACGGGCGCAGGTTCGGTAGGCTCCTCCGCGTCGAGCCGCCTCTCGCCCGGTCGCTCGGTCGCCTCTTCCCCGGGATGCGCCTCCGGTTCCGGCGGCCTCTCGGGCTGCTCGAACGGCGCGTCGGTCTCGGCTCCGCTCTCCTGCCCGACCGGAGCTTGCGGCGCCGGTTCCTCCCGCTCGATCTCCTCGGCCACGGGCTCCGGTGGAGCGGGCGAGGGCTCCTCCGGCTGTGGCTCCGGCCGAGCCGCCGCCCAAACCCTGGGTGGCGCCGGCACGTGCGGGGTCGTCGCTTCCTCTCCGGCGGTGGCGTCCTCGGGCGCGCCTGCCGCCGTCGGCGCGGGTTCCGCCTCGGTACCCAAGGCCGACTCGTCGGTCACGAGCATGGCGACGCTGTGAGGCCGCTCGTGCGGAGGCATTGCCGTGAGCATCCCTCCGATCGACTCGATCTCCGCTGCGGTCCGTCCGACGGCGACGACCGTCGTGAGCGCCCGTGCGGCGACGCCGACGTGCCCGTCGGCGATGACGATCAGGACCACGCCGTTCCGATCGAGGGCGGCCATGGTCTGATCGAACCGCTCGGACTCGAAGACGCCGCGCGCGGAGACCGGATAGGAGCCGGACGTCACGAGCCGGACACCGGCCGCCAGCGTGCGCCTCACGATGATCGATGGCGAGACGCCGAAGACGACGCCGTCGACCAGCCCCTCGTCGCTGTCCTCCAGGAGCGCCTTCCCGATCACCGGCGACTCGACGCTCGCATCGACGAGCACGATCCGCTGTCCCCCGTCGGCCATCCAGGCCGCCGCGTCGCGAGCGATCGACGCCGCGAGAAGGGTGTCCTTCGCAGCGATCGCGATCCTCGATCCGAGCTCCGGCCGCACCGCCTCCTCGAAGGCGGTCATCCAGTCGAAGCCGAGGTCACTCACCACCGGCCGGACGAGCACCGGCCGCTCGAGCGGTCGACGCAGGCGAACGACAAGCCCGTCACCGAACGGACCGGCGTCGCCGAGCCCCTGAACGGCGGCGAGGTTGAGCTCATCTCCTGCAGTGAACGTTTCGGGCATCACGATCCCCCGAATGCTTCGAGGATTGCCTTTCCCAGGAAGTCGTCGTCCGAAGGTGACACCGTGCGGAGATCGAGGATGATGCGGTCCTCCCTCGTGCGGACGATCACGGGCGGAGAGACCTCGAGCAGATTCGCGACGATCGTCGCCGCCGAGACGCCCTTCGGAGCGATGTCCACGCCCCTGCTCGGGATCTCTCGCTCCGGTGCGGCTCCCCCGCCGACGCGCGACGTGATCTCCGTGACCGTGACGTCGGCCCGATCCCCCAGTCCGGCCGCGAGCGAACCGACCATCGCCTCCGCTCTCGCGGCGAGCTCGTCGACGGGCGTCGTGATCGCGGCGAGCACCGGCACCTTCTCGAGGGCGGTGCCGTCGAGGTAGTGAGTGAGCGTTGCCTGGAGGGCGGCGAGCGTCAGCTTGCCGGGACGGAGCGCGCGCGTGAGAGGGTTCGACCGCATCCGCGCGATCACGTCGACCGATCCGACGGCGATGCCGGCCTGAGGACCTCCGAGCAGTTTGTCCCCGCTGAAGGTCGAGACCGTCGCGCCGGCCTTCACGCTCTCGGCGACCGTCATCTCCCCCGGGATTCCGAGCTGCGCCGTGTCCACGAGGATCCCGCTGCCGAGATCGTGGATGACCGGTACGCCGACCCGCGCGCCCAGCTCGGCGAGCTCGCGGAGCGAAACACGCTCGACGAAGCCGACGATCTCGTAGTTGCTCCAGTGGGCCGACATGATCGCGCCGGTGCTGCTGCGGATGGCGGCTTCGAAGTCGGCGAGGTGGGTCCTGTTTGTGGAACCGACCTCGACCATCCTGCTTCCGCTCTTCTCGAACACCTCGGGCAGCCTGAACGATCCGCCGATCTCGATGAGCTCGCTCCTCGAGATCACGACCTCCCGTCCGACGGCCAGCGTGTTGAGCGCCAGCATCACGGCGGCCGCGTTGTTGTTGACGACGAGCGCGTCCTCAGCGCCCGTAAGCTCGCAGAGGGCGTCCCGGACGAGGAGATCGCGCTTGCCGCGCCGGCCCTCGACAAGATCGTACTCCAGATTGGAGTAGGCGCGGGAGACGGCCGCGACGGCCTCGATGGCGTCCCCGGAGAGCGGCGCACGTCCGAGGTTGGTGTGGACGACGACACCCGTGGCGTTGACGACGGCCACGAGGTTTCGCATCGACGCGCGCTCCACCGCCCGTCCCAGGAGCTCGAGAATGGCCCGGCGGACCTCGGCCTCGGACCCCGTGCGTGGCTCCCTTCCGCCGAGAATGGCCCCGCGCTCTTCCTCGAGCGCTGCCCTGACGGCCCGCACGACCATGGACCTCGGGCGGCCGTCGAGAACCCCCTCCGCTTCAAGGTGTCGCACCGCCTCGTCGACCGAGGGGATGAATCTGAGATCGTCACGACCGGTCATGGCTGGCACTTGGGATATGCGCCCGCGCGGGCGCTCGGGCGGGCGGAGCGGCGAGACACGCTCTGACGCCCATGACAGAAGAACCGCCCCGCGCTTGGGGGGCGGGCCGCCGCTTCAAGCCTCGACAGGATAGCCCGCCTTCTGACCGAGGGTCAAGCCATTTCGCCTGATCGAGGGTTTGACCGGACCGCCGCAGCCGGCTGAGAGAGGACGTCGGCCGCGAGACCGACGATCCTCCGGCTCGGGGGGCCCGCGCGGAGGGAGCGGGCGGAGAGGCGTCAGGCGTCCGCCGTGGCCGGCTCGCCGCGACACGACCCGCCCGGCTCCGCGACGGCTCCGCGAGCGCTCGCTTCGCACGGTGCGAGGCGAGGCCCGTTTCGCACCGTGCGACACGGGGCGTCGCGCGCCCCACCGGGCAGCGTATCCGTAACATACCAACATACAATGCGTTACGGATGCTCGACTTCGCGGTTGCATTTGTGATTGGCACGTCAATTGCACGATTTGATGTGGGGATCCCCCGGAACAGGCTCTGGGGAGGGCTCGCGATTGGGAAGGAGGTGAGGCCGGAACGGAGTACGCCGGGCGGGATCGCCAGTCCGGCGCGTTCGCATTCGCGGTCGTGGGAGCGCGATCTCCCGCCCGCGGATTCGCCGGGGGCCATAGTGAGCGCCAAAGGAGTGAGGCACGATGAAGAACCTGCTATCGATTGCTGTCGTCCTGATCGCTGTGTTCGCAGTCGCGACGTGCAGCTTCGCGAAGAAGACCGAAGCGACGTGCGCCAAGACGGTGGCCGTGAACGAGGGACGCAGCCCGGTCATCCTCTTCTTCGACGACATGGAGAGCGGGACGAACGGATGGACGAGCTTCGACAACACTGCTACGACGACACCCAAGTTCCATCTCGACACGTACTACGCATACGAGCGGACGTACTCGTGGTGGTGCGGCGAGCTGAACGCGGCCTTTTCGGGTGGTGACGGCTACGCCAACGGTTGGGACATGCGGCTCGACATCCCGCCGACCGACGTGAGCGGCGCAACGTACCCGATCCTGACCTACGCTCTTCGTTACGACTCGGAGCCCGGGTACGACTACACCTACGTCCAGGCGGAGAGCCTCGGCGTGTTCCGGAATCTGAACCGCGGCTACAACGGAACGAGCGGCGGCTGGCAGGATCTTGGCGCCTACGGATTCGCCATTGGGAACTACGACAATCCGTTCGTCGGCCGCTTCCGCTTCATCTCGGACGGCGCGTGGTCGGACGCCGACGGACTCTACGACACCGACGGCGGCGCGTTCCACATCGACAACGTCAAGCTCTTCGATTTCTACGGCGGCATGACCTACTTCCTCGACGATGGCGAGGGCGGCGGCCTCTGCGTGCCCTCCGTTCCGGCATCGGCCGGCGACTGGTGGCACATCATCGACAGGGCTTGCCCGGCGTACAGCGCCCCGCACTCGTGGTGGTGCGGCGACGACGCCGACACGGGCCTCATCCCGCCGAACCTGAGCAACGCCCTCTACTCCCCCGTCATCAACACGGTCGGGGTCTCCATCTGCACCATGCGGATGATGCTGCATGCCGAGGTGCCCACGGTCGACAACGACTACTGGACCGAGGAGGTCACGACCGACGGGGGCTCGAACTGGCAGCTCACGGGAGCCTGGTGGGGCGACTTCGGGCAGTGCGACGGTTGGGGCACGTCCGGCATCAACGGCACCGACCTCTCACAGTATCTGCCGGGCAACTCGTTCCAGTTCCGCCTGACCTTCTTCACGACCGACAACGGGTGTGGTCCGGGCGCCGCCGGTGGCGCCGGCATCACGCTGGACGACTTCTGGGTCGAGGACTGGACGGGAACGGCCGTCGAGGAGACGACCTGGGGCAAGTTGAAGGCCCTCTACCGGTAGTCCGGGAACGACTGGGATCGCGTCGAGGCGTCGGCGCGACAAACAGCGCGAGGGGCAGCGGACGATCCGCGGCCCCTCGCGTGCTATTGCAGACGAGCCATCGCAGGCGCGTCGTCGTCGGGCTGTCCTCCTCGCGCATCCGTCGCCACGCCCTCCCCCGTGACTACAGGTAGCGGAGAGCGATGTAGCCGGTCGTGATGGCGAGGCAGATTGCGGTGATGGGTACGCCTATCCTCGCGTAGCCCGCGAACGTCAGGGGCTCTCGTCCTTGCCTCGAGAGACCGACGACGGCCATGTTCGCGGCGGCGCCGACGACCGTCGCGTTCCCACCGAGGCACGCTCCGGCGGCGAGAGCCCACCAGAACGCGTAGGAGATCCCGGGATCGCCCGCCTGGGCGAAGTGGTTCACCAGAACCTGGACGAGCGGGATCAGCACCGTCACGGTCGGCACGGCCGAGATGAGCGCGGCGAGCGCCGCGGTCCCCCACAGGAGGAGCAGGATGAGGACGGCCGGGTTCTCCGAAAGCGACAGGAAGCCGTGGGCGAGGAACTCCACGACGCCGACCTTCTCGAGGCCGCCGACGAGCACGAAGAGGCCGATGAAGAAGAAGAGCACACCCCACTCGACGTCGGCGAGAAGCTCCTCCGGATCGGCCCGCGTGACAATGAGGAGGAGCGCCGCCCCGGCGAGCGCCACGGTGGCGGGTGCGAGACCCAGCTCGTGGTGGAAGAGGAACCCGACGAGAACCAGGCCGATCACGAGGATGCTCCGTTTGAGGAGCCCGGGATCCCTGATAGCCTGTGCGGGGTCCATCGACGCGAGCGATTTCATCTTCGCGTCCTCGGGGGGCGCAAGGAAGCTCCCCCTCGTCCAGACGCGCAGGTAGACGAGGCTCACGACGAGGCAGATCGCCGCGAGCGGGCCCAGGTTCGTCAGGAAGTCGACGAAGCTCAGACCGCCACCGTCCGGCGGGATGATCGCGCGGCTCCCAACGAGGATATTGGGCGGATCGCCGATCATGGTTGCCATCCCGCCGATGTTCGCGCTCACGATCTCCATGACGAGGAACGGCAGGGCGCTCTTCCCCAGGAGGTCGGAGACGAGGAACACGACTGGCACGATCATGAGGACGGTCGTCACGTTGTCGATGAGGGCCGAGGCAAAGGCGGTGATCGCCGCGAAGCCGGCGAAGATGAGGAACATGCGCCCTCGGCCCTGCTTGGCGACCTTGAGCGCGAGGAAGCGGAACACGCCGGTCCGTTTGAGGACCGCCACGATCAGCATCATCCCGACGAGGAGGCCGATCGTGTTGAAGTCGACGAAGCCGACGGCCTCTTCCTGGGACAGAGAAAGCCCCGGCAGGAGCAACAACGCAAGAGCTCCCGCCAGGGCGATCGTGGTTCGGTGAAGTCGCTCGGTGACGATGAAGAAGTAGGTGATCAGGAAGACCGCCGTCACCGCGACGACCGGGTACATTCTCCGAAGGCCTTTCTGCCTGCTACACTACTCAGGCGAGAGGACGTCCGACTCGTCGAACGGGGGACTCGCCTCTCCCATGTTCTCGATCATCCACTGGGCCGAGTCGACCAGCTCCGAATCGGGGTATTCCGACAGCACGCGCTCGAAGGCGTTTCTGGCGGGCCCGTAGTTGTTGAGCTCCTCCGCGTGGATGAACCCGATCATGAACTGCGCCTCGGCGGCGTGGTCTCCCTCCGGGTAGTTGAAGACGAGCTCCGTGTAGTAGTTCAGACGGTCGAGGGGATCGTCGGTCTCCTGGGCGAGCGTGAAGAGCTCTTCCTCGGTCCGGGGTTGGCTACGGAACGCCTTCTCGTTGATCTCGGCGCCGTGCCGCTCCTTCAGCTGTGCCAGAGTCTCCTGGTAGTACTCCCTCACCTTGGTCGGCTTCAGGCTCTGGACGATCTGGTCCCGCACGTCATCGAGGGGCTTCTTGCCGGCTTCGATCTTCTCCTCGATCCGGACGATGTGCCAGCCCTTCTCCGACCTCAGGGGCTCCGTCACCTCCCCGACCTTCCACGCGAACAGCTCGTCGATGAAGTCCGCGTCGATTCCGACGTTCGGCAGCTCGTCGCCCAGGTGGAGCGACCGCATCAGCCCCCCGGCCTGCTTCGTCGACGCGTCTGTAGACACCTCGCGCGCGACCGAGGCGAAGTCCTCGCCCGCGAGCACCCGTCGCCGGGCCTCCGCCGCCTGCCCGCGCGTGTTCGTCATGATGTGCCTGAACTTGATCCGCGCGCGCCGCTGGAACTGCTCGTCGTGCTCATCGTAGTACGCCTCGACGTCCGTCTCGGGTACGTCGACGACCGCCTCGATCTCATCCCGGTAGAACGCCTGGATCATCGCGCGACGCTTCATCTGCTCCAGGTTCTTCACGACCTCCGCGTCCTTGTCGTAGCCGGCTCGCTCCGCGGCCTGGTAGAGGACCTCCTCCTCGATGAGGCGCTCGAGGAAATCGATCGTCCCCTCGGGGCCCTGGAACTGCTGCCGGGTGAACGGCGGGAGCTCCGCGAGCTTCTGCTTGAGCTCGGTCTCCGTGATGTTCACGCGCCCTACCCTGGCAACGACCTGCTCTCCCTGATCGCCGCCGCATCCGGACAGGAGGGCGGTCGTCACGCAGAGGGAGATCAGGAGAAGCGCGTAGACGAATCTCTGCATATGTTCCTCCCGAGTCTCAGTCGATCGAGTCTCGGCCGACGACCAGAGCGCCGTCACGGGGACGGCGGCCCGCCGGCCGCGATGCTCGACCTACTCCCTGATGACCCACACCTTGATTTCCGCGAACACGTCCTTGAACAGCTCGATCTTCACGGGGTAGACCCCGAGCATCTTGATCGGCTCTTCCAGCTTGATCACGTGCTCGTCGACCTCGACGGCCTGGTCCGCAAGAGCCGCGACGATGTCGCGCTCGTGAACGGCACCGTAGAGCTTGTCGCTCTCGTCCGCCTGAACGCGCACGGTACACGAGACCGCGTTGAGCTTCTCGGCCATCTCCTCGGCGGCGCTCTTGTCCTTCCTGAACCGCGTCTCCTCGAGCTTGATCTTCCCCTGGAGGCGAGCGAGGTTCCCCGC
Source organism: bacterium (assembly GCA_025774245.1). GTDB lineage: Bacteria > Joyebacterota > Joyebacteria > Joyebacterales > Joyebacteraceae > JALGVN01. The sequence goes on from JALGWI010000003.1 coordinate 31,273, forward strand.
GTTCGCAGGCAGCGCCTTACCGCTGGGGATGAGGAAGTTCCTTCCGTAGCCGTCCTTCACCGTCACGACGTCGCCCTGGGAGCCGAGACGCTGTACGTCCTCTGTCAGAATCAGTTTCATCGTGCTTCCCCCTGATGCCGTGGGTCCGTGACCCTACCCGTGCCTGTGGTGTCTGCCGACGTACGGCATGAGGGCGATCTGTCTGGCGCGCTTGATCGCGGTGGCCAGCTGTCGCTGGTGCCGCGCGCACGTCCCCGTCACTCTCCGCGGGATGATCTTGCCGTGCTCGGTGACGAAGCGCAGAAGGCGCTTCTCGTCCTTGTAATCGAGCTTCACGATCTTGTCCTGGCAGAATCGGCAGAACTTCCCGTGTCGTTCCCTTCTCGCCATGAGTGCCTCCGTAGGTGGTGGATTCCTCGCCAGAGGCGAGCTACTCTTCCAGGTTGATGCTCATGTGCCTCAGGATGTTCTCGTTGAGGCGATAGACCTGGCCGAGCCTCTCGATCGAAGCCGGATCAGTCTCGTACTTGAGAAAGGCGTAGTAGCCGTCGGTCTGCCCCTTGATCTCGTAGGCGAGTCGACGTCTGCCCCACTGATTCCACTCCTGGATCGCGCCACCCTCTTTGGCGATGAGCTCCTCGATCTTGGCGATCTCACGCGCGAGCCCGTCCTCGTCGAGAGCGCTGCTGAAGATGAACGTTGCCTCGTACGCTCTTCCCATCTGTTGAAGCCCTCCTCTCGGTCTTCACATCGCGACCCCGCCACGTGGACGGAGTGAGGAGACCCCGCCTTGAGGCGCCGCTTTTGCGGCCGACCTCCCGGCGAGACGTACCTCCAATCCGCACTAACATTCCCGGACTCTACCGGGGCCGGGTTCCCCACGCCTGTTCCGTTTCACGGCGCTTCGCGCGCCTCTAGTGGAAGTGCACGAGGATGACGTCGCCGTCGACGACGACGTTGTCGCGCCCCTCCGTTCTGACGTGGCCCTTCTCGCGAGCGCCGTGCATTGAACCGCCGTCGACGAGATCGTCGAACGACACGACCTCCGCCTTGATGAAGCCCTTCTCCATGTCGGAGTGGATCGTGCCGGCCGCCGTGACGACCGACGTCCCCTCCCGGACCGTCCATGCCCTGACCTCGGTGCCCTTGATCGTGAAGAACGTCACGAGGCCCAGCAGCCGGTACCCGGTCCTGACGAGTCGCATGAGCCCCGGTTCTTCGAGTCCGAGGCCGGTCAGGAAGTCGGCGCGCTCGTCTGCGGCAAGGCCGACGAGCTCCGACTCGAGCGACGCGGCGAGCGGCAGTACCTTCCAGGGCGGCTCACCGGTAGCGGCCGCGATCCGCTCGACCCACTGCTTCTCTCCGTCGCCGACGTCGGTCTCGGAGATGTTCGCGACGAAGAGCACGTCCTTCGCGGTCAGGAAGCAGTACTCCGCGAGCTCCCGCTTCTCCGTTTCGGAGAACTCGAGCCGGCGGATCGGCGTCCCGGCGTCGAGCGCTTCCCTGGCGCGCTCGAGAGCGGTGACGGCGGGTTCCGCCTCCTTGTCTCCCCTTGAGAGGTCCTTCCTCTTCTTCTCGAGGTTCCTGTCGACCGTCGCGAGATCGGCGAGCAGGAGCTCCGTCTCGATGATCCCGATGTCGCGCTCCGGGTCGATCGGCCCCTCGACGTGGCCCACGGAGGGGTCCTCGAAGCAGCGAACAACCTCCACGACGGCGTCCACGTCCCTGATGTTCGCGAGGAACTTGTTCCCCAGGCCCTCTCCGTGGCTCGCGCCCCTCACGAGGCCGGCGATGTCCACGAACCGGATCGTCGTCGACGTCAGCTTCTCGGGCTCGAGGAGCCCGCCCAGACGGACGAGCCTCTCGTCAGGCACCGGGACCACGCCGACGTTGGCGTCCACCGTGCAGAACGCGTAGTTGCTGCACGGAACGCTCGTCCCGGCCAGGCCGTTGAAGAGCGTGGACTTCCCGACGTTCGGGAGTCCGATGATGCCGAGGTCGAGCGACACGATCGCTCCCCAAGCTCCTTCGGCCCCTCGCCTCCCCGGCCACGCCTGCGGGCCAATCTAACCGCGCACGAAGAGCGGGGCCAGTACGAGCGCGATGACCGACATGAGCTTGATCAGGATGTTGATCGAAGGCCCCACCGTGTCCTTCAGGGGGTCGCCGACGGTGTCCCCGACGACGGCTGCCTTGTGCGCAAGGGAGCCCTTGCCGCCGAAGTGGCCCTCCTCGATGTACTTCTTGGCGTTGTCCATCGCGCCGCCGGAGTTCGCCGTCTGGATTCCGAGCACGACACCGGTGACGACGGCGCCGATCAGCAGCCCGGCGAGCGCCTTCTCGTCGTAGAGGCCGACGATCACGGGCGCGAGGATCGCCAGGATGCCCGGACGGACCATGCCTGCGATCGCGCCCCGCGTGCTGATGTCGATGCAGGTCGTCGAGTCGGGCATGACCTCGCCCTTGAGGAGGCCGGGTATCTCACGGAACTGACGCCGCACCTCGTCGATCATCTTGAACGCCACCTTGGACACGGCGCCGAAGAGCATCGAAGAGAAGAAGAACGGGAGCATCCCGCCCACCAGGAGGCCCGCCATGACCTTGGGGTCGGTGAGGTCCGCCATTTCGATCCTGGCCGAGGCCATGTAGGCGGCGAGGAGCCCGATCGCCGCAAAGGCCGCCGAGCCGATCGCGAAGCCCTTGCCGATCGCCGCCGTGGTGTTCCCGACGGCGTCGAGGTTGTCGGTGATCTTGCGGACTTCGGGATCGAGCCCGGCCATCTCCGCGATGCCGCCGGCGTTGTCGGCCACCGGCCCGTAGGAGTCGACGGCCACGACGATCCCGGTCGTCGCGAGCATGCCGAAGGCCGCCATCGCGACTCCGTACATCCCCGCGAACTGGTGCGCCAGGATGATCGAGACTCCGAGCGCGAGCACCGGCACGGCCGTGCTCGCCATGCCGACGGCCGTCCCCGACGTCACGGTGATCGCGGGACCGGTCTGGGAGGCCTCCGCAAGCTGCTTGACGGGAGAGAACTTGCTCGACGTGAAGTACTCGCACACGAAGCCGATGATGACACCCGACGCGATTCCTGCGAGCGTCGCGTAGAACGGACCCATCACGCCATACGTCGTCCCGCCGATCGCGAACGTCGTCCCGAAGTTCCGGACGATGATGTAACTCGCGATCGCCGTGAGGGCGGCGGCAACGTACGTTCCTCCCATGAGCGCTGCCTGGGGGCTCCGCCTCCCCACGATCCTTACGAAGATGACCCCGATGATGGAGGCGATGAGCCCCGCCGACGCGATGTAGAGGGGAAGCGTCATGAGGCTCTGCGCGCCGGCCGTGCCGAAGCCCAGGAGGGCCGCGGCGAGCGCCATGCTGGCGATGATCGACTCGACGTACGACTCGAGGAGGTCGGCGCCGAGACCGGCGACGTCTCCCACGTTGTCGCCGACGTTGTCGGCGATCACCGCGGGGTTCCTCGGGTCGTCCTCCGGGATGTCGGCCTCGATCTTCCCGACGAGGTCCGCTGCCATGTCGGCGCCCTTCGTGAAGAGCCCTCCGCCCGACCGGGCGAAGAGCGCGACGAGGCTCGCTCCCATGGCATACCCGTTCACGATGACGGGCTCCCGGAAGATCAGGTAGACGATCGCCAGGCCGATGAGCGCGAGGCTCGCGACGCTGATGCCCATGACGGCGCCTGCCGACACGGCCACCCCGAGCGCGCCCTTCACTCCGCCGTCGACCGCGGCCTGCGTCGTCCTCGAGTTCGCCTTGGTCGCGATGCTCATGCCGACGTAGCCGGCGATCGCGGAGACGATCGCTCCCAGGACGAAGACGACCGAGGTCCTCCAGCCGAGCGGCAGGTCGGGTCTCCCGGTGAGGATCGGCGCCAGGGCGATGACGATCGCCACCGCGGCGACGACGATCGAGACCGTCATGTACTCACGCTTCAGGAAGGCCTTCGCACCGCTCTGGATGGCCAGCGAGATGCGGACCATGGTCTCGTTCCCGGGGTTCTTCCGCAGGACGTCGATCACGAGGATCACGACGAAAACGAGTCCGACGACGCCGGCGACGAGCGGAGTGACAACCTCGCTCATTGTGCCTCCTCAGGATCGGCCGGCCCGCTCGGGGCCGTCCTGCGGTTAACGATGCTCATGGTCCTGTCCATTCCCTCACGAAGCGTGCTGTCGACGGCGCGGACGGCGTCAACGATCATCCTCTCGACCCAGGGCAGCTCGTCGTCGCGGAACCGGTCGAGCACGTAGTCGACCCTGTCGACGCCGTCGGGCGGCTCCCCGACCCCGAGCCTCAGGCGCGGGAAGTCCTCCGTTCCGAGGATCCCGATGATCGACGTGAGCCCGTTGTGACCGCCGTCGCTGCCCGAGCGCCTGAGCCTGAGTTGTCCAGGCTCGAGGTGGACGTCGTCGCAGATCACCAGGAGGTCGGAGGGTTCGCAGGCTGTCTCCCGGAGCACGGCGGCGACCGCGTGGCCGCTGTCGTTCATGTACGTCAGAGGCATCACGAGCCGGACCGGCCGATCCGCGATCCTCCCCACCCCGTTCACAAAGTCGCCCCGGCCGGCCCCGAGCCTGATTCCAGACTCCTGCGCCAGCCGGGCGACGACCTCGAACCCTGCGTTGTGTCGGGAGCCCTCGTATTTCCTTCCGGGGTTCCCGAGTCCGACGACGGTCTTCACTACTCCGAGCTCTGTCCCTTCTTCGCCTCACCGGCTCCAGGCTCAGCGCCCTCCGACGCCCCCTCGGCCCCCTCGGCCTCCTCGCCCTCGACGACCTCCTCGCCCTCGACGACCTCCTCTTCCTCCTCCTGGTAGATCGTCGGCTGCAGGATCTCGATCACGGGACGGTCCTTGTTGTCGAGGATCTCCACGTTCGGGACTTCGATGTCTCCGACGTGGATCGAGTGCTTGACCTCGAGTTCCGAGACGTCGATCTCGATGCGCTCGGGGATGTCGGCGGGCAGACACTTGACCTCGAGCTGACGCATGGTGTGATCGAGGATGCCACGCCCCTCGCGCACCGCCGGCGACTCGCCGATGACCGTCAGGGGGACGTGCATGATGACCGGCTTGTTTTCTGAGATCCGCTGAAGATCGACGTGCAGGATCTGCCGCGTCACCGGGTCGCGGTCCATCTCCCTGATGACCGCGCGGGTCGGCTGCTCCTGTCCGTCGACGGCCAGCTGGATGATCACGTTCCTGCCGACCGGCGTGGAAAGGGCGATCCTGAAGTCGTGCGCATCGATCGCGAGTGACACGCTCCCCTGCTGTTCCCCGTAGAGAACGGCGGGAATCAGTCCCTCCGCGCGGATGCGCTTCGTCCCCTGCTTCCCGGTTTCGGTCCTCGAGAGGACCTTGAGCTTCACAGTAGCCATGTGTCTGTCTCCGTGTCTCCTGGTGATGTCTCCCACGCGTGGCGTCGCGCGACAGGCGCCGCGCCCGCCCCTAGACGAAGAGCGAGCTGACGGACTTCTCGCCGTGGATCCGGTCGATCGCCTCACCGAGAAGCTCCGCGACCGACAGCACCTTGATCCCCGACTCGGCAAGCCCGTCGTGGCTCAGGGTGTTCGTTATGACGATCTCCTCTATCGATGAACTCGCGAGCTTCTCGACGGCGCCTCCGGAGAAGAGCGCGTGCGTCGCGCCCGCGGTGATCTTCTTGGCTCCCAGCCTCTTGACGGCGGCGGCCGCCTCCATCATCGAGCTTGCGGTGTTGATGATGTCGTCGACCATGACGACGTGTTTCCCCTCGACCTCGCCGACCACGTTCATCACTTCGGTCGCGTCCGGCTTCGGCCGGCGCTTGTCGACGAATCCCAGTGACGCCCCGAGCCGCTTCGCGAACGCCCGGGCCATCTTGATGCTCCCTATGTCCGGCGCCATGACGACCATGTCGTCGGTCGAGTGCTGATCGAAGTACCGCAGCAGGACCGGCGCGGCGTAGATGTGATCCAGGGGAATGTCGAAGAAGCCCTGGATCTGCGGCGCGTGCAGGTCCATCGTGAGCACCCTGTCGGCTCCGGCCACCGTGAGCAGGTTTGCGACGAGCTTCGCGGTGATCGCGACGCGGGGCCTGTCCTTCCTGTCCTGCCTGGCGTATCCGAAGTACGGGACCACTGCCGTGATCCGATGTGCCGACGCCCGCTTGAGGGCGTCGATCATGATCAGGAGCTCGAGCAGGTTTTCCGCCGGCGGCGCGGTCGGCTGGATCACGAAGGCGTCGACACCGCGGACGTTCTCGGTGATGCTGATGCGGATCTCGCCGTCTGCGAACCTGCTGATGTCGGCTTCGCCGAGCCTCATTTCGAGATAGGTGGCGATCTCTTCTGCGAGCGCACGGTTCGCGTTCCCGCTGAACAGCCCTAGCTCGTTTGGCATCGGTTGTCTCCCCTGTCGTGGCCGTGACCATGCCGCAATAGCTTCACCGCCCCAGCAGACTGGCTGGCTGGGGCGGGAGGATTCGAACCTCCGATGCGGGATCCAAAGTCCCGTGTCTTGCCACTAGACGACGCCCCAGCGACCTCCTCCCTAGTCGCAGACCTCGTCGACTGAAACCAGTTCGTGGTCGGACAGCGGCCGCGTCTCTGCGCCAGCATCAGTGCCCTCCAGGGCGAGTTGGCGTTGGTACTCGGCGAGCACCGCCCCCTCTATCATCTCCCTGGTCTCGTTGTTGATGGGATGAGCTATGTCGCGGAATTCACCGTCCTTCCTTCGGCGGCTCGGCATTGCTACGAAGAGATCCGAGTTGCCCTCGATGACCTTGAGGCCCCTCACCACGAAAGCGTTGTCGAACGTGATGCTAACAAAAGCCTTGAGCCTGTCTTCGTGACGCAGCGTCAGCCTGACCTCAGTGATCTCCATCGTGTCACCGCCCTTTGCCTGGATAAAGGGACTAGATCTGCTCCGGGTTCCGCTGCACGTCTCGCGCGTCCTGAGGCGGACGCTCCTTTGTCACGATCCTGCACCCGGTGTCGATCGGCTCTGCGATATGTACCTGCCATTCGCGCCCTTGAAGCTCAGACGCGATCTTTGCCGCTTCCTCCCCTGTCGTCGTCAATCCCAGGACGGTCGGACCGCTCCCGCACATGAGAGCCGCGAGGACACCCAGCTCACTCAGCCGGTTCCTGACGCGTCCGACCTCCGGGTACGCCAACACGACACCAGCCTCCAGATCGTTCCTGAGGGCCCGAACGAGCGCCTCGGAATCGCCATTCTGGATAGCTGAACAATTGAGTCTAGTGAACCCTTCCCGACCTGTCAACCGGATTCTCGACTTCCGGTACGCCTCGGCAGCCGATACCTCGAACGGCGGGGTCACGAGGACGAACCAGAGGCCCGAAAGGGCCGGGAGCGGGTCGAGGATCTCCCCCCTGCCGCGGCCGCGGCTGGTGCCGCCCCGGATCAGGAACGGGACGTCGGAACCGATGTCGAGGGCGAGCGCCTCCAGATCGCTCAGGGCGAGCCCGAGCGCGAAAAGCTCGTTCATGCCCGCGAGAACCGCTGCCGCATCCGCGCTCCCGCCCCCGAGGCCGGCGCCGACGGGGATGCGCTTCGTGAGGTGGATCGAGGGAGCCGGGCATCCCTTCCTCTCCCTGAGAAGATCGGCCGCGCGGACAGCGAGATTCCTGGCGTCGGTCGGGACCGGGTGGCCGGCGGCGGTGAGGACGACCGACGCCAGGGCCGTACCCGAATCGAGAACGACCGTGTCCGAGAGGGACACGGTCTGGAAGATCGTATCGATGTCGTGAAAGCCGTCCGGTCTCTTCGCGACGACCTCGAGGCCGAGGTTGACCTTCGCGTGGGCCTCGATCGTCACCGTGGCCATCTCGGGTGTCGCCTCCCTCCTGACGCAGCGGTCCCGGCGCGCTAGACGTAGATCACGACGGCGACCACGGCGATCCAGAGCACGATGTTGACGGCGAGCGGCGTGTCGGTCACGAGCGCCCGGGACGGCTTGCCGCCGCCCGCGTCGGTCGTGTACATGAGGTAGAGGTACCTGAGCACCCCGTACACGACGAACGGGACCGTGTAGACCAGGTTCGCGCTCCCGACCTTGTCGACCGTGCCTGGCCAGATCGTGTAGATCGCGTACGATACGACGGTCGACGCCGTCACGACGCCGATCAGGGAATCGATGAGCGCCGGCGGGTACGCGCTGAGCGTGGGGCGGTGCCCGGCCGCCGCGCTTCCGAGCAGCATCACCTCGTGGCGTCGCTTCGCGAGCGCGAGGAAGAGGGCCAGGAAGAAGGTGCACACGAGGAGCCACGGCGAGAGCTCCGTTCCCGGCGCGGGTCCGCGCAGCACCTCGACGCTGCCGACCGCGCGCAGCACGAAGCCGATGGCGATCGACATGACGTCGAGAATCACCATCTTGCGGAGCGCCAGGCTGTAGAGGACGTTCAGCCCGAGGTACGCCGCCGCGGAGTGTCCGAACGACGGGTGGATCGAGTAGGCCCACACGAGCGCGCCCGTCGCCATGACGAGTCCGGCGGCCGCGGCCACGCCGACGGCAAGCTCGCCGGACGCGAGCGGCCTCAAGCGCTTCTCCGGATGCTCGCGGTCCCGCCTCATGTCGGCGAGGTCGTTCAGGATGTAGCTCGCGCTCGACAGCAGGCAGAAGACGAGGAACCCGGAGAGCGAAAGCCGCATGAGCTCGGCGTTCCCGAGCCCTCCGGCGAAGAGCAGCCCGGCGAAGAGGACGAGGTTCTTCGTCCACTGGTCCGGGCGCATCGTCGCGAGAAGATTGCGTAGCATACTGGTCATCTCCTGCTTCTACGGGACGCGTCGCTCGCCGTGGTTCGTCAGGATGTCGCGTACCTTCGTTACGATGAGATCGACGGCCACGACGTTCAGGCCGCCCTCGGGGATGATGACGTCTGCGTACCGCTTGCTCGGTTCGACGAACTGGAGGTGCATCGGGCGCACCGTCTGGAGGTACTGCTCGATGACCTGGTCGACGTTCCTCCCCCGCTGTCCGATGTCGCGCTTGAGCCTCCGGATGAAGCGCTCGTCTGCGTCGGTGTCCACGAAGAGCCTGATGTTCATGATCTTCCGGAGCTCGGTCTCGGCCAGGACCATGATCCCCTCGAGAAGGATGATCCGAGCGGGGCGCACCGTGATCGTCTCCTCGAGCCTCGTGTGTGTCTCGAAGTCGTAGATGGGCTTCTCGATCGCGCGCCCCGACTTGAGGTCGTTCAGATGAGCGATGAGGAGCCGGTTGTCGAACGAGTCGGGGTGGTCGTAATTGATCCGCTCGCGTTCGGCAGGCGTGAGGCCGCTCCGGTCGACGTAGTACGAGTCGTGGTGCATGATGACGACGCTCTCCTGAGGGAAGTGCTTGAGCACCTCCTTCGCGACGGTGGTCTTTCCCGACCCCGTGCCCCCGCCGATTCCCATGATGATCGGGTCCACGTTCGTGTCTCCTCCCGTCACTCGCCGAAGAGGTCTCTCTCGACCACCTCGCAGATGGCGTGGCCGATCGCTATGTGCACCTCCTGGACTCGCTGGGTCTCGCTGATCGGCGCCCGGATCGCGACGTCGCAGAGCGCGGCCATCGGACCGCCGCCCTCTCCCATGAGCCCTATCGTTGCGACGCCCCTGCTCCGCGCCTCCTCGAGCGCCCTCACGATGTTCGCCGACGACCCGCTGGTCGAGATCCCGACCAGAACGTCGCCCGGAACACCGAGCGCGTCGACCTGCCTGGCGAACACCATCTCGTAGCCGTAGTCGTTCGAGACCGCCGTCAGGACCGACGGGTTGACCGTCAGTGCGAGCGCCGGCAGCCCCCTCCGGTCCTTCTTGAGCCTGCCGGCCAGTTCCGCCGCGAGGTGCATGGCGTCGGCGGCGCTCCCTCCGTTTCCGCAGAGGAGCACCTTCCCGCCTTTTCTCAGCGTCTCGGTGACGATCGCGGCCGCCCTGGCCACGTCTGCCGGGAGCGTCTCGGCCGCGCGCTCGAGCGCGGCGGCCGACGCGCGGAAGATCTGCTCGATGGTCGCGACAGCGTCAGGGTTCGTGTTCGACATCTCTCCTACCTTTCGGGTGGCAGCGCCCGCCCATCACCTTTCGGAGACGTACTCGACCAGGGCCTCGCGCCACGGCCGCGGTTCCCATCCGAGGAGCGACGCCAGTCGCCTGAGATCGAGGAGCGAGTTCGCGGGTCTCCGTGCCGGCCTCGGGAACGCGTCGCTTCCGACGGGCAGGACGTTCACGTTCCCGCGTCCCGCCGCCTCCAGGATCGCCCGCGCGAATCCGAACCACGTGGAGCTTCCCGAGTTCGTAGCGTGGACGATGCCGGTCGCATCGCCCCGGACGAGGTCCTTGATGATGAGCGCCAGGTCGCGCGCGTTCGTCGGCGCGCCGGCCTGATCGACGACGATCCTCAAGGTCTCCTCCGTCTCCGAGAGCGCGAGGATCGTCTCCACGAAGTTCTTCCCGGCGTGGCCGTAGAGCCACGAGGTTCGGACGATCAGGTGCGCAGCTCCCGACTCCCCCACCTCCCGCTCCCCGGCGAGCTTCGACTCGCCGTAGACATTGAGCGGGGCTGTTCTGTCGTCCTCGAGATAGGGCTCGTTCTTCGTTCCGTCGAAGACGTAGTCGGTGCTCATGTGCAGGACGCGGGCGCCCGCCCGCGCGGCCCCGCGCGCGACGTTCCCCGCCCCCGGCCCGTTGACCGCGAGCGCAAGGTCGGGCGCAGACTCCGCGCCGTCGACGTTGGTGTATGCGGCGCAGTTCACGACGGCGTCCGGCCCGACCTCGGCGATGGCGGCGGCCGTCGCTTCGGCGTCGGTCACGTCGAAGTCGCTGATGTCGACGCCGACCACGTCCGCGTTGGCTCGCAGCGCGTCGACCACCTCCGTGCCGAGCATCCCGAGGGCGCCGGTCACGAGGATCCTCTTCATCGCACCCCCGTCCTTGAGAACGGCGTCAGGGAACCTCGATGCGGCTCGCGTCGCCGAGCATGAACCGGTACGCCTTCGGCATCGTCGCGCTCTTCTTGATCTCCACGTCCTTCCCGACGAGGCTGCGTTCCATGCGGGCCCCGAGGTTGACGATCGTCGAGCGCTCCAGGATGATGCTGTGCTCGATCTCCGCGTTCTGGACCGTCACCTCGTAGTAGATCGACGTGAACGGACCGATGTAAGACTTCACGATCCTGCTCCCGCGCCCGATCACGAGCGGACCGCGCAGAACGCTCCCCTCGATGACGGCGTCCTCCTCGATCACGACGTTCCCGTCGATGCGGCAGGACGGGTCGACCGAGCCCCTGATGTCCCGGTCGACCGTCTCGAGGATCATCCGGTTCGCTTCGAGGATGTCGTCGAGCTTGCCGGTGTCCTTCCACCAGCCGGTCACCTCGTGCGCCCGGACGTCCTTGTCGGTGTCGATCAGGCGCTGGATGGCGTCGGTGATCTCGAGCTCACTCCGCCGGGACGGCTCGATGCTGCGCGTCGCCTCGAAGATCTCCGCGTCGAACATGTAGACGCCCACCAGGGCGAGGTTCGACTTCGGATGCTCGGGCTTCTCCTCGAGCCTGGCGACGCGTCCCTCGGAGAGCTCCGCGACGCCGAAGTCGGACGGGTTGTCGACCCGGGCGAGGAGGATCTGGGCGTTCGGCTTGTTCTTCTGGAACTCGGCGACGAAGTCGGATATCCCGCCGGTGATCAGATTGTCTCCGAGGTACATGACGAACGGCTCCTTGCCCATGTACTCCTCGGAGATCGCGACGGCGTGCGCGAGCCCGCGCGGCTCGTCCTGCCGGATGTAGGTCACCTTGAGTCCGAACGACGCGCCGTCGCCGACGGCGGCCTCGATCTCCCTGCGCGTGTCGCCGACGATGATGCCGACGTCGACGATGCCCGCGTCCCTGATCGCCTCCAGGCCGTAGAAGAGGATCGGCTTGTTCGCGATCGGCACGAGCTGCTTCGCGCTCGTGTGCGTGATGGGACGGAGCCTCGTTCCTTTGCCGCCCGCCAGTACGAGAGCCTTGATGCGTATCACCTGCCTTTCAGCCGCGCGGCCGGCGCTCGACGCCGCGTTCCGCTCGTCCGGTTCAGGATCCGTGCACGGCGGCAGCGATCGCCCTCGCGAGCCCGGCGTCGCCGGTCCGCTCGATGATCTCGCCGGTCACGACGAGGCTGGCCCCCGCCGCCACGAGGTTCTCCGCCTGCTCGGCCGTGCGGATCCCTCCGCCGACCATCACGGGGATGTCGATGTATCCGGTGACCGCCGAGACGATCTCGGCCGGCACCGGCTGATCGGCGCCGCTCCCCGCGTCGAAGAACGCGATCTTCATTCCGAGGTACTGCCCGGCGAGGGCGTGCGCCATCGCGATGTCGGGCTTGTTCCTCGGGAGCGGCCGCGTCGCGCTCATGAACTCGACCGACGTCGTCCGGCCGCCTTCGACGAGCATGTAGGCCGTCGGGATCGGCTCGAGGCCCGACTGCTTCAGGAGCGGCGCGCCGATCACGTGCTCGCCGATCAGGAACTGCGGGTTCCTCCCGCTCACGAGCGAGAGGAAGAGGATCGCGTCCGCCTCCGGCGCCACGAATCCGGCGTTGCCCGGGAAGATGACGACCGGGAGATCGACCTCGCGCTTGATCGCGGCGATCGTCTCGGACGAACGCCGCGTGAGCGAGAGGCTGCCGCCGACGAGAAGCACGTCGGCCCCCGCCTCGGCGGCGAGCATGGCCAGGCGCACGTTCTCGTCCGGGCCGAGCCGGTCGGGATCGAGAAGGACGAGGTAGAGCGCCCCCTTCTTCTCGATCGCGCCCGTGATCGAACGCAGGACGGGTCCCGGCGGAACGGTCACCGGCGGCCTCCCTTCTCTCTCACCCTACGCGCCTCCCAGGAGCCTCGCGACGATGTCGTAGACCGCCTCGAGCGCAGAATCGAGTTTCGCCGGATCGCCGCCCCCGCCCTGTGCGAGGTGCGGCTTGCCGCCGCCCTTCCCGCCCATCGCCTGCGCCACCTCGCGGACGACGTCGCCCGCCGAGACCAGGCCCTCGCGGGCCAGGTCTTCGCTCACGACGGCGATGACGGTGCTCCGCCCGTCGACCGCGGCCCCGAGGACGCCGACGCCGCTCCCGAGCCCCTCGCGGAGTCGGTCGGCCTGTGTCCTGAGGTCGGGGACGTCCGCGGCCTCGGTGCGCGCCGCGACGACCCGCACGCCGCCTATCTCACGAGCGTCGCTCGCGATCGCGGCGATCGTCTCCCCCGCCGACCTGCTGCGCGCGCGGGAGAGGTCCTTCCTGAGCTTCGACTGCTCCTCCTGGAGCGCCCGGGCCCGTGCGGCGACGTCCTCGGGGGCGCACCTCAGGATCTCCGCTGCCTCGCGCACGAGCTCCGCGTGGGCGCGTGCGCGCGCGACGGCCGCAATACCCGTGACCGCCTCGATCCTTCTGACGCCAGCCGCGACGCTCCCCTCCGAAGTGATCGCGAACGAGCCGATCTCCCCGGTCCTCCCGACGTGCGTGCCGCCACAGAGCTCGAGGCTCACCCCGGGAATCGAGACCGCCCTGACCTCGTCGTCGTACTTCTCATCGAAGAGCGCCATCGCGCCGCGCGACAGCGCATCCTCGAGTCCCGTCCACTCCTGGCAGATGGGCACGTCGGCGCGGATCCAGGCGTTCACCCGGTCCTCGATCGATCGGAGGGTCTCGTCCTTGAGCTCGGCGAAGTGCGTGAAGTCGAAACGCAGCCTCGCGGGTCCCACCCAGGAGCCGGACTGGTGCACGTGGTCCCCGACGAGAAGCCTGAGCGCGGCCTGGAGGAGGTGCGTCGCCGTGTGGTTCTTCTCGGTCCGCCGCCGCACGGCCAGGTCGACGCGCGTCCGGACCGGTTGCCCCGGGCGCACCTCACCTTCGGTCAGTCGGGCGACGTGGACCGCGTGCCCGTCCTCGAGGTAGACGTTCAGGATGCGGGCCACGAGATCGTCCCCGTCGATCGTCCCGACGTCGGCGACCTGTCCGCCCGATTCGGCGTAGAACGGCGTCCGGTCGAGCGTGAACTCGACGTCGCCCTCCGCGGCCGCCGGCCGGAAGCGAACGACGGTCGCCTCGAGCGGCTCCGAGTACGCTCCCTCGTTCGAAAGCTCGGCGTCACCGGCGTCGGACGGCACGAGGTCGTAGCCGACGAACTGCGATTCCACGGCGGCCGCCCCGTCGCGCATCGTCTCCCCGGTCCACTCACGCGCGCCCGCGCGTCCGTCTCCGAACGACGACGCCCGCCGTCCCCGCTCCTTCTGTTCCTCCATCGCGGAGGCGAATCCGTCCATGTCGACCAGAAGCCCGTGCTCCGACGCCATCTCCTGCGTGAGGTCGACGGGGAATCCGTAGGTGTCGTAGAGCCTGAACGCCTCGTCCCCGGGGATCACGTCCGATCCCGCCGAGCGGACGCGATCGAGGATCGTCTCGAAGAGCTGCGAGCCCGCCGCGAGCGTCTCGAGGAAGCGCTCCTCCTCGGACTTGATCACGAGCGCGATGTGCTCGCGCTTCTGCACGACGTGCGGGTGCGCGTCGCCCATCGTCTCGATGACCTCGCCGGCAATCCTATAGAGGAAGGGCTCACTGATGCCGAGCGCGTGTCCCCGGCGCGCCGCGCGCCGGACGAGACGCCGCACGACGTAGCCCTGCGATTCGTTGCTGGGGTTGATGTTCTCCGCGATCGTGAACGTCGCGGCACGCGCGTGGTCGACGATCACGCAGAGCCCCACGTCCGGCTCGTCGGTCACCGGGCGTTCTCCGGTTGCGGCCTCGACCTCCCGGGCGGCGGCGTTGACGATCGGCGCCACGAGGTCGGTCTTGTAGATGGTGTCCACGTTCTGGACCACGCAGCAGAGGCGCTCCATGCCCATGCCGGTGTCGATCCCGGGGCGGGCCAGCGGCTCGCGGGTCGTGTCGGCCCGTTGGAAGAACTGGGGGAAGACGTGGTTCCAGACCTCGAAGAATCGATCGCAGTCGCAGCCCGGGCGGCAGCCGTCGCGGCCACAGCCCTTCTCGATCCCCATGTCCATGTGGATCTCGGAGCAGGGCCCGCACGGCCCGGAGTCGCCGGCGGGTCCCCAGAAGTTGTCCTCGTCTCCGAGCCGGACGATGCGGTCCGCCGGGAGCCCGATCAGGTTCCGCCAGATGTCCGCGGCTTCGTCGTCGTCGTTGTAGACCGTGGCCCACAGCCGGTCGGCCGGCAGGTCGACGACCTGGGTGAGGAACTCCCACCCCCACTCGAGCGTCTCCCTCTTGAAGTAGTCCCCGAACGAGAAGTTCCCAAGCATCTCGAAGAACGTCATGTGGTAGGGGCTCAAGCCGACCTCGTCGAGATCCGAGAGGCGCAGGCAACGCTGGATCGAGACGGCACGCCGGTACGGCGGGCTCTCCGCCACGTAGTACGGCTTGAAGGGGACCATCCCCGCCGAGGTGAACAGGAGCGTCGGGTCGTCCTTGGGGACGAGCGGAGCGCTCGGGACGAGCTCGTGCCCCCGCTCTATGAAGTAGTCGTAGAACGCCTTCCTGATTTCACCCGACGTCATCTGCCCCTCCGTCTCGGTTCTCCATCCGCTCCCTCACGACGGCAGCCACCACCTCGTGGCTGAAACCCCTCCGAACGAGATAGGCGAAGAGCTTCGCCCGCTCCCTGTCCGGCAGCCCGCCTTCGTGTTTGCGGGTCTTCTTCAGCGACGCCCGGCGTGCCAGCTCGATCTCCGGGTTCTCCTCGTACGTCTCGTCGAGGATCCTCGTCGTGACCGCCTGGTCGACGCCCTTCGCGCGGAGCTCCTGTCTGAGGAGCATCGGTCCGACGGGCCTCAGCCGCACCCGCTCCCCGGCCCAGAGCCTGGCGAACGCCTCGTCGTCCACGAGCCCCACCACCTCGAGATCGGCGACGACCTCCTCCGACAGGGTCGTGTCGAACCCGCTTCTCCGGAGCCGGTCGAGGAGCTCGCGCCGGCTCCGTGCGCGGACGGTCAGAAGGCCCAGGGCCTTCTCCTTCGCCTTCGCGCGCTCCGAGTCGGCTTCGATGCGCTCGACCTGGTCCTGGGCGAGCTCGACACCGACCTCGAGACCCAGGCGCGCGGCGATCTCCTCGGAGACCGTGAACGCCGGGCGACCGTCTACGAAGACGGCCAGGCGAGATGAGCCCTCCCTGGCCTTCTGGATGGCCGTGATCCTGCCGCTCACCGCTTCCTCGCTCGCGCTCCCGTCCCGGCTCCGGCTCTCTGCTGCCCGCCGTGGTGCCGGGACTCTTCCTCCGGCGCTATCTCTTCTTCGATCCGGCGCCGACCTTCTCGGGCTCGCTCTTGGTGGTCTCGTCCTTTCCGGACTTGTCCTTCCCGGTCTCGTCCTGGCTCGGGCTCTCCTCGGGCTCAGTTCCTTCGGGCGCGCCGTCAGCAGGCGCCAGGCCGACGCACACCTTCACGGCGCGTTCGAGCTTGCCCCGGACCTCGGCGTTCTCCTCGAGGAAGGCCCGCGTCTTCTCGCGTCCTTGCCCGAGCTGGAGGTCACCGAGGCTGAACCACGTTCCCTTCTGGACGACGACGCCGTGCTCGAGGCCGAGGTCGAGGAGGTCCCCCTCGTACGAGATGCCCTTGCCGTAGATGATGTCGAATTCGGCCACCCTGAACGGCGGCGCGACCTTGTTCTTCACGACCTTGACCTTGGTCCGGTTTCCGACGATCGTGTCACCGATCTTGAGCGCGCCGATCCGCCGGATGTCGAGCCTGACGCTCGCGTAGAATTTGAGCGCGCGTCCTCCGGACGTGGTCTCCGGGTTCCCGAACATGACGCCGATCCTCATCCGGATCTGGTTGATGAAGACGACGCACGTCTTCGATCGGTTGATCGAGCCCGCGAGCTTCCGGAGCGCCTGCGACATCAGCCGCGCCTGAAGGCCGACGTGCGAATCCCCCATCTCTCCCTCGATCTCGGCCCTCGGGACGAGCGCCGCCACCGAGTCGATGACGACCACGTCCACGGCGGCGCTCCTCACGAGCATCTCCGTGATCTCGAGCGCCTGCTCGCCTGTGTCCGGCTGCGAGATGAGGAGGTTGTCGGTGTCGACGCCGAGGTTCCTCGCGTAACTGGGATCGAGCGCGTGCTCGGCGTCGATGAACGCGGCGACGCCGCCGAGCCGCTGCGCGCTGGCGATCGTCTGAAGCGCCAGGGTCGTCTTGCCGGACGCCTCCGGCCCGAAGATCTCCACCACCCTGCCACGCGGCAGCCCGCCGATGCCGAGCGCGAGGTCGAGCGAGAGCGAACCCGTGGGGATCGTCTCGATTCCTCGGCCGATATCCTGCGCGCCGAGCTTCATGATGGAGCCCTTGCCGAACTGCTTCTCGATCTGGGAGACGGCGAGATCCAATGCCTTCTTCCGTTCCTTCTCCTGAGTCATCTTTCCCTCCGCTGTCGGGCTTCGGTTTCCGATTCCGTCCGGGGTCTCTTCGAAAGCAGCCGGCACCCGCGTCTCGGGGGCCCGGTGCTCACTCTTCGGGGGATCAGGGGCCGTCGCCGGGGGGCGCCTGGCCGGCAGGCGCCTCACCAGGGGACGTTTCTCCGGAGGGCGTCTCTTCCGGGGCCGCCTCGCCCAGGGGCACGGCCGCTATCAGCTCGTGGAGCGCTCCGCCGGGCGCGAGCGTGCTCCTCATGACACGCACCTCACGCACCTCGACAATCTCCTCCGGCGCGGCGAGCCCGTCGAGGACGTCCTCGATGTCCCCTCCGCCCCGCGGGTCCCTGATGCGGCCGATCGTGATGTGGGGGCTGAATCTCCGCCGCTCCCTCGGGAATCCCAGGGGCTTGAGTTCGCGCTCGACGGCCGCGGCGATGTCCCAGAGCTCCTGGATCGGCTCCGCGCCGACCCAGACCACCCTGGCGCGCCGCGGCGACGGGAAGGCCCCGAGCGACCGGCTGGCGAAGGAGAACGGCGGAACCTCGCGCGCCGCCGCCCCGACGGCCTCGATCACGTCCTGGACCACGTCCTCCTCGACGTCACCCAGGAACTTGAGGGTCAGGTGCAGCGTCGCGTCCCGCGACCAGCTCGCCTTGAGGCCGCGCCGGCGCATTTCCTCGATGAGGTCGAGTATGCCTGCTTTGAGCGGGCGCGACAACTCCAAAGCTACGAAGATCCTGAGGGCCACGTCCGTTCCTCCCGCCGGTCAGAGGAGCGCCCGGCGCAGCATGTCGAGCGCCGCCTGGGCCGCCATCTCGCGGACGGTGTCGCGTCCTCCCGAGAAGCGGAAGCGCTCGACGCGCTCGCCGCGATCCCACGAGACTGCGACGAAGACCAGGCCGAGCGGCTTCTCGTCGTCCCCACCTCCCGGGCCCGCGATCCCCGTGATCGCGACGCCGTAGTCCGAGTGCGCCTTGTCCCGCACACCCTCGGCCATCTCGAGCGCGGCCTCCTCCGAGACGGCCCCGTGGTCCTTGAGCGTCTTTACGCGAACGCCCAGGAGCCTCTTCTTGAGGTCGTCCGAGTAGGCGATGACTCCTCCGACGAAGTACTCCGAGCTGCCCGGGATCCTCGTGAGCCGCCAGCCGAGCCTGCCGCCGGTACACGACTCCGCGACGGCGACCGTCTTCTTGCCCATCTGGAGCAGGTAGCCGACCACCTGCTCGATCGGCTCCTCCCCGGTCGCGTAGACCGCGTTGCCGAGCTTCTCGCCGATCCGCTCCGCGGCGTCGTCGGCCGTCCTTCGCGCCTCTGCCGGCGTGTCGCCACGGCAGATGACGCGCACGTCGACGCCCGTGGCCGACGCCGTGTAGGCGATCTCGGTGCGCGCGAGTTTCCTCGTCAGCCCCTCGATCTCCTCGGCGATCGCAGACTCGGGGACGCCGGTCGTCCTCAGGATCCGCTCCTCGGTGAGCCGCCTGAGCCCCCTCCCCTCGAGGAACGGGACGACGTACGATTCGACCATCCGCTTCATCTCGGCGGGCACCCCCGGCAGGACGAAGAAGAGTGTCCGGTCCTGCTCCATCAGGAGCCCCGGCGCGGTTCCGATCGTGTTCTCGATGGCTCGCGCCCCCTCCGGGATCATCGCCTGCGCGACGTTGATCTCCGGCATCGGCCTGCCGAGTTCCTCGAAGTGCGCGGCGATCCGCTCGAGCGTGTCGTCGTCGAGCACGAGGCTTCGTCCGAGGACCCTCGCCACGACGTGCTTCGTGCGGTCGTCGCTCGTAGGGCCGAGGCCGCCCGTCGTGATGACGACGTCGGCGTCGCCGAGCGCGCGAAGCAGGACCTCCTCGATGGCCTTGGGGTCGTCGGGAACGGTCGTCGCCCTCGTCACGTCCGCTCCCAGGGCGGCGAGCCTCGCTCCGAGGTGGGACGTGTTCGTGTCGACGCGGCCGCCGTCGAGGAGCTCACGACCGATGGTGACAATCTCCGCCTTCACGGTGACACCGTCCGGGAGGCCGCGGCTACCAGCCGCGGAAGAGGAGCATGAGCCTGACAAGGATGTTCGCGTAGACGCCTGCGATGACGTCGTCCATCACGATGCCGAGCCCGCCGGGGAGGGATTCGGCTCGGTCTGCGGGGAACGGCTTCAGAATGTCGGCGACTCTGAACAGCAGGAACGCCACGGCGTAGACCAGCAGCGTCTTCGGGAGGAGCAGGATCGCGATCAGGAAACCGGCCCACTCGTCGACGACGATCTTCGACGCGTCCTTTCCGAACGACGTCTCGGCGATGCCTGCCGCCCAGACCGAGAGCGCGAGGAAGGCCACGACGGTCAATAGGTGCACGGCGATCGCCAGAGGCGGACTCGCGGACGTGATCTCGGGGGCGATGAACCAGAGGAGCACAGCGCACCCGAACGCACCGACCGTTCCCGGGGCCACGGGGGCGTATCCCAGGAACCCGCCGGTCGCGATGAGCCTGACGAGCGGTGAGAGCCGGGGCGGCGTTCCGTTCGTCATCTCCTCCTAGCTCCTCTCTCCTCGCTCCGCGCGCGCGACGCTGTCCCCCGCGCCGGCGACGCCCCGCCCGCTCAGGAGGTACTCGGCACCGGAGACGATCGTCAGCACGACGGCGCAGGCGCCCATGATCCACAGGACGGTCTCGATGTGCGTCGAGAGGGAGGGCGTCAAGGGGGTGCCCACGCTCGACCGGACAGTGAGATAGAGGAGGATCGCGGCGATCCAGGCCATCTGCGAAGCGGTCTTCCACTGCGCGATCCGGCTCGTGACGAAACCCTCGCCGCTCTTCAAGACCCCGGTGCGACATCCGAGTATCAGGAGCTCTCGCCCAACGATGGCCGCGACCATCCAGATCCGCATGTACGGGAGACCGAGAAAGAGGAGCCCGAAGAGGACGAGCGAAACGAGCACCTTGTCGGCCAGGGGATCCATGAGCTTGCCGAACTCGGTGACGTTGTTCGAGCGGCGCGCGAGGTACCCGTCCCAGAGGTCGGTGAGCATCGCGACCAGGAAGAGGTAGAACGCCAGCCGCACGGCGCCCGCGAGCAGGCAGATCAGAACTACCGGCCCCAGGATGAGGCGCCCGACGGTCAATCCGTTCGGCCAGTTCATGGTTCCTCACGCGCTCTGAGGAAGCGGTCCTCGCGAGCCTCCGTTCGGTCCCGCGTCCGCCCGCCTACCGCCTACGACTGGGTGAGCTCCTCCCGCTTGAGGAGCCACGCCCAGTTGCGGTCCACTTCCTCCTGGATCTCGTCGATGATGTGCTTGTTCTGTTCCTTGAAGAGGTGGCGGAATCTCCCCTGCCCCTCCATCCACTTCGCGACAGGGATCTTCTCCTTCGGCTTCCGGGTCACCTTGAACTTGCCGTGCTCGACCTCGAAGAGCGGCCAGAAACAGGTCTCGACGGCGAGCCTGGCGACCTCCATCGACTCCTCCATCGGGTACCGCCAGCCCCTCGTACAGGGAGTCAGGATGTTCATGAACGCCGGGCCGTCGATCGCGAGCGCCTTCTCGACCTTGTCCGAGAGGTCCTTTGGGAAACCAGGAGTGGCCTGAGCCACGTAGGGGATCCTGTGCGCGATCATGATCTCGGTCAGCGGTTTCGGGAACTCCTTCTTCCCGGGGACGACCTTCCCCACAGGAGTGGTCGACGTCGCGGTGCCCTTCGGCGTCCCGCCCGACCTCTGGATGCCCGTGTTCATGTAGGCTTCGTTGTCGTAGCAGATGTAGAGCATGTTGTGTCCGCGCTCCATCGCACCCGAGAGAGCCTGGAGCCCGATGTCGTACGTGCCCCCGTCGCCTGCGAACGCGATGAAGTTGATCTTCTTGTCGATCTTCCCCTGCCGTCGGAGCGACCTGTAGGCCGCTTCCGCACCCGATATCGTCGCCGCGGAGTTCTCGAAGGCGCTGTGGATGAAAGGCGTGCGCCAGGCGGTGTAGGGGTAGATCGTTGTTACCACCTCGACGCATCCAGTCGCGCAGCCGCAGACCGTGTCCTTGCCCGCCGTCAGGAGCGTCTGTCTCATCGCCGTCATCGGCAGGCAACCCGCGCACGCGCGGTGCCCGCCGGCCATGAGCTCCTTCCGCCCCGCCAGTTGTTTGACGCCCGGCATCTGTGGTTCCCTCCCTATTCTCTCAGTCCAAGAAAGCGGATGTTATCGGTCGGCGTTCCCTTGACGGCGATCGTCTCGAGGTCCTTGAAGACCGATCGGATGTGGTCCATGGAGACGTCCCGGCCGCCGAGGCCGTAGATGTAGTTCACGAGTCCGACGCCGCTGCTTCCGAAGAGCGCCGCCCTGATCTCCTTGTGCACCGGCCCGCCCGGGGCGCCGAACGACACCGACCGGTCGAGCACGGCGACCGCCTTCGCGTTCTTCAGACTCTCGGCGATCTCCAGCTCCGGGAACGGGCGGAAGCAGCGGATCTTGAGGAGTCCCGCCGCCGTCCCTTCTGCGCGAAGCTCGTCGATGACGACCTTCGTGGTACCGGCCGTCGAGCCGAGCGCCATGATCACAAGCTCGGCGTCGTCGAGCCTGTAGGCCTCCAGCATGTCGTAGGAACGGCCGGAGAGCTCGTCGAAGAGCTTCCCGACCTCCTTCACGGCCGCCCGCGCGTTACGCATCGCCTCGACCTGCTGGCGCTTGTGCTCGAAATAGTAGTCCTGAAGGTCGAGCGGGCCGAAGGTCATCGGCTGGTCCGTGTCGAGGAGGCTGTACTTCGGTTTGTACTCGCCGACCCACTTCTTCACGACGTTGTCCTCGAGACCGTCGAGGACCTCCGCCGTGTGGCTGAGGATGAAGCCGTCGAACGTGACCATGACGGGGAGGAGGACGTCGGGCGTCTCCGCGATCCGCACGGCCTGGATGACGTTGTCGTAGACCTCCTGCGCGTTCTCCGAATAGAGCTGGATCCAGCCCGTGTCGCGACAGCCCATCGTGTCGCTGTGGTCGCAGTGGATGTTGATCGGCCCCGAGAGCGCGCGGTTCACGACCGGCATCACGATCGGCAGCCGGTACGACGCCGCGATGTAGACGATCTCCCACATGAGGGCCAGCCCGTTTGCCGAGGTGGCCGTCATCGCCCTCGCGCCCGCCGCCGCCGCCCCGACCGTCGCGCTCATCGCGCTGTGCTCCGACTCGACCAGCACGAACTCCGCCTTCACGTCTCCGTCAGCGACGTGCTCGGCGAACTTGTGCATGAGCTCCGTCTGCGGGGTGATCGGAAACGCGGCCACGACGTCGGGGTCGATCTGCCTCATCGCCTCGGCGGCCGCGTCGTTCCCCGTCAGGATGAGTCTTCTGCCCACGTAGCGATCTCCCTTCAGATTCCAGAGGATTTGTTCCTGGCGTCGGCGCGAGCGTCAGCTCTTGTCGACGTCGGTCTCCAGTTTCATCTCGATTGACTTCGGATCGACCGGGCACTCGAACGCGCAGATGCCGCAGCCCTTGCAGTGCTCGTAGTCGATCCCGGTCATCTTGGCCTCGGCCACGAGGATGGACGAATCGGGGCACGCCACCCAGCACCGAAGGCAATGTATGCAGGTCTCCTCGTTCCAGATCGGCCGGTAGGTTCGCCACGAGCCCGTCTCGTAGGTCTCGGCGTTCCCCGCCTCCTCGATGGCGCCGCCGATCGGGATCTCAGTCCACGCCTTCTCTCTCATTCCTCCTCGACCTCCTCGTAGGCTCTCCGGATCGCGCGCACGTTCCCCTCCAGCACCTCCGGCCTGAAACCGTGAGAGAACTTCTTCTTGATCTGGTCGATCACGGCCTCGAGCGACAGCACGCCCGAGGCCTTGATGAGGGCGCCGAGCATGGGCGAGTTCGGGATCGGTCGCCCGATCTCCTCAATGGCGATCCCCGTAGCATCGATCGTGAAGATCTTCCGCCCCTTGAGCTTGAGCTCCGCGCGCACGTCTCCCGCCGATCTCACCGTGTTCACGATCATGATGGCGTCCTCGGGCGTCCCCGACGCCACGTCGGCGGTCGAGAGAAGCGTGTCGTCGAGAACGACGACGATCGAGGGCGAGTAGACGGCGCAGTGCACCCTGATCGGGCCCGCGCTGATGCGGGTGAACCCGCGCATCGGCGCTCCCATTCTCTCGGGGCCGTAGTCCGGGAATCCCTGGCTGTACTTCCCCTCCATGGCGGCGGCCTCCGCCAGCAGCAGGGACGCCGTCTTCGCTCCCTGCCCCCCGCGGCCGTGCCACCTGATCTCCAGCATCTCCGGCATGTGTGCTCCTCCGGGGAAACTCGTAAATGCCCGTAACGACGGTGAACAGACCGAATTTGTAACTTAGCATCCGCTCATGAGAGGGTCAAGAAGAAAGGAAGCGCGGGAGAGCTGGGGTGCAGACCGTGGTCCGCGCGGGGAGTCGCGCGCCGGCTCAGAGCTCGCGCCGCTCCTCGAGGGCCGTCCCGAGTGTGAGCTCGTCGGCCAGCTCGAGGTCTCCGCCGACCGGGAGCCCGCTCGCGAGCTTCGTCACGCGCACTCCGGCGGGCGTCAGGAGCTTCGCGACGTAGAGGGAGGTCGCCTCCCCCTCCGCCGTGGGGTTCAGGGCGAGGATGATCTCCGAGAGGCCGCTTCCCCTGGCGCGATCGAGGAGCGCGTTCAGGCGGAGATCCTCGGGGCCCACGCCGTCGAGCGGCGAGAGGAGCCCGCCGAGCACGTGGTAGCGGCCGCGGAAGCGTCCGGTGCGCTCAAGCGCGAAAATGTCACTCCCGCGCTCGACGACGCACACGAGGCTCGCGTCGCGTCTGGCGTCGGTGCAGATGCTGCAGGGGTCGTCCTCGGTGAGCCCCCCGCAGATCGAGCAGCTCTTCGTCCGCTCCCTGGCGTCGACGATCGCTCGGGCGAACTCGCGGCACTCCGCCTCCGACGAATCGATGAGCCTCAAGGCAATCCTCGTCGCCGACTTGCGGCCGATGCCCGGAAGCCGCGAAAAGAGGGCGATGAGCCTCTCGAGTGCGGGAGGAAGCGATGCCACGGTGGGGCTCTCCTCGGTCAGGGGTCAGCCTCGGTCAGAGGTTGCGCTCGGTCAGAGGTTGCCCAGAGGAGGGATCATGCCGGTGACCTTGGTCATCTCGCGGGCCGCGGTCTCGTCGGACTTCTGCTTCGCGTCGCGGAGGGCGGACAGGAGAAGGTCCTCGAGCATCTCGTTGTCGCCGCCCTCGAGCACCTCCGGGTCGATCGAGATCGAGATGACGTCGCGCTGACAGTTCATCTTGATCTTGATCGCGCCGCCGCCGGCGCTGCCTTCGACCTCCATCGTTGCGAGGCTCTCTCTCACGGCCTCGAGGCGCTTCTCGAGCTTCTGCGCCTCCTTCATCATCTTGTTGAGTCCCTTGCCCATGGGATCAGCGCTCCTCTTTCTCCTGCGCGGTGATCTCGCCGTCGAAGATCTCGAGTACCTTCCTCACGACTGGGTCCTGCGACACGTCCGTCCCCGCGGCCGGCGCAGCCCCCGGACGTCCACTCGGAGCGGGCCGCCCGCCCGTCGTGGGTGTCCCGCGTGCCGCCTCGGCGGGCGCCTGAGGGGGCACGCCGAAGGTGAAACCGAGCTTGACGGTGCCGCCGAAAATCTCGCTCGCTGCGCGCTCCATGAGCCGCATGTTGCCTCGGTCCCGGAGCTGGTCCTTGTGGAAACCGGATCCGTTGGGGACGAGGAGCTTCATCGTTCCCCCTTCGGCGCCGGACGGGACCGCCTCTCCCAGAAACGCCGCCAACGCGGGCTTCTCGGCCCTGATCCTCTCGAGCACGTCCGGCCAGCGGGCGACGTCGATCGATGAGGCGGCGGCCACAGGTGCTGGCTTCTGGGCCACGGCCACGGCCGGTTGGTTGGCTCCTCCGGAGGGCGCCGAAGCCGCGGACGTCTTCCTGCGCGCGGTCCCGGTCCCGCGGGCCGCGCCTCCTCCCCCGGACTCGGTTCCGGTGCCGCCCGCAGCGCCGCCGGTTCGCGCGCCTCCTCCCGCACCACCTCCCGCCGCGGGAGGGGCGTTCTCGATGGCCCGCACGACGTCCTCGATGTCGATCGCCCGCGCGAGCTTCGCCATGCGCAGAAGGGCGAGCTCCACGATGAGTCCCGGCTGCGTGCTCCACTTTGCCGCGGCCTGGGCGTCGACCCCGATCCGGATGAGCCGCAAGAGCTCGTCCTCCGTGAGGGCCGTCGATGCGCCCTCGTGCTTCTTGTAGTCCGCGATTCTCCCGACGAGACGCTCGGGGGAAGGCGCCGCGGCGACGAGCAGCAGGTTCCTCAGGTGGTCGACGATTCCGTCGATCAGATCTCTGGGATCGAAGCCGGCGTCGAGGGCTCCCTCGAGCGCCCCGAGCGTCGCGCCGGTGTCGTGCTTCGCCACGGCGTCGCTCAGGGCGAAGAAGACGTCGATGTCCGGGATGCCGAGCACCGCCGCGACGTCGTCGACCGTGATCTCCTCCTTGCCGACGGAGATGAGCTGGTCCATGAGGCTCTCGGCGTCCCTCATGCTGCCGTCGGCCCTCGCCGCGACGAGCTTGATGGCGCCGTCGTCGATCTTGAACTTCTCCGCCTTCGAGATCTCCGTGAGGCGTCCCTCGATCTCCGGCGAGGAGATCCGGTGGAAGTCGAACCTCTGGCAGCGCGACGTGATCGTGTCCGGTATCTTCCCCGGCTCCGTCGTGGCGAGAATGAAGACGACGTGCGGCGGCGGCTCCTCGATCGTCTTGAGGAGCGCGTTGAAGGCCTCACGCGTCAGCATGTGCGCCTCGTCGATGATGTAGATCTTCATCCTTCCGGAGAGGGGCGCGTACTGCACGGTCTCCCTGATGCCGCGCGCGTCCTCGATCTTGCGATTCGAGGCGCCGTCGATCTCGATGACGTCGAGGCTCTTCCCGAGCGCGATCTCCCCGCACGACGAACACGTTCCACACGGCTCGTCGGTCGGGCCGTTCTCGCAGTTCAGGGCCTTGGCGAGGATCCTCGCGACGGTCGTCTTGCCGACGCCGCGGGGACCGGCGAACAGGTAGGCGTGTGCGATGCGGTCGGCCTTCACCGCGGCCGCGAGGGTCAGCACGACGTGCTTCTGCCCCACGACATCGGAGAACGACTCCGGCCGCCACTTTCTGGCGAGCACGAGGTAGGACATGGCAGTCCTCGTTCGGAACGGGAGAGAAAGGACCCTCTGCTCTGGCACGCGTCCGCCTCGACCTCCGCACCCGGAGAGGACGAGGTCAGTTGGCTCCAGTCAAGCTCCCCCGCGGCACACCGAGGAACCAGCTTACGGCTGCTGCCTCCCGGCCCTGACCGGATTCACCGGGCTCGGTTGCGCGGGACCTGACCTTCAACGCTACTTCTCCGCGCTCCCTGCCGGACACAGGAGGCCTCGAGCAGATGTTCGACCCCGCTGTAGCGGATTGCGGGTCACAGGGCACCGCTAGTTCCCCGTCTAGCGCGCCAGAGCAGAAGGCCCTTCTGAGATCTCACGGCCCCGGGGCCGCCTCGAGTTCGATCGAGAGGCCCCGGGGAAAGCTGGTGGAGATGAGCGGGCTCGAACCGCCGGCCTCTGCCTTGCGAAGGCAGCGCTCTCCCAACTGAGCTACATCCCCAGGCGGTATGGTTGTCAATACTGCGCAGCTGGCGGAGAGGGAGGGATTCGAACCCTCGGTAGGCTCATCACCTACACGCGATTTCCAATCGCGCACCTTCAACCACTCAGTCACCTCTCCGGCGAGTGTCCTGGCGGTGGGGGTGGGATTCGAACCCACGGTACCCAGAGGGTACAACGGTTTTCGAGACCGTCACGATCGACCAGACTCCGTCACCCCACCGTGGTCTTCGTCCGCGTGCGCGATGGCCTCACCCGCCGTGCGTCCGGATCCTCCCGAAGAAGCCAGAGACGAGCGCAGAACACTCGTCGGCCCTGACGCCCGACGTGATGGCCACCCTGTGGTTCAGACGCGGGTCGTCGGCGATGTTCCCGAGCGACCCCGCGTATCCCGCCTTCGGGTCGTCGCATCCGTAGACGAGACGTTTCAGTCGCGCCTGGACGATGGCGCCCGCGCACATCGGACAAGGCTCCATCGTAACGTAGATCGTCCCGTCGGTCAAGCGCGGCACCCCGAGCGCGCGACACGCGGCTCCGACGGCGATGATCTCCGCGTGCGCGGTCGGATCGCAGAGCGCCTCGGTGCTGTTGTGACCGCGTCCCACCACCCGGCCGTCGACCACGACGACGGCGCCGACGGGTACCTCGTCGACCTCGACGGCGCGCTTCGCCTCGTCGAGGGCCGCGCCCATCCACCGCTCGTCTTCTTCCCGGCTCCTCTTCGTCGTGATCCTCCGTCGTGTGCGCCGGGGCCGCCGGCGACCTACAACCTAGCAGCGGGCCTTCGGGCTGTCAACCCGGGAGGCCGGTCCGTGAGTGCGGGCCGGGAACGCGAAACCCCCGGCGGCGCGGGGCGCCTCCCGGGGGCGTGGGACTCTCGGACATCGGCTCCCGCGGCGCCCGGTTCGGGCACCGCGCGGGCTCAGTGGACGCCCTCCTCGCCGTAGACCGCGACCCGGTTCTTGCCGGCCGCCTTCGCCTGGTAGAGGGCCTGGTCCGCGTGCTCCAGGAGTTCCCGCTTGCTCTCCGCCTGGGCCGGGAAGGTCGCGACGCCGACGCTGATCGTCAGGCGTCCGCCCGGAAGCGCCTCCTCGCCCTCGAAATCGGACTCGTCGATGAGGTTCCGGACGCGCTCCGCCATCCTCCTCGCGGAGTCGGGCTTCACCTCCGGCACGATGACCGCGAACTCCTCCCCTCCGTACCGCGCGACGAAATCGCAGTTGCGGGAGGAGCGCTTGAGGAGCCGCGCGAGCCTGCGGAGAATGAGGTCGCCGGCCGGGTGCCCGTGGGTGTCGTTGTATCGCTTGAAGTCGTCGATGTCGATCATGAGCAGACTCACGACCCTGCCGTAGCGCTCCGCGCGCGAGACCTCGGTGTCGAGGAGCTGGTGGAAGAAGCGGTGGTTGTAGAGCTCGGTCAGGCCGTCCTTCCGCGAGAGTTCCTTGTAGAACTCGCCCTCGGCCGCCCGCTTCCGGAGCACGCGCGCCTCCAGAGCGTTCGAGACGATGATCCTGATCTGGTCGATGTTGAACGGCTTCGTGATGTAGTCCGACGCTCCGAGCTTCATCGACTCCACGGCCGTCTCCATCGAGGCGTACCCGGTCATCACAACCACGGCCACCTCGTACGGCAGCCGCTTCGCCGCGGCGACGACCCCGAGCCCGTCGAGCTCCGGCATGACGATGTCGGTGATGATGACGTCGTACTGGTCGACCTGCATCTTGTCGACGGCCTCGCGGCCCGAGCACGCGAGATCGATCGAGTACCCTTCCTCGCCGAGCACCTCCTTGAGGAACTCGCGCATGATCTCCTCGTCGTCGACGATGAGAAGTCGCGCGACCTGGCGCTCCTCGGTCTCTTCGCTCTCGTGCTGGATGTGATCCGGCGTGATCACTGCAGTCCTCCGGAAATGCCCACCTCGACGCTGGCTTCGGCCAGCGGCAGCCGCACGGTGAAGGTTGTGCCTTCGCCGACGCTGCTCTCCACCTCGATCTGTCCCTCGTGGTCCTTGATGATGCCGTAGCTCACGGAGAGCCCGAGGCCCGTTCCCTCACCGGTCTCGCGCGTGGTGAAGAAGGGCTCGAACACCCTCGGGAGATCGTCTTCGCCGATGCCGCATCCCGAGTCCTCGAACGCAACCTCGAGGGTCTCGACGCCGTCCTCGTCCGCGGTGCGGAGCGTCCGCACCGTGAGCGTGTCGTCGGCGACCATCGCGTCGCGCGCGTTCATGATGATGTTCACGAAGACCTGCCTCAGCTGGTACGGGTCGCCCAGGACCGGAAGGCGCGAACTGTCGTAGTGCGTGTCGAGCCGGATGCCCCTTGTGGTGAGCTGCCTGCCCGTCACGCGTAGCGCCTCGCGCACCACGTCGTGGATGTCGATCTGGGAGTAGGCCGACTGCGAAGCCTGGGAGAACGTCAAGAGGCTCTGCACGATGCCCCGGCAGCGCTGCGAGGCCTTCTCGATCGAAGTCAGGTGCTTGATGAGCCGCTCCCACTCCTCGTCGGTCAGGTCCTGGCGGTCCATCTCGCGGACCTTCTCGAGCGTCAGCTGCGCGTAGCCGAGGATGCCGCCCAGGGGATTGTTGAGCTCGTGCGCAACGCCCGCGGCCATCTCGCCGACTGCCGCCAGCCGACCCGACTGCACGACCCTGGTCTGCATCTCCTGAAGCTCCTGCGTCCTGTCGGCGACACGCCCCTCCAGCTCGCTGTTCAGCCGCTCGAGCTCCGACCTCATCTCCTCGAGCTCCCGCGTGCGCTCCTCGACCTTCTCCTCGAGCTCTCTGTTCCACTCCTCGGCACTCGAACGCGACTTCTCGGCGCCCTCGTACATCTTCGCGTTGTCGATCGTGCGCGCCACCTGGTTCGCCAGCATCTGGAGGAGTTCCACCTGGGCGCGACCGAACGCGCGCGGCTCGGCGCTCTGGGCCGACAGCACGCCGATCAACCTCTCGCCCGACGTGAGCGGGATGCCGAGCCAGGTTCTCACGTACTCCCGTCGTCGCCGGGACTCCTCGAGTATCCAGTGGTCGAGCTTGCGTTCCTCGTCGCCTTCGGTGATGTCGTCGACGAGAAGCACCTCTCGCTTGCGGACCACCCACCCCGTGAGTGTGTCTCCAGGCTTGGTCTTCCGCGGCGGCAGGCGTCGGTCCCCGGCTCCCCGGACGCGGTACTCGATCTCCTCGCTCTCCTCGTCGTAGAGGCACACGGCGAGCATCGAGGTTGCGAAGAGCTCCTGCGTGCTCTCCTCGAGGTGATCGACGAGCTCATCGAGTTTGAGCGTGGACGACAGGAGCTGCCCCACGGCGTTGATGGCCTTGAGCTCGGAGACGCGCTTCTCGAGCGACTCCTTCGTCTCCCAGAGTGTCTTCCCCGCGGCGCTCGACACAATGAGCACGACCGCGAGGAGCGGGAAGGTCGTCGAGTCGCCCGGCATGTAGGCCGCCGCCAGGAGCAGGGCGAGCGGCAGCATCGCGATCTCGACGATGACGCCGGTCCCGCCGATCCACCGCGTGTAGCTCCTCAGCGAACGCCTCGGTTCCGCTCCGGAGACGGAGCGCACGATGACGCTCGTCGCGGCGAGCATCGCGAACATACCCACGAAGCGCGCGGCGTCCACGAACGTGACGCCGACCGATAGGAGCTTTCCTCCCGTGAGCACGTACGCGCAGCCCGCGGCGAAGACCGCGATCACCTGGACCCCGACCTCCCGGGCGAGCCGCTTCCGCCGGTGCCCGAAGCAGGCGAGTTCCACGGCGATCGTGCCGGCCGCGGTGACGATCAGCGCGACGTCCGTTCCGAAGAGCGCCACCGTGGCGATGAAGACCGCGGCGCTGAAGTTGACGTAGGTGTTCTTGCCGATCTGGAAGGCGAAGAGCCCGGTCGCCAGGGCGAGGGCGCTCATGATCCCGACGGCGCCCCAGTCGGTCCATTCGATCCCGTAGACCGCGATCGCGAGAAGGAGGACCGCGCCGGCTGGCGCCATCCACCAGATGTCCCTGCGGACGGCCGGGACGAGCGTTTCCTTCTCGGGTATTGCGTCAGTGGTCTGCATGCTGCAACCCCCCGGGCCGCGACGTCGGGCCTCACGGCCCCCCGCGGCTTCGACCCCTGGACACCAGGGCAGGCTCGACCGCGGCCCCGGAGCCCCTGCGGCGTCCGGGCAGCGATCTCGCACGCGCGGGATAAATGCAAGTCACGTGCCACGATGAAAGATCCGTGTCGCACTGCGGTGCGATATCGGGCAGATTCGACGCGATAGTGACACGGGCGAGGAGGAGGTCTCTCCCGGGCCGTGAAAGCCGGAGGGGCGCCGGGCGGCGCCCCTCTGAGTGTGTACCTGTGCCGGCACCCCGCCCCGCCTCAGCGGGTGTCGTCCCCGGTTCCCGGGCTCCCGGGCTCCCGGTCGACATGCCGGGAACGCTCGGCCGTGACGATCTCCACGGTGAGCTCGACAGAGCCTCCGGGCACGTCGAGCCCGGAGAGGACGAGCGAGTTCGTGCCTCCGCCGAGCTTCCAGGGTCCGAACCTCCCCTCGCGGTCGACCGACTCCGGTCCGCGCCGCCCGTCGCACGTAACGAGCGAGACGGAGACGCCTCGCGCGGGCGACCCCTCGAGGATGACGCGGCCGACGAGCGACGGTGCGCCCGCGGCGATCTCGATCCTGCCGTCGAAACCGAGCCCGCCCTCGTCCGCCCAGGCCAGCCTGTGGGAAGGCGCAGCTCCCCTGGCGAGCGCGGGCCTGAGCTCCTCGCCGGCTCCGAGGCCGGCTCGCACGGCGGCCGCCTGGGAGCGCGCGAAGTCCCGCGCGACCGAGAGAGCTCTCTCGGTCAGGCGGACCACGGCGGTTCTCCCCTCCGCCTCGAGCCGGGCGAGCGCCGACCGGACGACGCGCTCCGGCGCGTCCGCCTCCTCCTCCCCCGCGAGGCTCCTGAGATCCGCCACCTCCGCCAGGCACGCTCCGCACGATGCCAGGTGCTCCTCGACCGACGCGACGACTCGCTCGTCGGCGCTGCCGTCGGCGTAGGCCGCGAGGGCTTCCGCCTCCGGGCAGCCCGGCGACCGCGCGGGCGGCGCGTTCGATGCATCGCGGAGAATAGACGTCACGCGCTCGATCTCGGCCAGGCGCGCGGCGCACCGACCGCACGACGCGACGTGCTCGCGCACGGTCCGTCCGGACTCGTCGTCGAGCGCATCCGCCGCGAACGCCAGGAGCGCCGCATTCTCGGGACACGTCCCGCTCATGTTGTTCACCTCTCTTCCCAGTAGCGGCTGACTCCGCTCTCCTGCCGGAGCTTCGCGAGCGCCCGGAAGACGAGACCGCTCATGGCCCCGACCGACGTCCCGAGCTGCTCGGCGACCTCGCGGTACGTGAACCCCTCGAAGTAGATGAGCTTCACGACCACGGCCTCCCTCGATGAGAGCGCGCGCGCGATCGCCTGTTCGAGCGACATCCGGAGATCGCGGTTCCCGATGCGTTCGGGCGATCCGGTCCCGCCGGCCTTCGGCTCTTCCCTGTTCTCCTCGACCTCATCGCACTCCCGCCTCCGCGACCGCTTCCTGAGCGAATCGATGCAGACGTTCCTGACGATCCTGTAGATCCACGTCTCGAGCTTGCAGTCGCCCTTCCAGGTCGCGAGCGCTCGCCCGTTGCGCCGGAGGAATTTGTAGATCGCCTCCTCGAAGATCTCCTCCATCGCCGTCTCGTCCCAATCGGCGTCGAAGCGCGCGTTCGCCCGGACGATGGCGCTGTAGATGAGCTTCCGGTAGCGGGTGACGAACTCCGCCCACGTATCGGAATCGCCGGCCCGGAGTCGCTCGATCATCCGGGCGACGTCGGCATCGATCTTCCCTCGAGTCGCCAAGACGGGTACCCCTCTTCCTGTCCAACGGTCGTCCGACGGGGGCGTTTTCTTCGCGCGAACTCAGGGTCGATTCGGAACGGCCCCGGGGCTCGCGAGGTTCAGGGCGGGATCGCCATAGAGGACGTAGTTCGCCCAGGTGATCGGGTGGGCGCCGAGGAGTGCTGCGCGGGCGGCCGTCACGGCCCCGCCGAGCGTCGCGCCGCCGGCCAGCTCGCGGTAGAACGCCCTCGCGAACGAGGCGCTCCCCGCGTCGTGGAGCTCCCACAGCGTACCGAGGTACGCGGGGACGCCCCACCGGAGGAACTGCCGCGCCGTGTCGGCCGACCCGCTCTCCTCCAGCCCGGTGTCCGCGCCGGACCCGCAGGAGTTCGCGAAGACGAGAAGCGGGGGCACGTCCGGCCTCGAGCCGAGGTCGTCGGGCGAGACGGCCTCGCCGTCGCCGAGCACCCAGCCGGTCCTGCCTTCCGTGTGGGACGTGTGGCTCGCGAAGTGAACGACGTCGAACCCCTCCGTCAGAAGGAGCTTCAGTTCCCGCGCGCTTCGCGGGGACTTGCGCTCCGCGCGAAGGAGGTCGGGTCGTTCGGCCGCGAGGTCGAGAAGGAGCGCCGCTTCGCGCTCCGCGTCCGGCAGCTCGCGCCCGGGGCTGCCGGCCTCGAGGTTCGCGAGGAGCAGCAGCCGCAGCGGGCCGGGCCTCCGTGAACGATTCGGTGGCGCTCCGAGCTCGTCGCGGATCTGTCGCGACGTGTTGAACAGCTGCCAGAGGAACTGGCCGCCGGGGCGCGGCACCATGAGTTCCCAGGGGAACCGGGCGAGCTCGGGCTGGAGCCTGAGCAGCAGGTGGTCGCCCGGAAGATCCGCGATGCGGCCGCGGGCCTCGGAGTCCTCGCCGAGAAGCGCGTCGCCGAGCCCGACGCCGAGCGAGTAGACGCGCCGCTGCCAATCGGCGATCTCGTCGCGACCGGGCGCGGCGGCCCCGAACGCGAGGGAGCGTCGGGCGAGTTCGTCGAACGCCGTCAGGATCGCCGCCTCGGCCTCGGGGTTGCGCGCGCTGACGAAATCGCGGCCGCTGGCCCCGCGCGAATCGGCGATCATCGCCGTGAGCTTCCCCGGCGGCTCCGCGCGCAGGTGCACGTCGGGCGTCATCGCCGCCCGGAGGGGCTGCGCCCGCTCCATTCCCCGCCATCGCCAGACGACGAGGGCGACGGCGAGCGCCAGGAGTGCGCCGAGCCACGCCGGATGGAGGAAGGCCTCGAAGACGGCCGCGGCGCCGTGATAGACGGCGCGGTAGATCGCCGATCGGCCGCCGTAGGGAATGCTCCTGAGGGCGCCCCAGAGAACGACGAGAGCGGCGACGATCCAGAGGAGAGGGACGGCCGCCCTCGGGGATCGCGACCGCGCGCCCGCCGAACCCGCGCCGACCGACCCCGCGCGGTTCCCGGCTGAGTCCGCCGTCGTCTCGAACCGTCCGCCGCAGGCCTCGCAGCGTACCGTTCGGCGGACCGTCCGGTCCGTCCCGCTCCAGCGTTCCTCTTCGGTCGCGAGCTTCCCACCGCAGCGCGGGCAGGCTTCACGCTTCACGGATTCCCTCCGTCGGCTCGGCGCTCACCCGGCGGGCGCGCCGTGCGTGTCACACGGGCGGCAGCTCGATGACGCTGTCCGCCAGATCGGCTCCGTGCTTCTCACACGCGAGGACGATCACCTGCCGCTCCCTCGAGATCTCCCGCAGGAGTTCGAGCGCGGCGCGGCGCCGCTCGGGATCGCAGTTCACGAGCACGTCGTCCAGGATAAACGGCGACCCGTCCGAGCCCCCGAGGAACATCAGGAGCGCGTAGCGCGTCGCGAGGTACAGCTGGTCGACGGTCCCGACGCTCAGATCGGCGGCGTCGAGCGCCGGCGATCCCGCGGGCGTGACGGGAGTCGCCGCCGAACCGCTCCCGGCCGGCACGCTCCCGGCCGGCACACTTCCAGCGGCGGAAGCAGTGGAGACTGGAACAGAGACCGGCCTCGCGACGGAGACGCTGAGGTCGTCCCCCACCGTCACCTCGGAGTAGCGGCCCAGCGTGAGCGTCGAGAAGACCCTCCCGACGACGGGCTCGATCGCGGAGGAGGCTTCCTCCTTCGTGCTCGAGAGCGCCGACTCGATGCCGTCGCGCGCGAGGCGCAGGATCCGTTCGCGGACGGCAAGCGCGTCGAGCTCGCCACGGACGGCTTCGAGGCGCGCCTCGAGATCGGGCAGGGAGTCGCCGGACGCGGACTGCTCGAGACGGATCTCCGCGCGCTTCACGGTCTCCGACAGGCGGGCGACGGTCTCCCGGAGCTCGACGCCTCTGGTGCGAAGCGCGGCGATCTCCGTTGCCGAGAGCACGGTCGCCTCGCCTCCCGTATCCTCGAGGATCTCCTCGAACCCCTTCAGCCTGCGCTCGAGCGCGGTCGACTCGACCAGGAGATCCTCCTCGTACCGATCGGGCCCGACGTCCCCGACGATGCCGGAAAGGAAGTCGGTCTTCCGTGCGACCTCCTTCTGGGTCTCGTCGTTGGCGGCCCGTGTCTGCTCGAACGCCTCCCAGGTCGCCGCTCCCACGGCGGCGAGCACCTCCCGGAGCGATGCCTCGTTCCGCTCGCGCGCGGCCTCCTCGCGCCTCACGTCGTGGGCGAACGCCCAGAGGCGCGTCGTCCTCCGGAAGAGCAGGATCGCCGCGACGGCTGCCGCCGCGCCCGCCGCGATGAGCCACACGCGGAGCGCGGGCGAGATCGGCGCGAAGATCGGCGTGAAGATGAGGGCGAGCGCGGCCGCGCCCGCCACGATCGCGATCGCTCCGGAGCGCCGGCCAGCGTTCTGCCACTCGCCTCGCGGAGCTCGCTCCGCGAGCACGCCGATCCTCCGCTTCGACTCGTCGACGGCGGCCTTGGCTTCGACGACCGGCATCTCCTTCTCCGGTGCCGTGCGGGGGATCCTCTCCCACGCGGCGGCGAGGTCGGAGCGGAGCTTCCGGACGCGCGCGATCTGGGTCTCCTTCTCCGTCAGCGCCTTCCTGACCTCGTCGAGACCCTCACCGCTCTCGCGGCGTTTCTCCTCCACCTCGAGGGTGCGCTCGATCCTCCCCAGCTCCTCCGCCGCGGACGCGAGCTCGTCGCGCTCCTTCTCGAGTCCGCTCCGCGTTCGGAGAAGCTCGTTCCACCCTCGGCCGGCCTCGTCGATCCGACGCTCGAGATCCGTCTCCGAGTCGGTGAGCGTCCTGAGCCGGCCGGCATTCTTCGCCGGGCGGTCGAAGCCCCGCCGCATCGCGGCGATCTCCCGCTCGATCCTGGCGACGACGCCTGCCGCGTCGACGGCGCCGCTCGCGCTCGTCATCTTGCGCTCGATCATGGGCACGAGTTCGCCCCGCCTGCTCTGCCCCGCGCGGCCCTCGAGGACCGCCAGCTCGCCCTGCCGAACGGCGGCGACCGATTGGAAGGCGTCCCGCGTGGCGAAGCCGAGGACCTCTCGGATGCGTTCGTCGATCCTGTTCTTGTCGGCCACGACCGTGGACTGCGTCAGATCGGTGAGCTCCCCGCGGCCGGCGCCGAAGTCCTTTGTGAGCCTCTCGAGCGCGCCCTCGTGCTCGAAGTCGAGCTCGAGCCGCATCGCGCTCGTCGATCCCCACCTCTCGAGCCCGAGGACCGTCTGCGCCTTCGATGCTGCGTCGCAGAAGAGGACGGTCGCGATCGCATCGACCACCGTGCTCTTGCCGGACTCGTTCGACCCGACGATAAGATTGAGGCCGGGCTCGAGGAGGATCTCGAAGTCCGCGAACCTCCTGAAGTTCACGAGTCTGAGGCGTCGGATTCTCACCCGAGCACGTCCTTTCCCTGAAGGAGGGCGACCCCGAGCTGGAGGGCGTCCTCGATCTCCCTTCGCTCCCCTTCGCCGCCCGCCTCCTCGAGCCTCGCCTTCATGCGGCGCGCGAAGCGCCCGACGACGAGCCGCTCGGGCAGCGCGCGGAGTTCGTCCTCCCCGAGCCGCACGTGGTAGTCGCGATCCGCCAGGGAGACGTGGAAGTAGAGCGGCGCGAGCGCCTCGAGGAGCGCGTCGGGCGAAAAGCCGGAGTCGACCTCGACGAGGCCGTTCAGCGTGAGCCGCACGATCGCATCGCCGTTCGGCGCCACCGCCGCCACCACCCGCTCCTCGACGTCCTTCGTTCCGGCAGCGCCCGTGACGTCGAGGGCTCTCTCCTCGATCGTCCGCGTGCCCACGCGCTCCTTCCGGACGGTCGCGGCGCCGTGCGAGAGCTCCACGACGGCGACGTGGCCGGCGCCCGTCTGGTCGATCGCGACGACCTCGGGAGCGCCGGGGTAGACGGCCGGTACGGCCGTGCCCTCGATCTCGCGCCACGAGTGCCAGTGCCCGAGCGCGAAGTAGCACCAGCCGGCGGTCCGGAGCTCGAGGAGATCGATCGGGTGGTCGTCGGGAGCGACCGGGACGACGTTGACCGAGCCGTGCGCGACGGCGACGTTGAACGGGAGGGCAGGATTCGGCTCGAGGCCGGCGAGCTGGTGCGAGGCCGAACGGTTCGAACGCGGCGGGGTGCCGCGGACCGAGATCCCCGACTCGGGGAGATCGACGCTCGTCCTGTCGTCGAGTCCGAGGACGGTGAGCCCCGGCGCCCGCGAGAACTCCGTGCGGTAGGCGGAGTAGATCGAGCCCGTGCCGAGGAAGTCGTGCGATCCCGGCAGGACCACGACCGCGCCTTTGGACGACTCGGTGAGCCGGGTGAGCTCTCGGATCGCGAAGCGGACCTCGGACGCCGGCGGCGTGTTCGAGTCGAAGAGATCGCCCGCGACGAGAAGGCAGTCGGCCTTTCGGTCGAGGGCGACGTCGACGATCGAGCTCATCGCCCGCCTGAGCTCGCCCCGCTGGTCGGCCGCCCTGTCGCCGAGCCAGCCGAGGGGCGCGCCGAGGTGGATGTCCGCCGTGTGAATCAGTGTGGGCATGCGACCTCCCGCCGGGAAGTGTGCGTCACGCTGACATCGTAGGTGCGCCCGGGCGACAAGTCAAGGAGGCGACGTTCGCGCCCAGGACCTTCCGGGACCTCCCGGGGCCGCGGGGCCCGGCCGCGCCGCCGGAGCGCTCGGGGCCCGCCGCGCTGTCGGAAACGAAAACGGGGGCACCCCGTTCGGCACCCCCGCTTCCAGCAATCCGTCTCGCGTCCGGTTCTACTCCTCGTCCATCCAGTCGGCGATCTCCTCCCACGCCAGATTGGTCATGCCCGGCGTGACGTCGCTAAACGTCGGGTCCGGGAAGTCGATCGGCCTCACGACGTCCGGCTCGTCCGGGTTCGGCCACGTGAGCTCGGGGAGGTAGTCCGTGATCGGGTCGAGCGGGTCCATGAAGAACTCCTCGACGTCGAGCGTGATCACGACCGCGGGCGCTCCGGGCTCGAGCTCCGCGAGATCGATCTCCGCCTGCTCGTGCAGCGCCTCGTCGATCATGTCCGCGTAGAACCTGAGGGAGTCGACAGACCCCTCTCCGAACATGTCGTCGAGCACGATGTACATGCCGTCGGACTCCGTGATGAGATCGAACGTCTGAGGTCCGGTCTCGCTCTGGAGCTCGTCGCACGCTTCGTTCACGTGGACGACCATGTCGTCCAGCTCTCCGAAGGCCGCCTGCAGGTGGTTGCCGGGCCTCAGAGTGAGGAAGTCGGGATCGTCCTCGAGCAGTTCCTGCAGCGTCTGGCCGTCGGCCCAGTCCACGTTGTAGGCAACCGTCATCTCGAAGACCGCCTGCAGCACGTCGAGCGGTGCGTGGGCGAAGTAGGCGTCGGTCGCGTCGAGCACGACCGTGATCGTCTCGCGCTCCTCCTCCGGAATCTCGATGACGAGCTCGACCTCGCAGTCGAGGTCCTCGAAGTCCGTGAGGTTCGCGTCGACGTAGTTGAGCGCCGGAATCACCTCGTCCTCGATGTACTCCTGAAGCTGCGAGAACGGGAAGTCGTCGCGCTGCCGCTCCTGAAGGCTCTTCGCGATCTCGAGCGCGTCACGGACGTCAGGCATGCCGAGGTACCAGAAGAGCGGCGACCGGCCCCTCTGCTGCCACTCGTCCTCGAAGAGATCGTTCAGGATGTCCGCGAGGTCCGGGTCGGTGATGACGACCAGGAGCCTTGAAAGCGACGCCAGCAGAAGCGCGCCGCAGTGGTCGGGGTCGGCGTCCAGGGCGTCCTCGAAGTGCTCGTAGGCGC
Source organism: bacterium (assembly GCA_025774245.1). Taxonomy (GTDB): domain Bacteria; phylum Joyebacterota; class Joyebacteria; order Joyebacterales; family Joyebacteraceae; genus JALGVN01. The sequence goes on from JALGWI010000003.1 coordinate 70,353, forward strand.
TCGAAGCATCGACCTCCCACTCCCACGGGGGCAAGTCCGGGTCGACGTTCTGCATCCCGTCCTCGAGCTCCTGGAAGCCCAGAGCGAAGTGCTCGTCGGCCGACTGAGCGCTCGTGCCGTCCTCGGTGGAGCACCCGGCCAGGAGCCCAACGACGATCGCACAGACGGCGCCGAGCGCCGCGAATCGCAAGATCTTCATCCTCTTCCTCCTTGTGTCTGAAGCCGCATCAATCCCTGCAGAACGATGCAATCTCCGTGCCGCCGCCACGGTATGTCCGCCTCTCCCGTGTGTCAACAGCAATGAGAAGCGCTCCCCTCGTGCAAGCGGGAGCGCTTGATGGTACGCCCAGGAGGACTCGAACCCCCAACCTTCTGATCCGTAGTCAGATGCTCTATCCAAATTGAGCTATGGGCGCTATTTCGATCTGGCGGAGAGGGAGGGATTCGAACCCTCGGTAGAGTTACCCCTACAACTGCTTAGCAGGCAGCTCCCTTCAGCCACTCGGGCACCTCTCCGGGCATACTGAGTTGGTCCAGGTCTCGATGTTCTGGCGGAGGGCGAGGGACTCGAACCCCCAAGGGCGTAAGCCCGGCGGTTTTCAAGACCGCTGCCTTACCAGTTAGGTCTAGCCCTCCTCGCCTCCGGAGGCAGTATAGCAACGCCCCAGAGGGGTGTCAAATCCGATTCAGCCGGCGTCGCGCTCGCCACGGCTGAGCGTTCGGCCGACGGCTCCCGCGCGGCGCACTCACTCCCACGACGACGGTCGCGTTCGTTTGCCTCCCGGGCGGTAGCCGGCCTCCTCCGTGGCCCACTCACGCATCTGCCGCCTCGCGCGCCTGACGCGGACGACGACCGCGACGAGGAAGAGCACGGTCGCAAAGGCGAAGATGAGATTCCAGCGCGTCAGGATCAGCGCCCAGGAGAAGCTCTGATCGAAGTGCCCCAGGGCCGCGGCCTCGAAGCCGCTGCGGTCGCCCCCGTAGAGCGTCTCGAGCGCGGCGTCGAAGCCGCCCGCTTCCCTCACGGCGCGGACGAGCTCGCCCGGCCGCGGGATCCCGGTCTCCGCCATGAGGAACTGGACGGCGTGGAAGCTCTCGGCGTACGCGAGCGCGGCGCCGTTGGCGTCTCCGGGGAAGGCCCGCTCCAGCGAGGAGAGCGTGTAGAGCGTGCCTCTCGCTGCCGCCGCTGCGAGCGATGGCGACTCGGAGAGACGCCACTCCCCCGCTACCGCCATCGCGACGCCCTCGTGGAACCACCGCGGCACCCAGACATCCTCGAGGACGCGACCAGCGGCGACGTGTGCCAGCTCGTGGACGAGGACGTCCTCCATCTGGAGGGGGTAATCGACGATCCGGGGGCTCTTCATGATGACGAGGCCGCGTTCCGGGAACGCACACCCCACCCACCAGTCGGACGCCCCGCCGGTCGTGTGCGCCTCGAACTCCTCGTGCGACGGAGCCACGATGATCCTGACGGGCTCGAGGGTCGCGAGCGACATGCCGGCGGCGATGCCGGGAGCACGCGAGGTGGCGATCTCGAGCATGAGTCGCCCCGCCCGCGCGTCGTCGTCGCGGAACGCGACGACCGTTCCTCCGTCGGCGACCTCGGTCCACCCGTCATCGGTCGGATCGGCCGGGGTCTCCGCGGCGCGACACGCGAGCCCGGCGACAAGAAGAAGGAGGGCGACCGCTGCCGCCCTCGTCACGTTCCGTCGAGCGATCGGAAGCATCACCGCGTCAGTTCCTCCCGGGCGCGAGTGGCGAGATCGCGCGGAGCCGCTGGACGATCCCCGGAAGGACCTCGAGGAGACGGTCGACGTCGTCCTCGGTGTTCGCTCGACCGAGGCCGAATCGGACCGATCCCTGAGCCACGTTCGCAGGTACCCCCATCGCGGAGAGCACGTGCGACGGCTCGGCCGAGTCGGTGGTGCACGCGGAACCCGTCGAGACGGCGAATCCCTCCATGTCGAGCGCGAGCACGACGCTCTCCCCCTCGACGTAGTGGAAGGCGAGGTTCGCCGTCCCCGGGATCCTCCTGTCGGGATGGCCGTTCAGCGTCACGTCCGACACGGCCGCGATCGCGCCCTCGACGAGCCGGCGGGTCAGGGCTTCGAGGCGCGCGGCCTCGTTCGCCATCCCGCTCGTCGCGATCTCGATCGCCTTGGCGAGCCCCACGATCCCCGGCACGTTCTCCGTTCCCGGACGCACTCCCCTCTCGTGGCTGCCGCCGTGCGAGAGCGGGTGGAAACGCGTGCCCCTGCGCACGTAGAGGGCACCCACCCCCTTCGGCCCGTAGAACTTGTGGGCCGACATCGCCAGGAGATCGACGCCGAGGGCGTCGACCTTGACTGGGATCTTCCCGACGGCCTGCACGGCGTCGGTGTGGAACAGGATCCCGCGCTCCCGCGCGATCCGGCCGATCTCCTCGAGCGGCTCGATCGTGCCGACCTCGTTGTTCGCGTGCATGATGGTGATGAGGCGCGTGTCGTCGCGGCACGCGCGGCGCACGTCCTCCGGATCGATCAGGCCGTCCGAGTCGACTCCGACGAAGGTCACGTCGAATCCGAGCTCGTCGCGGACGTAGCCACAGCTGTTTAGCACCGCGTGGTGTTCGATCTCACTCGTGATGATGTGTCCGCGCGCCTCGAGATTCAGGAGCGCCACGCCCTTGATCGCGATGTTGTCCGACTCGGAGCCGCCGCTCGTGAAGACGACCTCGGTCGTGTCGCACGCGAGGGCGTCCGCGACCGTCCTGCGGGCCCACTCGACGGCGTCCCTCGTCTGGTGAGCCATCCCGTAGGGGCTCGAGGGGTTGCCGTACCGCTCGCTGAAGTACGGCAGCATGGCCTCGACGACGCGCGGGTCGGCCGCCGTCGTCGCGTTGTGGTCCATGTAGGTCGTGGCGCTTCCCTTCGTGCCCATCGCTTCCCGCCTCATCGGAGTGCGGCCGGCCCACTCGGGGACCGGCCGCCCGTCGTCTTCGCAAGGGGTCGCTCGCTCCCGCGACGGCGGCCCGTTGGGCCCGGGCCTGCGAGTCACGGAGCGGCCGGTGCTACTCCCCGCCCTTGTCCCAGATGCCGCGGAGCTTCTCCTGCTCCGCGATCTCGATCAGCTTCTCCTGTCGCGTGATCTCCTTCGTGGCGTGCGAACGCCATTCGCTGTCGCGCTTCGCAAGCTCGAGCTTGCTGATGGCCTCGCGGTACTTCGCCATCGCGGAGTCGAACTGGCCGCTCTTCTGGAGCGACTGCGCGTGCTTCTCGAGCGCCTTGGCCCAGGTGATGTACGCGGTGCCGCTGTTGGGCGACCTCTCGAGGAGGCGCCTCGCCGTCGCGATCGCGGAGTCGTACCTCCCCATGTCGTTGTAGGCGTCCGCCAGGGCGCCCATGTAGTCGGCGTTGTCGGGATACTGCTCGACCAGCGCCTCGTACTGCGCGACCGCCTTGTCGGTCTGGCCGCGGGCGCGGTAGACGGAGGCCAGGTTCGCCCTCGCCGCGACGTCCGCCGGGTTCTGTTCGATGACCGTGAGGAAGAGCGTCTCGGCCTCGTTCATGGCTCCGACCTTCATGTAGAGGAACCCGAGCGTCGACAGGGAGTACGTGCTCGCGCCGCCGAAGCCCCGCACCTTCTCGTACGCGACGATCGCCTGATCGTAGAGCTCCGCGCGGTAGTAGAGCTGGGCCAGGGACTGCACCGCCCTCGAGTCCGTCGGCGCAAGCTCGTGCGCGCGGCGGTACGCGTTGATCGCGGCCAGGTCCATCTCCATCTTCTCGTACGCGTAGCCCAGATTCAGATACGCGTCCTCGTTGTCGAAGTCGAGCTGGACAGCAAGGACGTACTCCTCCACCGACTCCTGGTATTCGCCGGTGACGAAGTGCGCGTACGCCAGCGACGTGTGCGAGTACGGATCGTCGGGCGCCAGCTCCGTTCCCTTCTGGTACATCTCGAGGGATTTGTCGAACTCCTGCGTCTCGATGAGATAGAGCCTGCCGAGACCGTAGTAGGCGTCCACGTAGCCAGGATCGAGGTTGATCGCTTTCTGGTAGTTCTCGATGGCCTTCCCGATCTCACGGACGCGAACGAACTCGGCGGCGCTGTTGGCGGCGCGCTCGGCCGGGGAGATCTCCCGGTCGCTGGCGGCCGCGTCGCCCTCGTGCCCCTTGATCGTCATGGTCTGCTCTTCGGCCTCGGGCATCGTACCAGTGCACCCGGTCAGGATTGCGAATACCACGATCACCGCCGCGAGCGCCCACACCATATCCGATCTGGATCTCTGCATACGATCGCCTCTCTTCTCCTGCACTGCGGGGAGGACCGTCGGTCGCCCTCTCCTCTGTCCAACGGGGGGTTGCCTCTGCGTCGGCTTCGGGGCGACGGCGCCACTGCGCCCGACCCGGGAGCCTCTCGAACCGTCCTAGTCCGTTCCCCGGAACTCCTCGATCATCTGGATGTTCTCGCGGCAGATCTGCGCTGCCGGAGCGTCCGGATCGATCTCGATCACCCTCTGCCACTCCCTGATCGCCTCGTCGAAAATCTGTGCGTCGGCAAACGCTACGGCGAGGTTGAAGTGGGCCTCGAGGTTGTTCGCATCCATCGAGATGGCGGTGCGATACAGCTCGACGGCCTCGTTGTACTTCCGCTGCGCGTAGTACGTGCTGCCGAGGTTCGTGTAGATCATGGCGTTCTCGGGGTCGAGCTCGAGGGCCCTCTCGAGCTCCTCGACGGCCTCCGACAGCTGCCCCCGATCCGCGTAGAGCGCTCCGAGGTTCAGCCGAACCCCGGCGTGCGAAGGGTCGATCTCGACCGCCCTGTGGTACGACCCGAGCGCGTCGTCCAGCATGTTGCTCTCGTAGTAGACGTTGCCGAGCTCGATCAGGAGTTCCACGTCGTCGGGACTCGCTTCGAGCTGGCTCCTGAGCTCCTCGATCCGCGCGAGCGTCTCGTCGGCCTCAGCCGCGAGGTCGTCCTGCGCCCACGCTGCGGCCCCCGTGAAGAGGACCACGGCGAGGACGAGACACCCGAATCGCATTGCATTGTGTCCGCGCAGCATAGACTCGGTTCCTCCGGGTCGGCGACGGGCGTGCCCGCCGCCATGGCGCGCCTATTCCTCAGGGGTGCTGGGGGCGCTGGGAATGCTCTCGACTCTGAGCGACACGATCTTGTCGGGCTCGGCGACGGCGCCGTTATCGGCCTGGTCGCCCTTCTTGATCGAGTCGATGACGTCCATGCCCTCGACGACCTGGCCGAAGGCCGCGTACTTGCCGTCCAGGTGCGTCGCGCTGGCCAGCATGATGAAGAACTGGCTTCCCCCGGAGTCCGGGTCGTTCGAGCGAGCCATCGAGACCACGCCCTTCACGTGATTGAGGTCGGCGTTGAACTCGGCCGGGATCGTGTAGCCAGGGCCGCCGAAGCCGCCCTTGTGCTCGACGTCGCCGGTCTGAGCCATGAACCCGTCGATGACGCGATGGAACTCGACGCCGTCGTACCGGCCGCTGTTGGCCAGGTAGGCGAAGTTCACGACCGTGTTCGGGGCTCTGTCCTCCCAGAGCTCGATCGTGACGGTCCCCTTCTCGGTCACGAGGATCGCGACCTTGTTCCCCTCGGGCAGGTAGGGAACCTCCATGGTCTTCTTGGCACCCGTCGCGCCGCCCTTCTCGTCGCTTTCGAAGTAGGTCAGAGTGGCTGTCACCGGCTTGGCCTCCTCTGCGGTATCCGAGGCCTCCTCAGTCGGAGCCTCCTCTGCGGTATCCGAGGCCTCCTCAGTCGGAGCCTCCTCTTCGGTGGCTGCTGCCTTCTCCTCCGGAGCGGCCTTGTCGACCGTCTCCCCCTTCTCGCTCGAAAGCCCGGGGTCGCCCGACTGCGAGAACGCCGGCACCGCGAGCGCCAGTAAGACGAGTGCTACCGCGACAGGAAAACACGTACGCGAACGCATGCTGTCCCCCTTCAGTGAGGCACGCTGGCCGTGAACTAGACTGCATCCTATGAACATAATCTAACCGTCGGCGCTTTGAGGTGTCAAGCGGCATCTGGCCCGGCCTGTGGCCGGATGCCCGCCACTCGCGGTTGCGGGGCCGATTGACCGCCGCCCCGCAGCGGTGTACAATCTCCTCCGACTCCGGTTCGCGGGCGGCGCGACGCTCTGCGCCGTCCGGGACCCATCGAGGGCGCGGCGTTTCACCGTCACGCCCTCTTTTCGCCGTGACGGAGCACCGACACCCCAAGAGGAGATACCGATGGACGAGCTCAGGGAGCTGGCCGTGACCCTCGCCGAGGCCGCGAGCGAGCGGGACTTCGTGGAGACCGCCGTTGACGGAGGCGTCGACTTCATCGACCTCAGGTTCGCCGATCTCCCCGGCCGATGGCACCACGTCACCATCCCCACGGCCCGGTTCGAACCGGAGATCTTCGACCGCGGCGTCGGGTTCGACGGGTCGAGCGTCTCGGGATTCAAGTCGGTCGAGAGGGGCGACATGGTCCTGCTCCCCGACTACCGCACCGCCCTGGTCGCCCAGTACGGGGAGCACCTCGTGGCCACCCTGATCGCTTCCGCCGGCGAGGCCGACACGAAGCGTCCCTTCGAACTCGACCCGCGCACGATCGCCATGACGGCCGAAGAAGTACTCAAGCGCTCGGGACGCGCCGACGAGAGCCTCTGGAGTCCGGAACTCGAGTTCTACCTCTTCTCGGCGGTCGACTACGAGGACGCTCCGAACGGCTCGTTCTACGAGGTGGCCTCCGAGGAGGCCGGGTGGTCCGATCCCGACGATCCGGAGCTCGCGCTCGGCTTCCGCATCGATCCCAGGGGGGGCTATCAGGCGACCCCGCCGTCGGACCGCTACTTCGAGCTCAGGAACGAGATCTGCGCCCGCATGGAGGAGTCGGGGATACCCGTGAAGTACCACCACCACGAGAACGGCAGGCCGGGGCAGCAGGAGATCGAGATCCACGCGGAGCCGCTCGTCCGTTCCGCCGACCACCTGATGCTCGGGAAGCACATCGTGAGGAACACGGCCGACGAGTGGGGCGTGGCCGCGACGTTCATGCCCAAGCCGATTCCCGACGAGGCCGGGAGCGGGCTCCACCTTCACATCCGGCTCGTCAAGGACGGCCAGTACGTGCTGCACGGGGACGAGTGCGCCGGCCTGTCGCGCGAGGCGCTCTCCTTCCTCGGAGGCATCCTGACCCACGGGCGCGCGCTCGCCGCCATCACGTCGCCGAGCACGAACTCGTACCGGCGCCTGCGCCCCGGCTTCGAGGCCCCGGCGACGCTCACCTTCTCGGCCGGGAGTCGCAGGGCCGCGATCAGGATCCCCAAGTACGCGACCGAGCCGCACATGAAGTCGGCCGAGTACCGTCCGTCCGACGCGACGGCGAACCCGTACCTCGCGATGGCCGCGCTCGTGGCGGCCGGGCTCGACGGGATGGAGCGCGGGATCGACCCGCAGCAGGAGGGTTTCGGACCGTTCGAGGGGAACGTCGACGAGATCGCCCGGGACCGCAAGATCGTGCCGCTGCCCGCGACGCTCGACGAAGCGCTCCACGAGCTTCGCGAGGGCGGCGGGTTCCTGAGCGACTCGGGCATCTTCCCCGAGAGCTTCGTCCCCGTCTGGATCGACCTCAAGGTCCGGGAGGCGGAGACCGTCGCGGGCCGGCCGCACCCGACCGAGTACTCGCTCTACTTCGACTGCTGATCCCGGGTCGCCCGCGAGGGTGAGACCGGAGACGAAACGAGAGGCGCCCCGGGATCGCCGGGGCGCCTCTGTCTGTCTACGAACGTCGGCTGGCGCGCCGGTCAGCCGTCCCGCGCATCCGCCACGGCTGCCCCACGGGTGCAGACCTCGCGAACCGTCCACTCTGCGTCGACCCAGAGCCCAAGCACAGCGGCCTCCGGGAAGCTCTCCGCGATGCACTCAGCTGACGCGACGAGTTGACGTATCTGGTGCTCTTTGCCTTCGGGGTTCCCCGCGCAGTCCGCGTGGGCCACAACCGCGACCACGGTCGATCCGTGTGTCGTCACGGACATGCCCACTCGTCGCAGTATCGATTTCCTGGCTTCAGAGTCGACCGTATCGGCGAGGAAGCGCACCGGACCTGCTTCGGTCACGACGTCCACATACCGAACGTGCAGGCGTTCCTGCAGGTAGCGGATGACGGGCAGCTGGACTCTCCCGTCGATGCAGTTGACGGCCGTGCAGAACGTCACGCTCGCCTTCTCCATTCTCGCTGAGCGCCCGGCTACGGTCTGAGACGCGAGAGCATCCTCGGAAACGCCGTGGTCTCGCGGATGTGCGGGAGCCCGCAGACCCACGTGACGAACCGCTCGATGCCGAGTCCGAACCCGCCGTGAGGCACCGAGCCGTACCGTCTGAGGTCGAGGTACCACTGGTAGTCCTCGATCGGCAGGTTCTCGTCGCGCATCCTCTGCTCGAGCGTGTCGAGGTCCATCGCGCGCTGGCCGCCGCCCACGATCTCGCCGTATCCCTCCGGGGCCAGCATGTCGACCGACAGGGTGACGCGCGCGTCGTGCGGGTCGTCTTCCATGTAGAAGGGCTTCACGCTCCTCGGGTATCGGTGCACCAGGAACGGCCGATCGAACATGTTCGCGAGCACCGTCTCGTCCTCGGCGCCGAGGTCCCCCCCCCACTCGAACGCGTGCCCCGCCTCGTTGAGCTTGTCCACCGCCTCGGTGTAGGTGATTCGCTGGAAGGGAGCGACCACGCGCTTGAGCGCGTCGGCGTCCCGCTCGAGGATGCCGAGCTCGGTCGCGCGCGTCTCGAGGACGCGTTCGACCATCTCGCAGACGAGCTCCTCCTGGATGTCCATGATGTCGTCGAGGTCCGCGTAGGCGATCTCGGGCTCGATCTGCCAGAACTCGATCAGGTGGCGCCTCGTCTTGCTCTTCTCCGCGCGGAACGCCGGACCGAAGCAGTAGACCTTCCCGAGGGCCATCGCCGTGGCCTCGTTGTAGAGCTGGCCGCTCTGGGAGAGATACGCGCTCTCGTTGAAGTAGCTGGTTTCGAAGAGGGTCGTCGTCCCCTCGACGGAGTTCGGGGTCAGGATCGGCGTGTCGACGAGCGTGTACCCGCGCGAATCGAAGTAGTTCCTCGCGGCCGCGATCACCGTCGCCCGGATCCGAAGGGTCGCGAACTGTCTCGGCGACCTGATCCAGAGGTGCCTGTGATCCATGAGGAAGGCCGTGCCGTGCTCCTTCCTCGAGATCGGGTACTCCTCGGCCCCGTGCACGATCTCGAATCCCGTCAGCGACAGCTCGTAGCCGCCTGGAGCCCGCGCGTCGGCGCGCACTGTTCCGGTGACCCTGAGCGACGACTCGAGCGGAAGCGTGTCGGCGGCCTCGAACGGCTCGTCGCCGATGTCGGCGCGGCTGCCCACGCACTGGATGAACCCCGTCCCGTCGCGGAACTGCAGAAACAGGATCTTGCCGCTCGACCTCCGGCCGGCGAGCCACCCCTCGAGTGTGACCTCCTTGCCCTCGTGCTGACCTATCTCGTCGATGTAAACGCGATCCCTCACGAATGTCCTCCGTCGTCCAAGACTACACTTCGTCGGTCGCGGCCAGCCGCTCGATCGCCTCGTCGGGTCCGTCGACCAGAAGGACGTCCCCCTCCTCGATCACCCCTTCGGGGTCCGGCAGGAGCGTCGCCGGGCAGGCGCGCTCCTCGCACTCGGGCTTGATCACGGCCACGACGTTGAGGCCGTACCGCTGCCTGAACTTGAGCTGTGCGAGGGTCTTCCCCCACATCTCTTTCGACGTCTCAATCCTGGCCAGGCTCATGCCCGGAGAAAGCTCAACGATGTCGACGAGGCTCGGCGACATCATCTGCTGTGCGAGCCTGTGGGCCACCATCTCCTCGACGAGCACGACCTCGTCGGCGTTCACGAGCTTGAGGACCCGGGCTTCCTCCTCGGTCACGGCGCGGGAGATGACTCTCGGGATCCCGAACTCCTTCAGGATCGACGTCGTCAGCACCGCGGCCTGGAAGTTTTCACCGATCGCCACCAGTGCCGCATCGACCTGATCGACGCCCTGCTTGAGGAGCGCCTCGCGGTTGGTGGAATCGAGTCTCACCGCGAGAGCGATCTCGTCGCCGATCGACTGCACCAGCTCCTGGTCGACGTCGATCCCGATGACCTCAAAGCCTCTGGAGGCGAGTTCACGCGCGACGGTGCGACCCAGAAGCCCCAGTCCGATCACTGCGAATCGTTTCATGCACGACCTCCGCGGGATAATGCAGCATCCGTGGCTTGAGCCGCGGATGCGCCCTCCGGAGCTGCTACCCGATGACGACCCTTTCCTCCGGGTAGTCGTACTCCGGCGCCTCCCGGCGCTGGCCGATCGCCAGCACGAGCGTGAGAGGCCCGATCCGTCCCGTCAGCATGATAAGCATAAGGACGATCTTCCCCACCGGCGAAAGCGTCGGCGTGATCCCGGTGGAGAGTCCGACCGTCCCGAAAGCTGAGACTACCTCAAACAGAACGTCGTTCATAGGCAGTTCTTCGACGACGAGCAGGACGAAGATCCCCGCGCAGACAACGAGGATTCCCATAGCGACAACGGAGAGGGCCTCGCTCACGACCCATCTCGGGATGCGCCTCTTGAAGAGCTCGACCCTGCCCTCGCCCGTGAACATCGAGCGGATCGACATGACGACCAGGGCGAACGTCGAGGTCTTTACGCCTCCGGCGGTGCCGCCCGGCGACCCGCCGATGAACATGAGGGCCGCGAGCAGGAAGAGCGTCGGCGGCGCCAGCCACGCCGTCCGCACCGTGTTGAATCCCGCCGTCCTCGCTGTGACCGAGGCGAAGTACGACTTCAGGAGCTTCTCGCCGAGCGGCTTCCCCTGCAGGATCCCGTCCCACTCGAGCGCCAGGAAGGCGACCGTGCCGATCACGAGCAGCGACGCGGTCGTCACGAGCACGAGCTTCGAGTGAACCGACCACCTCGACCTCGCGGCGCCCGGCTTCGTGGCGAGCACGCGCCGGCCTCGGAGGTTCATGATGACCGGGAAACCGAGACCGCCGATGATGATGAGCGACGTCATGACGAAGTTCACGGGCACGTCGGTCGCGAAGCGTTCGAAGCTCGAGGTGGAGAGCGAGAAACCGGCGTTGCAGAACGCCGAGATCGAATGGAAGGCGGATCGCCAGGCGACCTCGCCCGTCGTCCTCAGGGGATCGAGCCTCGTCAGGACGAACAGGAGTGCGGCCCCGATCGCTTCGAGCCCGACCGTGATGCCGATCATGAAGCCCAGGGTACGTCCGATGCGACCGATCGTCTCGTACGTGAGGACGCCGCGGAGAACGAGGCTCTCACGGACGCCGAGTCCCCTCCTGAGGACGAGGGCGAAGAAGGCCGTGAACGTGACGAGCCCGAGCCCGCCGATCTGGATGAGCGCCAGGATGATCCCCTGGCCGAGGTGCGTGAAATCGCGTCCCGTGTCGGCCACGATGAGGCCGGTCACACAGACGGCCGACGTCGCCGAGAAGAGCGCGTCGACGAGGGGTATGCTGCCCCGCACCGTGGCCTTCGGTGTGAGCAGGAGCAGAAAGCCGATCAGGATGATGAGCACGAACGACAGCATGACCGTGCGAGGCGGGTGGATGCGGAAGGAGGCGATGCTCCTGTTCGCGCGGACGGCCTGTCCGACGATGAGGAAGACGAGGTAGATCTGGAGGACGATGATGTAGCCCTTGGTGAGCGAGAGGACGCTTCGGGATTCGAGGAACGTCGGCAGCCAGCCGCGGCCGCTCAGGTGGGCAACGAGGAAGAACTGTGCCACGATGAGGCCGAGGATGACGATGGCCGGCCAGCGCGTCTTGAGAAAGGCGAGTCGTCTCCTCGAGAGCCCGAACCTGATCGCGGCGTCCATCATGAACACCACCACGACGATGATGTCGATGAGGTGGACGAGCCTCTCCTGCGCCTCGCTCAGGTAGAAGCAGTACTCGAGGACGAGCGAGAGGACCGCGATCACGGCGACCACGAACATGGCTCTCGAGAGCCCAACGACGATCTTCTCCCTGCCCACAGAGGGTTCCTCCGGTGGCCGCCTGTTCCGTCGGACCGGCCGGGGCGCACGCCCCATCGCGCCCGGGCGGCCCATGTTGGCGCGAGGATAAGAACGGCTCTCGACAGATGTCAACGGGAAAGGCGGAATGGCCCGGTGTGCGGAGCCTCTTCGGCACGCGGGAGGTTCTGCGAGGTCCCGCGGAACGGCCCGGGGCGTCCCGCGGAGTGGCCTAGGGCGTGCCGCGGCCCGGGTACGCGATGTCGAAGCGGGCGCGGTAGTAGGCGCGCGACAGGAAGAACACGAGCGCGAGAAGCGCTACGAGGTAGACGCCGCGCGCGCTCGCCAGGATCGCGAACATGGCGACCGCGAGCTGGTTCGCTGCAATCCTGTGGGAGCGCCTGCCCGTGCGGTGAGCGCGGATGAGCCACGGGAGCGAGAATGCGGCGCCGAAGAGGCTCAAGCCGTCGACGAAGATCGCGCCGAGCACCCCGGCGACGGACACGAGAACGATGGCGAGCGTGCTCGTCCGCCTCACCCCGAGCGCCGTGCCGGTCGTCGAGAGTCCCGCCGCCGTGTCACCGGGGATGTCGAGGATCGTCGTCGACGCGATGATGCCGGCCACGGCGAGCGCGTACGAGAGCGCGGGACCAACGAGCTCCCACGCGAGCGGCGCTACGGCCGCCCATCCGGCCGCGGCCGCGGCCACCCCGAAGCCGAGGCCGTTCCAGATGAGGTCGAACGGAGTCCGGGACTTGGCGTGGACGGGCGGTACGGAGTAGGTGATGTTGAGGACGAGGCTGCCGAGGAGGACGAGGAGGAACTCCCACGACAGGGGGATCGCGAACACGAGGGCCAGCGCCCAGAGCACGATCATCTCGACGCGGGCCGCGCCGACGCTGACGATGCCCCTCGGCAGGAAGAAGAGCTTCTCGTTCCTGCGGTCGGTCTCGATGTCCCGAATCTGGTTGAGGATGTAGCCGCCGGCCAGGACGGCCGTCATCGACAGGAGCCCGAGGAGGCCGTGCCGCGTGGGGCGGTACCACGGGATGACGCGACCGATCGACTCGGCTCCGAGGCATGCGCCTGAGACGTAGAATATCCAGAGGGGAACCAGCGCCGCCGGCCTCGCGAGGAACACGTAGTCCAGCGGCCGAAGCGCCGAACGGGAGGAGCCCCCGGGGTTCCTCATAGGCTCTCCGCCGTCAGGGAGCGAGTTCGCCGTGCCCGCCCGTGTGCCCGAAGCCGCCCGCCTGGCGGTTCGTCGAGGCGAGATCCTCTTCCTCCGACCAGCTGACCCGAGACACCCGGCAGACCACGAGCTGCGCGATCCTGTCGCCGCGCTCGATCGCGAACGGCTCGGGGCCGAGGTTCGCGAGGATGACGCCGATCTCCCCGCGGTAGTCCGAGTCGATCGTCCCCGGGCTGTTGAGGACGAAGACGCCGCGCTTGAGCGCGAGGCCACTCCTCGACCGAACCTGGCCCTCGTGGCCCTCGGGAATTGCCAGAACGATGCCCGTGGGCACGAGCTCGATCGCTCCCGGCGCAATGACGACGCGCCCGGGCACGGCCGCGTGAAGGTCCATGCCCGAAGCGCGGTCACTCATGTATCGTGGGAGAGGCAGATCGTGGGTCTCGGGGAGCCTCTTCACCCCGATCTCAACTCGGTCCATCCGGTCAGAACCTCCGCGGGAGGTCTCCCGTGCCGCCACGTGCGCGGCACGGTCTCCCGCGCGCGATTACCTCCGCCGCGATCGGTCGCCGGATCGCCCGCCGGGGCGTCCGCCGGATCTGCCGCCCGGCCTGCCCCCGGGTCTGGGTCGGCTCGGACGCTCCTCGACCCAGCCCTCGGGCTTCTCCATGAGGGCCCTTCTGGAGAGCCGGACCTTCCCGTTGTCGTCGACCCCGATCACCTTGACCTTGACTTCATCGCCGAGCTTGAGGACGTCCTCGACCTTCCCGACTCGATGATACTCGAGCTCCGAGATGTGGCAGAGCCCGTCGCGACCCGGCAGGAACTCGATGAACGCGCCGAAGTCGGTGATGCTCCTGACGAGGCCCTCGTAGATCTCGCCGACCTGCGGGTCCTTCGTCATGAGCTCGATCGTCTCGCGGGCGCGGTCGACGCCCTCCTGAGACTGACCGGAGACCTTGACGATGCCCTCGTCGTTGATGTCGATCGACGTCTCAGTCTCGTCCTGGAGCTTCCTGATCACGCGCCCGCCCGGACCGATGATCTCCCCGATCTTCTCGGTCGGAACGCGGACCATGACGATCCTGGGCGCGTACTCTGACAGCTGCGGCCTCGCGGCCGCGAGCTCCTGGTCCATGGCATCCAGGATGTGCAACCTGGCCGCACGCGACTGGCTGAGCGCCTCCGTGAGGAGCGCGGTCGGAATGGCGCCGATCTTGGAGTCGAGCTGGAACGCCGTGATGCCGTTCCGCGTGCCCGCCAGCTTGAAGTCCATGTCGCCGAGGTGATCCTCGACGCCCAGGATGTCGGTCAGAACAGCGTGCCGGTCGCCCTCCTTGATGAGCCCCATCGCGACGCCCGCAACGGCCGACTTGATGGGTGCCCCGGCGTCCATCAGTGCCAGGGAGCTCGCGCAGACGGTCGCCATGCTCGACGAGCCGTTCGACTCGAGAACGTCCGAGACGATGCGGATCGTGTAGGGGAAGATCTCGTCGGTCGGGATGACGGGCTGGATCGAGCGCTCCGCGAGGACGCCGTGTCCGATCTCCCGGCGGCCCGGTCCGCGCATGGGTCTCACCTCGCCCACCGAGAACGGCGGGAAGTTGTAGTGGAGCATGTAGCTCTTCCACGACTCGCCCTCGAGAGCGTCGACCTTCTGCTCGTCGCTCGACGAGCCGAGCGTCGTGACCGCGAGCGCCTGCGTCTCCCCCCTCGTGAAGACGGCGGAGCCGTGCGTCCTCGGAAGGACGGACGTCTCGCAGGTGATCTGCCTGACCTGATCGAGCGAACGACCGTCGGACCGGACACCCTCATCGAGGATCCGCCGGCGCATCTCCTCCTTCTGGATCGTCTTGATGACGCCCTTGATCGTTCCCTCTGCCTCCGGGTACTCCTCGGAGAGTCCCGTCGTGACCTCTTCCTTGAGGGCGTCCGTCAGGGCGGAGCGCTCGTTCTTCCCGTAGACCTTGAGCGCCTCGCGGATGCGGTCGGTCGCGAGCGTGCGAACGCGCGACTCCAGACCCTCCGGGAGCGGCTTCTTCGGAACCTCGAACACCTTGACGTCGAAGTTGGCGAGGAGCTCCTTCTCGAGCGCGATGGCGTTGCGCACCTCCGTGTGGGCGAGCTCCAGCGCGCGCTGCATGTCGTCCTCGGAGATCTCGAGCGCGCTGCCCTCCGCCATCACGACGGCGTCCTCAGTCCCCGCGACGACGAGATTGATGGTGCTCGTCTGGAGCTGCTCGAACGTCGGGTTGACGATCAGCTGCCCGTCGATGCTTCCGATTCTCACGGCCCCGACAGGGCCCTCGAACGGAACGCCGGACAGGGAGAGCGCAACGCTCGCCCCGATGATGCCGAGGGTGTCCGAGTCGTTCTCACCGTCGGCGGAGAGGACGTTCACGATCACCTGGACCTCGTTCCGCATGTGGTCCGGCAGGAGCGGCCTCATGGGACGGTCGATGAGCCTGGAGCTCAGGACCTCCTTCGTCTGGGGGCGTCCCTCGCGCTTGAAGAACCCGCCGGGGATCTTCCCCGCGGCGTAGAACTTCTCGCGGTACTCCACGAAGAGCGGCAGGTAGTCCCGGTCGATCTCTCTCTTCGAGTAGGCGACGGTGGCGAGTATCATCGTGTCGCCGTAGCGAACGAGCGCGGATCCCGGCGCCTGCCTGGCCAGCCTTCCGGTCTCGATCGTCAGGCGCCGTCCCGCCCATTCAGTCTCTACCTTGTGCATCTGTTCCTCCACAGTTTCCGGGGTCCCAGAACAAGACCCTCCCGTACGCTTGCGGGAGGGCCAGCTTCCAGGAGCGCTCGGCAGGACGAGGTTGCACATCCGTTGGATTCCGCAACTCCGTCTACCTGCGCAGCCCGAGTTCCTTAATCATTTCCTTGTAGCTGCTCGGCTTGTGCTCCTTGAGGTAGTTCAGGAGGCGACGCCTCTTGCCGACCATCTTGAGCAGACCGAGCCTCGAGTGGTTGTCCTTCTTGTGCATGTCGAAGTGCTTGGAGAGGGTCTCTACCCTCTCCGTCAGAAGCGCGATCTGGACCTCCGCCGAGCCCGTGTCGCCGGCGTGAGTCTCAAAACGCTTGACGATCTCCCGCTTCTTCTCCCTCGTGAGCGACACTATCGAATACCTCCGTGACCCGACGCTGTTGCGCTCTCCGCAAATCGGAGTCAACCTAACACAACCCGCATCCGCTGTCAAAGTGAAACTGCCGATTTCTGCCGCCGGGCGGTCGGCCCGGCGGATCCTCCGCTGTCGGCTCCGCCCCGACCTCTCACCCCGGCGAGCCTCTCCTCGCGCGCGCGATGTCCTCGGCGATCTGCCGGGCGAGCTCCTCGGTGCTCTCGAAGCGCCTCTCGCCGCGGATCAGCTCGAGCACATCGACCGAGAGCGTGCGGCCGTAGAGGTCGGCGTCGAGGTCCAGAACGTGCACTTCGGCCCGCCGCTCCCCCTCCCCAAAGGTCGGTCTGGAGCCCACGTAGAGAAGCCCGGTGCGGCCCTCGAGGCTCACCACGCTGACGCGGTAGACCCCGTCCCGTGGGAGGAGCTTCCCCTCGGGCAGTCTCAGGTTCGCGGTCGGGCTCTTGAGGAGCCTGCCTGCTCCGTCGCCCGCGACGACCTCTCCCCGGAGGGAGTACGGGCGCCCCATCATGGTGTGAGCCTCGTCGACGCGTCCCTCGGCCACGCAGCGCCGGATCCTCGTGCTCGAGATGGGCCGTCCGTCGTGCTCGACCGGCGGGATCACGTCGAGGCCGTAGCCGATCTCGGCTCCGAGCTCCGAGAGCTTCCCGATGTCGCAGCAGCGGCCCCGTCCCATGTGGAAGTTGTACCCGAGGACCAGGTGCGACCCGCGACCGACGCGCAGCGACGAGAGGAACTCGTGGGCGTCCTCGTTCGCCACCTCACTCGTGAAGTCGACGACGAGGAGCGTGTCGAGGCCCGTCTCGGCGATGATCTCCGCCTTCTCGTCGGTCGGCGTCAGGAGCCCTGGCGCGCGGTCGGGCGAGACGACGGCGATCGGGTGGGGCTCGAACGTCACGGCGACCGACTTCCCCAGGCGCCCCGCGGCGGTCTCGACCAGCTCGGTGAAGACGGCGGCGTGCCCTCGGTGGAAACCGTCGAAGTTGCCGACCGTAATCGTCAGGGCGGTCGGGTCGATGTCTCGTAGCTCGTCGGGACTGCGAACGATCCTCACGGTTTCGAGTGCTCCTTCGTGCGATGCGGACACAGCCGGGCCCCGCCCGCGGCCTCCCGAGCTACGGCGCGTCGACGAAGACCCGCACCGGCTTCACGACGACGTTCCCCTCACCGGCCTCACGCCTTCCCACGGCGGCGAGTTCCACTCCATCCGAGGTGATCCGGACGAACTCGCCCTCGCCCGGACCGGGCAGCCGCTCGGCGTCGACCTCCACGGACCCTCCTGTGGAGATCGTCTCCTCCTCGTCCTCGTCGATGCGGAGGATGGGGAAGTCGGGAAGAGCGTCGAGCATCGAGACGCCGAGCGATTCGACGTCGCGCCCGGCCCGCTCGACCTGTCCGAGCGGGAGCGCTTGGCCGATGTCGAAGGGCCCGACGCGCGTTCTGTTCAGCTGCCCGAGGTGCGCTCCGCAGCCGAGGACCTCGCCGACGTCGGCGGCGAGCGTCCGGACGTAGGTCCCGCTCGAGCAGACGACCCCGAATTCGACGGCGGGGGGCTCGAAGCCGAGGAGATCCAGGCGCTCGATGTTGATGGTCCTCGCCTGGCGCTCGATGACGATGCCCTTCCGCGCGAGAACGTAGAGCGGGGTTCCCTCATGTTTGATCGCCGACACCATCGGAGGCACTTGTTTGATAGTGCCCACGAAGCCCGCGAGGGCGCGTTCCACGGCCGATCTCGTGACGCCCCCCGGATCGCGCGTCTCGAGGACCTTCCCGTCAGCGTCCTGCGTGTCCGTGGTGACGCCGAGAATCATGTGGCCGCGGTACTCCTTCACGTCGTCGACGAAGAAGTGGGCGAGCCGGGTGGCCTTCCCCACCAGCACGACCAGGACGCCGGTCGCTCCAGGATCGAGCGTGCCGGTGTGGCCGACCTTCCTCACGCGGGACGATCGCCTGATGCGTTCCACGACGTCGTGCGACGTCATCCCTGACGGCTTGTCGACGACGAGCACCCTTCCCAAGGAAACCTCCGACTCCGGGGACGCCTTCGCAGGCGGGCGAACTCAACGGGCGAGCTCCGCGCACGGGCCCCACCGGCAGCCCGCGGGCGGCCCGCCGGCCCCTAGAGGAACTCCGCGACGGTCGTGAGGATGCGCGCGCGGGCCTCGGCGATGGTGCCGGGTATCACGACCCCGGCCGCGGCGCTGTGCCCTCCGCCCCCGAGCACGCGCGCGACAGCGTTGACGTCGACCTCGCCCGCGGATCGGAGGCTTGCCCGGACGCTGCCCTGCTGTTCCCTCAGAAGGACAGCCACGCGAACCCCCTCGACGAGACGCCCATGCGACGCCAGCCCTTCCAGGTCCTCACCGCTCGAGCCCGTCTCGCGTCGCATCTCGTCCGTCAGCGTGAGCACAGCGACCTGCCCCTCGAACTCGGTCGTGGCAGTGCCGAGGACGAGACCGAGAAGCCGGAGCCGACCTATCGGCTGCTGCGCGTAGACGCGACGGGCGATCTCGGCGGGCGGGGCTCCCAGTTCCACGAGGCCCGCGGCGGCCGCGAGCGTCCGTGCGTCCGTGTTTCCGAAACGGAACCCGCCCGTGTCGGTGAAGACGCCGGTGTAGAGGAGCGTCGCGATCTCCGTCGAGAGTCCCCCGTAGGGCTCCAGGATCTCGAAGAGCAGAAGACAGGTCGACGACGCCCCGGGATCGACGAGGTTGACCGTTCCGAAAAGCGTGTTGCCCGGGTGGTGGTCGATGTTGAGAACGGGGTCCGCGGTTTCCAGAAGCGTCGACGGGAGGTCGAGCCGGCTCGCGTCGGGCGCGTCGAGGGAGACGAGGCCGAACCCCGTCGTGTCGTCCGGAAACTCGAGGCCGATCGAGTCCGCGCCAGGCAGGAAGGCGTAGGGGGCCGGGGCGCCCTCCGGCGACACAGCGACCGCCTTCCTCCCGCGATCCGCGGACCATCTCGCGAGCGCCAGCATGGCTCCCAGCGCGTCGCCGTCCGGATTCCTGTGGGACACGATCACGAGCGGATCGTCCCCGTCAAGGATCCGATGGATCTTCTCCCGATCCCTCTGGGTCAGGTTCGTGTTCGCGCTCTTCATCATGGATTCGCTTCAGCACCTCGTTGATCCGAATGTAATTCTCGGCCGAGTCGTCGAGCACGAACGTGAGGTCCGGGGACACCCTGAGGTGCAGCGTGTGCGCGAGTTCCCCCCTCAGAAACCGGCGCGCCTTCCGGAGGAGGCGCATCCTCTTGTGCCTCTCCTCGTCGTCGCACATGAAGCTCACGAAGACCTTGGCGTAGTGCATGTCCTCGGACAGCTCCACGCGCGTCACCGTGACCATGCCTATTCGGGGGTCGCCCATCTTGCGGTCGAGTATGAACGAGAGCTCCCGCTTGATGGCTTCCCCGACCCTGAGAATCCGTTTGTGTGCCACCTTCGATCCTTCGTGCACGAGTCGTTCGCGGCGGGAAGACCCGCCGGACGTCGTCGTGCGACGTTGATCCTAGCCGATGTCCATGTGATGTTCGACGACGTCGACTCGGGGATCCGAAAGGACCAGATCGAGGACCTTCGAGAGCACCTCGTTGGCGAACCGTCCGTCCGACGCGACGACCGCCACTCCGAGCACGGCGCGCTGCCAGACATTCTGGTCCCCCACGTCGGCCACGGAGACGTTGAACCGAGCCTTGATCCGGTCCTTGAGGCTGTTGACGACGCGTCGCCGCGACTTGAGCGACCGGCTCTCCGCGATTCGGAGGTCGATCTCGAGCGTTCCGACGGTCAAGCGCTGTGCCCCGCCGTTATCCGGCGATCGCCGTCAGCCGGGCGATCCTCTCGCTTCGGGGTCACCCGGCGTCAGGCTCGCTGAGCTTCCTCGCGACCTCTTCGATGTCGTAGACCTCTATGAGGTCTCCGGCCTGGAAGTCGACCAGGCCTTCGATCGCGATGCCGCACTCGAAGCCGGTCTGGACCTCTCTCACGTCGTCCTTGAACCGCTTGAGGGACCCGACGGCGCCCTCGTGGAAGAGCATCTCGTCGCGGATGACGCGCGCCTTGGCGCCCCGCTTGACGGAGCCCGACAGGACGTAGCAGCCTGCGATCACGCCTCGTCCCGGGATCTTGAAC
>JALGWI010000073.1 GCA_025774245.1 bacterium
AGTCCTTTCCCGGAGACGTCACCGACGCAGATCGCGACGCGGCTCTCGTCGATGCGGATGAAATCGAAGTAGTCGCCCCCGACCATCTCAGCCGGGACGCTCGCGCCCGCGATGTCGTAGCCCGGGACGCGCGGAGCGGTATCGGGGAGGAGGCCGAGCTGGATCTCGGACGCCAGCCTGAGCTCCTCCTCCATGCGCCGGAGCGACTCCTCTTCTTCGTGCAGCCGCGCGTTCTCCACCACCTGCGCGGACTGCGACGCGACGATCGAGAGGATCCGCTGATCGTCCTCGTTGAATCCGTCGGTGCCCTTCTTGTTGAAGACGGTGAGCGCCCCCGTCAGTTCCGATTTCATCAGAAGCGGAACGCAGAGGATCGAGCGAACCGTTTCGTCCCACCGCACGCCGGGGAACCGGTCGTCCGCGGGCGGATCGCCGATCAGGAGCGGTCTCTTGTTGAGCTGCATCCAGCCCAGCAGGCTCTCCTCCACGTGCAGCGCCTGGCCGCCGTGCGGGCCGGCCTCGGTGCGGACGAGCGTCCTCATGCCATCGTCGGCGTGCCTGTCGATGAGCGTGATCACGCCCTGCTCGGCGCGTACGGCTCGGAGCGAGCGAGTGATGATCGTGCTCATGATGTGCTGGGAATCGAGCGAGGCACCGATCTCCCGGGCGAGGTCGTTGAGAACGCTGAGCTCTCTGACCGCGCGTCTGAGGCGCCTGTTCTCCTCTTCGAGCGCCCGGAGTCCTGAATCGGTAGCTGGCTGTGTAGGCACGAGACCCCTCGTGGATGCGGATGATCGACGTTGGGCGTGACGACGATTCTACCCGCTCAAGGGTGCCGGCACAAGGCGCGGTCGGGGGGACGGCCGGGGCGTCGGCAGGCCGCGGTTGACCGGGGCGCGCGCATGTCGTTTCATGGAGCGGACCATCGCCAGTGGCCCGCGGGACTCCAGGCTCTTGAGCACCTGCGTAGCGGGCAAAACGCCGATCCACAGGAGAGAGGACGGTCATGGGTACGAGAGCAGAAAGGCTCGGGCTGATCTGCGTTCCAGTTCTCACCATCATTCTGGGAGGTGCCGCCTTGGCGCAGGATCTGGACGACACACTGGATGGATTCGTGCGGCTTTCCGACGCGCCTCTGGCGATCGAGCCCCCTGTCACGTTCCTCAGCGCAGCTCCAGAGATCGATGGACGCCTCGACGACGCTCTTGCGGATCTGCCCGTGCGCCAGTTCACGCACTACCGGAAGCACGACGAGGGGAATCCGCTCAATGAGGCCACCTACAGGCTGGCGTACGGTACCGAGTTCTTCTACGTGTACGTCGAGGCCGACGCGGACGAGTTCGCGTTCCGCGACCGGGCGTATCAGAACGGGGACGGCTTCGTCGTGGTGCTGGCTGCTCCGCGCCCCGACGATGCTCCGACGGATGAGTTCTACGTTGTCGCCTGCTCGGCCGTCGACAAGCCCGAGACAGAGTGGAGCAGACGTCTCTTCTGGTACTACAACGTCGAACACATCTTCCTCCGTCCGAGCAGGGAGACCCTCATGGAGTTCCAGGCAGCCGACGGGAAGATCGGGTTCGAGCTCCTGCTGCTCTGGGGCGACGTGCACCCTTATCATCCCTGGATCTCCGACTCCATCGGCTTCAACATCAGCTTCGTGAAGGCGATCGGGGACAGGAGCAAGAACGAGCACATCGCCGTGGCGGACGCAGTCGGCGCTGAGATGAGCCCCCGACGCTACGCCCGGCTCGTGTTCGCGGACCCCGTGGTAGAGGGGCCCGCGCAGACGTTCGTGGCCGCGCGGAGGGGGCACGTCCGGACGGGAGACGCAGTCGGCGCGACCGCAGTGACGGCGGTGGGCGAGGCCTGCGAGGAGACTGCCGTCGTCCTGGTGAACACCGGAGAGGGTGATCACGCGACGTACGCTCGGGAGCAGTACGAGTGCGATCGCGGACTGACGAAGCACGAGTTCTCGCTCCCCACCGAGGACCTTCCGCCCGGGGGGTACAGGCTGGAGTGGTACTCGGCTCCGTACGAATCCCGAGGGAAGGGAGGGCTCACGATTCTCCCGGACCTCGACGCCGCGGTGTGGAACGCGCGCCTGGCCGCTGCGACGGATGTCGGCGCGGGAACGCGTGCGACGCTCGAGTTCATGATTGAGGAACTCGAGCGCGACCTGGGCGCTCTCAAGCCCTACGAGTCGTCAGGAGACCTCAGGATGCGCACGCAGAGGGTCGAGGACTCCATCCTGCGGGCGGAATCGGGCGAGGACGTCTACGCCGACCGCACCGGATTCTTCAGAAGGGCGTTTCGCTCCGATCTGGACGGGACCCTCCAGCCCTACGCTGTGCGGATCCCCGAGGAGTTCGACCGATCGAAGACGTACCCGCTCATGGTCTTCCTCCACGGGAGTGCATCGGACGAAACGACACTCGCGGGGGTCCCGTTCATAGCTCCGAACGGCTTCATCCAATTGGGTCCGCTCGGACGCGGGGTCTCCAACTGCTACGTCGTGCCCGAGGCGCAGACCGACATTGCTGAGGCCATCGACGACGTGATCATGAACTACCTAATCGATCAGGAGAACATCTACCTGAGCGGGTTCTCGATGGGCGGCTACGGTGTCTATCGAACGCACTACGAGACGCCCGGGAAGTTCAAGGCCCTCGCGGTCTTCTCCGGCGATCCTGACCTTGCGAATCGATGGAACGCGGAGGGAGGCAGTCCGAACTTCACTGATGAGGAGTACCTTCGCGCCTTCGACGGCATCCCGGTGTTCATCTTCCATGGCGAGACCGACCGCAACGCGCCGTTCGAGAAGACCGAAGAGGCCGTTGAGAAGCTCAGGACAGCTGGCGCCGATGTGGAGTTCGTGACCGAGCCCGACAAGGGGCACTCGTCCCCGGCTCAGGAGACGATCGAGGCCTATCATGCATGGCTTCTGTCCATGCTCGATCGCGAGTAGCGAGCGCCAGCCGGATCGGCTATCCAACCTGGGCGGCCCAGCCGCTCCGCAGGAGGTCGTTCATGATCACTCACGTCCGTCGGGGCGTTGCTGCGGCCGCTGCGTTGCGGCTCGCCGCCTGCGCCGTCGCGCTGTTCGTCGCCGAGCTGCTCGCTCTCACGTCTCCCGCATGGTCGCAGGTCCCGACCGACAGTGACCTCGCCCGCGCCCTCGGCGAGGAGATCCCCCGGCTCATGAGAGTCGCGATCGTCCCCGGTCTCACCGCCGCCGTCATCCGCGACGGCGAGATCGTCTGGGCCCGGGGATTCGGCGTTCGAAGCGTCGAGACCGGTGAGCCGGTCGACGAGGAGACCATCTTCGAAGCGGCGTCCATGACGAAGCCCGTGACGGCGTACGTGGCGATGCGACTCGTCGAGCGGGAACTCCTCGACCTCGACGCCCCGCTCGCGGGATATCTCAGGGAGGAACGCTACGAGGACGACGAGGGGCGCTACGAGCGACTGACGGCGCGCCACGTGCTCACGCACACGACCGGCCTTCCGAACTGGGGGAGCGAGTTCGAGGCCGAGCCAGGCGAGCGGTACGGGTACTCCGGCGAGGGTTTCGCCTATCTAGGACGCGTCATGGAGGAGCTGACCGGCACGGCGCTCGAGGCACTCGTCGAGCGCGAGGTCTTCGCGCCGCTCGGGATGACGCGGAGCGGCCTGGTGTGGTTCGAGGAGTGCGAGCTGAACGGCGCCTCGGGCCACGATAACCACGGCTTCCCGGAGGAGCGCCGGCGGTTCGAGGAGGCCAACGGCGGCGGCTCCATGGCGACCACAGCCTCCGACTATGCGCGCTTCCTCATCGCGCTCATGGACGCGCAGGGTCTCTCGGAGCAGACGGTCGACGGCATACTCACGCCCCAGGTCCCGGTCACGGAGTGGGAGTCGGGCGAGCCGAACGCGCGCGTCTCCTGGGGTCTCGGTTGGGGGCTCGAGCCGACGGAGTCGGGCCAGGCCTACTGGCACTGGGGCAACAACGTCGACGTCCAGGGCTACGCCGTCGCCGACCGGGGGACGCGGACCGGCGTGGTGTACTTCGCGAACGGCGGGAACGGCCTCATGCTCGCCCAAGAGATCGTGGGCCTCGTGACACCCGAGCCCCAGTGGGCGCTCGAGTGGCTCAACGTGCCCCGGTACGACGCGCCGGAGGTGGCCGTTCGGAGACGCGTGGAGATGAGCTACCTCGAGTGGGGGAGAGAGGCCGGGTACGCGAAGCTGCTCGAGGCACAGGAGGGACACCCGGACATCGTGGATCCCCACTTCATGGCGGAGGTCGCGAGCCTCCTCAGCGAGCAGGAGGTTAACGGGGCGGCGACGGAGGTGCTGGCGAGGATGGTGACGAGCTTCCCCGACTCCGCGGACTCCTACGCGTACCGCGGCGAGGCCCTCATGGAGGGAGGGGAGTACGCACTCGCGCTCGAGGACTTCGAGCACGCCCTCGAACTCGCTCCTGCGCACGAGCACGCCACGGAGCGCATCGACTGGGTGCGCGAGGCGGCGAGGGCGCAGGCGAACCCTCTCCGGCTCCCGACCGAGATCCTCGAGCGGTACGCGGGCGACTACGGAGCCCGCCACATCACGCTCCGGGACGGGGCACTCTACTACCGGCGCGACGACCGGGACGAGTACCGGCTCTACGCGATGGACGAGACCACGTTCGGCCTCGCCGGCCTCCACCGGTTCCGCATGCGTTTCGAGATCGGGGAAGACGGCCGGGCGGAGAAGATCATCGGGATCTACATGGGGGGCCGCACGGACGAGTCCGAGCGGGACGAGTGACAGCACGAGGTGAACGGAGTTGCCGGCCGACGGGACGCCGGACCGGCAGGCAGCGGATGCCAACCAGGAGGTATGGGACGTGATCACGAAGACCCTGACGGCGCTCACCGTCTGCGCGCTCTTTGCGCAGGCCGCTCTCGCCCAGGCGCCGGGCGAGCTCGGATACGAGGACGTGTCGGTCATGCCCGGAGGCGTCGAGGGCGAACGGATCCAGAGGATGATCGACCTCGTCAACGCCGGTGACCTCGACGGGGCGCAGGCGTTCTACGATGCTACGTTCACCGAGGAACTGCGAGCCGCGCTGCCCGTCGAGTACTTCCTCGAGGCGCTCGAGTCGTTCTCCCGGAGCAGCGGAGGCGTCGACTTCCACAGCGTGCGCACGTACACGCCCCCGCGGGAAGAGACCGTCGTCATCGTGCAGGACAGGAACTTCAAGTCGTGGCGCGCCATCTCGTTCATGTTCGACGAGGAGGAGGATGGCCTCATCTCGTCGATCCGTCTGAACGCCGCGCGCACGCCCTCGAACGTGGACGAGCCGACGCTCACCGAGGCCGAGGCGCTGGCGGAGATGGAGGAGATGCTCGACCGCGTGTGCGCGAACGACACTTTCTCCGGCACGGTCCTCGTTGCGAAGGGCGACGACGTGCTCCTGACCCGCGCCTGCGGCGAGGCGACGAAGCGCTGGCACGTGCCGAACAACATCGACACGAAGTTCAACCTCGGTTCGATGAACAAAATGGTCACCGCGACGTCGATCGCGCAGCTCGTCGAGAGAGGACTGCTCTCGTTCGATGAACCGATCAGCGAGCACGTCGACGAGACGTGGCTCCCTCGCGAGATGACCGAGAAGATCACCGTCCACCATCTCCTCACGCACACGTCGGGACTCGGAAGCTACTTCAACGAGGCGTACGACAAGAGCTCGCGGAAGCTCTTTCGGGCCGTCGACGACTACAAGCCGCTCGTCGTCGGGGACACGCTCGCGTTCGAGCCCGGGGCCGACAACCAGTACAGCAACACCGGGATGCTGCTCCTGGGCGTCGTCATCGAGAGCGTGACCGGCGAGGACTACTTCGACTACGTCCGCGCGAACATCTACGGCCCTGTCGGGATGGCCGACTCCGACAGCTACGACATGGACTGCCCGGTCGAGAACCTCGCCATGGGGTACTTCCACACGCCGACCTGCGCGGGCGGGTGGACGAACAACCTCTACGAGCACGTCATCCGCGGCGGTCCGGCGGGCGGCGGCTTCTCGACAGTCGGCGACCTCCACCGGTTCGCGCGGGCCCTCCTGACCGGGAAGCTCGTGTCGGACGAGATGCTCGAGACGCTCTGGACCGACCACACCGGCGTGGGCTACGGCTACGGCTTCGGGGTCAGCGAGACGCCGGTGGGGAAGGTCGTCGGGCACGGCGGCGGCTTCGTCGGGATCAACGGCAACCTCGACATCTTCGTCGAAGGCGGGTACGTTGCCGCCGTCCTGGCGAACTACGACGGAGCGGGCTCCCCGGTCGACTCGCGCATCGGGGCGCTCCTCCAGCGCGTGCGGTGAGTAGCCGGACGGGTGCGCGTTCGATGGCTCCCGCTCACCCTCTTGAGCGTGTTACTCGCGTTCTGTGACACACTTGTGGAACAATCTATGCCCTGAAGAATGAACAGTGTTGCATAGGGGAGCGCGCGCACAGTGGGGAGGAAGGATGTCCAGTCATGCGTACGCTCCCTGTTCTTCTGGCCGCGGCCGCCCTTGCCTTTCCGTGCACCGCCACCGCTGACGAATCCTACACGACCCTCGACGCCCTCTGGGGCGACGAGTACGGCACGTTCAACGGCATCTCCATTCCAACGATTCTGGACGGCCTGATTGCGTCCGGGGACCCGCTCGTGGTCGGCGCGTCGGGGCGCTCCGTCTCATTCACCGACGGTTCGGAGCAGTGCATTCTGGACGGTCTGCCCGCAGTCGGGAGGGTCACGTGTCTGCCGGACGGAATCGGCGACGCTGCTGTCGGCGCCGACTGTGTCCTGCCCGCGTCGTTTCCCGCAAACCGCCGCGGGAGGTTCAAGAACCGGCTGATCGACGAAGTCATCAAGCTCTCCCTCAACGCCCGTCTCGACCCCGATCTCGAGGGCGTCGCGCTGGCCCCGACCATGAAGACCGTCGACGCCCTGCCGGGTGCCGATGGGCTCTTCGGGACGGACGACGACGTGGTGTGCGCCGACTGCGATACGGTGGTAGTTGATCTGCCCGAGGACCTGATGACCGCGCTCGCGGTCTACCTGCCGGTCGGACCGACGGTCGGCGGGCTGCTCGGTTTCGCCAACTCCGCCCTCGGCGAAGGTGAACTCTACGGCACGTCATACCGAGACGTGTGGCGCGGCGTCAGGGGCGTCAACCGCGCCTTCGACGGCTGCCGCTTCTATGCGAACGCTCCCGCAGACACGATCATCATCATCTTCTTCAAGGGGAGTACCGAGAACGAAGAAGGCTCCGGCGTCCTGTCGGGGCCCACGCTCGCCGCCAGGAGCGCGCCCGGCCGCGTTCCCACACTCCACCTGACGCTCCCCGAGGCGAGCGAGGTTCGCGTCGTCGCGTACACCGTTGCCGGACGCAAGGCAGCCGTCATCGCCGATCGCGTCCTTCCCACTGGGGAGACCGTAGTCGAGTTCGAGGAAGCTCGGGCGCTTCCGTGCGGTGTCTACCTCGTGCGGTCGAGCTCCAGAGGAGTCGAGTCCGGAGAGACCGCGGTTCGGACGACGAAGGTCGTCGTCGTGCGGTAGAGCCACCGCCGACTCGACGCAAGATGGGCGGGTCACGATCGACGCTTCGGTCGTGATCCCGCCCTCGTCTTTGTACGGCCGCCCCGGTTTCTTGACCAGCTGCGTCATCGAGACGATCCCACCCGGGGTCTCCTCGACGCGCGGCGCTTCCGCCATTGATCTTGCCCGTGTCGCCGGAAGATGGTAGAATCCTCCAACGGTCTACAGTTCACTACAAGGAGTCAACGGAGGGACGCGCCCCGGCGCGGCCCTGGGTCCGGCGTGTTGGGTTCCCCAACGTGACCACGGAACCCTTGATCGCCTCCGCATGGGAAGGGGGAACCATGAGGAGAGAAACTGGCATTGCCGCGCTTCTGATCGTCCTGGCTCTCGTGGCGTTCGCCGGCCCGGTCGCGGCGCAGGAGGAATCCTGCATCACGTGCCACAGGGGGATAAGCCCCGGGCAGGTGACCGACTGGGAGACCAGCAAGCACTCGAGGGCGAGGGTCACGTGTTCCGTCTGCCACGGCGACGCGCACCAGAGCGCCGCGGACGTCGATGCAGTGAGCTTCCCGGACGAGACCACGTGCGGCGAGTGCCACGAGGAGAAGTTCGAGCAGTTCGCGAAGGGAAAGCACAACTTCGGCTGGACCACCATGAACGCGATGCCCGTGACGCACCTCGAGCCCGACGTTCTGATCGAGGGCGGTCGCGGCTGCGGCGGATGCCACAACATGGGCATCAAGAC
This sequence comes from bacterium, assembly GCA_025774245.1. Lineage (GTDB taxonomy): Bacteria > Joyebacterota > Joyebacteria > Joyebacterales > Joyebacteraceae > JALGVN01. The sequence continues at coordinate 8,294 of JALGWI010000073.1, forward strand.
CACCGAGCAGAAAGCGGAGCAGCTCGCCAAGGGCTACCGCTACCAGACGAACTCGTGCGACGAGTGCCACACCAGGCATGCGTTCTCCAAGAAGGAGGCGCAGAGCCCGCGCGCCTGCCAGCAGTGTCACATGGGCTTCGACCACCCGCAGTGGGAGATGTGGGAGAGCTCGAAGCACGGTGAGCGCTGGCACGCGAAGGTGGCGGGGTTCCTTCCCGAGGACGCGGCCGCTCCGACGTGCCAGCACTGCCACATGCAGGACGGCGACCACGAGAACAGGACGGCCTGGGGATTCCTGGGCGTGCGCCTGCCGATGCCCGAGGACGAGCAGTGGGCCTCGGACAGGGCGACGATTCTGAAGGCGCTCGGCGTGCTCCATCCGGAGACCGGTGAGGCGACCGAGCTCGTCGCCACCGTGCAGGCCGTCGACCTGGCGCGCCTCACGGAGGAGGCATGGCAGACCGAGCGCGACAAGATGCTCAAGACGTGTAGCGGGTGCCACTCCCCGAGCTACGCGCGACAGCAGCTCGAGATGGGGGACGAGATGCTGAAGGAGGCCGACCGCCTCATGGCTCAGGCCATCGACATCGTGGCCGGGCTGTATGCGGACGGCATCATCGAGAAGCCTGCGAGCTACCCCTACAACTACCCGATGCTCCTGTTCTTCAACAGGACGGGTGGCGGGGACATGGACAAGCTGTCGTACGTCGACCAGGTTCTTCTCGAGATGTATCTGAAGCACCGCATGCGCACCTTCCAGGCCTTCTTCCACGTCAACCCGGACTACGCATACTGGTACGGGTGGGCGCAGATGACGAAGGACCTGGGGGAGATCCAGGAGCTCGCAAGGACGATGCGGGAGACGCACTAGGCGAGGACGGCGGGGCGCCCGGAGGACGTGGCGCGCCGCCTCCCGCCCGGTGTCCCGAGTTCTTGGGCTCCGCGCAGGCCCGACGAGGGGGCGATCGATTCTGATCGTCCCCTCAGCGCATTCCGGGGGGTGAAGAGGGGCTAAACCGGCTCCGGGTCAGCGGTGTCGAAGACGTCGTACGACCCGAGAGAGTCCCCAGACACCCCTTGCAGGGCCCGATCGCGGGCCCGGAAGCGCCCATACCACGGGCCGATGCGCGGAGGTACCGTGAGAGCGACCGCTACAATCTTTCTGGCCATCCCCCTCCTGCTCCCGGCGGCCTGCGCCGTCGCGGAGGGTGAGGAGACCCCCTCGGGGGAGAGCGGGCAGACGGCCGAGCTGGAGGAGCCCGCGACGGCCGAGTCCGGGACGGCCGAATCGCACGAGAAGGTGCCCCACCGGGTTCCCGAGATCAACTGTGACATGAACATCGACGGAGTCCTCGATGAGGAGGTGTGGGACGAAGCCCTCGTCCTGGGAGTCAACACCGAGGTCAGGCCCGGCGAGAACGTGCCGGCGCCCGTCGAGACCGAGATGCTCCTTGCGCACAGCGAGACCCACTTCCTCGTCGCCTTCGTGGCGCAGGATCCGGATCCGTCCCAGATTCGCGCGCGTCTCACCGACCGCGATAAGATCTGGGACGACGAGTACGTCATCATCGGGATCGACACGTTCAACGACCAGCGCGGGTCGTTCGAGTTCGCGTGCAATCCCCTCGGGATCCAGGCCGACGTCGCGGAGGGCGTGTACGGCTCCGGGATGTCGTGGGACGCGATCTGGGACTCGGCGGGACGCATCACGGACGACGGCTACATCGTCGAGATGGCGATCCCGTTCAACTCGCTTCGCTTCCAGCGGACCGACGGCGAGCAGATCTGGGGCGTCGACGCGGTACGAAGCTACCCCAGGCAGGTGCGTCATCACATCGGGCTCTACCCCCGCGATCGTGACAACGCTTGCTACTTCTGTCAGATGGAGAAGCTCGTCGGTTTCGCCGGCGCCGCCCCCGGGAGGAACCTGGAGCTCGATCCGACGGTCTCCGCGATCAGGGCGCAGGAGAAGGACGAAGGGCGCTTCGTCACCACGGAGGATGCCCAGGAGGTCGGTCTCACCGGGCACTGGGGGATCACTCCGAACATCATGTTGTCGGGCGCGCTCAATCCCGACTTTTCCCAGATCGAGGCGGACGCGTTCCAGCTCGACGTCAACAGGCGGTTCGCGCTCTGGTACCCGGAGCGCCGGCCGTTCTTCCTCAAGGGAGGCGGGATCTTCGAGCGTCTCTACACGCGGTCGATCGCCGACCCGCGCTGGGGCGTCAAGCTCGGGGGCAAGCAGGGGAAGAACAGCGTCGGCGCGCTGGCGGTAGAGGACGAGCTGACGAACCTCATCCTCCCGTCCGCGCAGGATTCCGACTTCACAACGCTCGAAATGAGATCGACCGCCGTGGCGCTCCGCTACACGCGCGACATCGGCGAGTCCTCGAACCTCGGCCTCCTCTTCGATGGCAGGTCCGGCACGGACTATTACAACGGCATGGGCGGCGTGGAGGGCGATCTCTGGTTCTCGAAGAGCCACGCGCTGTTCTTCCACGCTCTGGGCTCGGCGACGAGCTACCCGGACAGCACGGCGGAGGACTTCGGGCAGCCGGAGGGGGAGTTCCACGGCGGCTCGTACGCGTTCTCCCTCAACCAGATGACGAGCAGCCTCGACTGGTACGTAAGTGGCAACCAGCGCGATCCGGGCTTCCGGCACGACCTCGGCTACGTGGCGTCCGCCGGCCACAGGAACGGTGACGTCGGCTGGGGGTACACGTGGCAGGAGGACTCGAGCAACTGGTGGACGATGCTGAACGTCGGGTCCGGCTACGTCTACTCGGAGGAGACCGACGGGAGCCCGATGGGCCAGGGCTTCACGTTCTGGGGGAACTACCAGGGACAGAAGGAGTCGTTCCTGAACCTCCACGGCTGGTACGGCGAGGACATCTACTCCAGTGAGACGTTCGACACGTGGAATCTGGGGTACGACGCCGGCTTCTGGCCGACGGGGTCGCTCTTCCTCCTGGTCTACGGCGAGTTCGCCGAGGCCATCGACTACGCGAACGTGCAGCCGGGACGGCAGGTCCGGATCACGCCGAACGTCGAGGTGAAGTTCGGCACGCATCTCGAGCTGGACCTGGCGTACACCTACGAGCGCATGGACGTCGACGACGGCAGGCTCTACACCGCCGGGCTGACCTACGCCAAGGCCGTCTACCAGTTCACGAGCCGCGCGTTCCTCCGCGCGATCGTGCAGCACCGTGACACCCGCCGGAACGTCGGCCTCTACGAGGACGACATCAGCCCCAGGAGCCTGTCGCTCGCGAGCCAGCTCCTGTTCGCGTACAAGGTGAACCCGCGAACGGTCTTCTACCTCGGTTACTCCGACGGCTACATCGGCGACGACGTCTCGCCGCTCTCGCAGGAGGGGCGCACGGTCTTCGCGAAGATCGGCTATGCGTGGGTGATGTAGGTTCCCCGCGCCGAGCGTGTCCCTTGAGACGCACGATGGATTCCGGCCGTCTGCCCGTGGTAGGGTAGGCGGTCGGCTTCTGTACGGCCCCCGAGGGGGGAGGGGGAGATGGTCCACCGAGACCGGGCGCCCGGGCGCGCCCGCTGCCACACGATCGAGCCGGTCCCGCCGGGGGCCGGCGAGACCGCGCACAGGACCAGCGGACGGTGGCGCCTCGGTGTGGCGCTCTCGCTCGGCGCCGTTCTCATGTGGGGCCTGCTTCCGATAGGGCTCAAGGCCCTGCTCCGACAGCTCGATCCCCTCACCATCACGTGGTACCGGTTCCTGGGCTCGGCCGTCGTCTTGGCGATCCCGGTCATCCGGAGCCGCGGACTGGCCCCCGTCAGGGGCTTCAGCAGGCGGCGGCTCACGTTCCTCGCCATAGCCGCCCTCGGGCTCTCCGCCAACTACATCCTCTACGTGCTCGGGCTCGACTTCGTCTCGCCCTCCGCCGCGCAGGTGATCATCCAGCTCGCCCCCATGTTCATGCTCCTGGGGGGGATGGTCGTCTTCGGCGAGCGCTTCACACCGTGGCAGTGGGCCGGGCTCGCGGTCCTCGTTCTCGGCCAGGGCCTCTTCTTCAACGAGGAGCTGCTCGGGCTCTTCGGGGGCCTCACCCCGCTCGGACGCGGACTCCTCTTCATGCTGGGCGCCGCGCTCGCGTGGGCCGCGTACGCGCTCGCCCAGAAGCAGCTCCTGAACTCGCTCTCGTCGACGAGCATCATGTTCGTGATCTATCTCGTCGGAGCGCTCGTCTACCTGGTCCCGGCCACGCCATCGCGAATCCTCGCGCTCGACGGCACCGGCCTCGTGCTCCTCGCGTTTCTCACGTTCAACACGCTCGCCGCCTACGGGTGCTTCGCCGAGGCGCTCGATCACCTCGAGGCCTCCCGCGTCAGCGTCATTCTGGCGTTGACGCCTCTCGTGACCGTCGCCTCGGTCGCGATCGGCTCCAGGCTCTTCCCGCAGGTGGTCGACCCCGAGGGACTTGGTCCCGTGAGCATGGCGGGAGCCGTGCTGGTCGTGGCCGGATCGGTGCTCGCGCGAAGGAACGGCCGCCGCGCGGCGTCGGGGCGGGAAGTGGAGGCGCGGCCGACGGGATCCGCCTTGACCGCGGGAACCACGGGGGATAGCGTGACACGGGAGAAGCCGTAGCGGGTTCGATTCGATCGCGCCGACGCGCGTGTGGAGGCGCTTTGCCTGCGATCCGCGAGTTCACGTTCGAGTGCAAGAGCCTCATGACGAAGTCGGGGATCGCGTCCCTCGACTACGCCGTGAACCCGTACCTCGGCTGCACGCACGGATGCGTCTACTGCTACGCGACCTTCATGGCGCGGTTCAAGAACATCAAGGATGAGTGGGGCAGCTTCGTCGGCGTCAAGGAGAACGCGCCCGAGGTCATCGCGAAGGAGATCCCCCGGCGGAAGCCGGGTGACGTCTGCTTCGGCACCGTCTGCGACGCCTACCAGCCGGTGGAGGAACGCTACCGCACCACGCGCGCCTGTCTCGAGGCGTTCGTCGGGACGGAAGGGTTTGAGGTGGGGATCCTGACGAAGTCCGATCTCGTGGTTCGCGACGCGGACGTCCTCGAGCGCATCGAGTCACCGGACGTCGGGTTCTCGATCACCTGTCTCGACGCCGGGCTCGCTCATGTGGTCGAGCCGGGCGCTCCGTCGCCGGCGAGGCGGCTCGCGGCGATGCGGGAACTCTCGGCCCGCGGCATCCCGGTCTGGGGCTTCTTCGGCCCGGTGCTGCCGACCCTGTCGGATTCGGAGGAGGCGATCGAGGAGGTTCTCCGCGAGATGGACCGGGCCGGCGCGTCCCACGTCCTCGTCGACAGGATGAACCTCTACCCGAAGGTCTGGGCGCGCTTCCGCCGGGCGCTCGAACAGCGCTACCCGGAGCGCGTCGATGCCGTCCGCGCCATCAAGTCCGATCCCGATGGCTACGAGCGTGAACTCTCGGACCGCGTGGGGCGGGTGGCCGCGTCGGTCGGCGTCGAGGTCGACGTCTGCTTCTGAGCCCGAGAGGCCCCAGCGGCCGGGCCCGAATCGACCGCGAATACGCCTCCCGCTTGCGGGTAGGTATTACGACCGCCGCTGATCCCGGAGAAGCTCGATGCTGAGCGATATCGAACTGGCCGCCAAGGCAAAGCGAGGAGATGTCCAAGCGTTCGGGGTGCTCGTCGAACGCTACAAGGAGCGGGCGTACATGGTAGCGCTCGGTTTCCTCCGCAATCCCGACGACGCGATGGACCTCTCGCAAGAGGCTTTCGTCAAGGCGTTCAGGGCGATGAAGAGGTTCAGGGAGGGGCAGGAGTTCTACCCCTGGTTCTACGCCATCCTCAGGAACGCCTGCTTCAACCACCTCCGGAGAGCGAAGGTCAGGAAAGAGAGGTCACTCGAACAGGCTCAGGAGTACGGATTCGACGTGCCCGATCGCGGGCCGGACCCGGCCGCCTACACCGAGCTCGAAGAGCGGAAGCGGCTCGTCCGGCAAGAGATCGAGCATCTCGATCCCGTGCACCGGGAGATCATCCTCCTCAGGCATTTCGAGTGTCTCTCCTACAAGGACATTGCCCGGGTGCTGGAATGCCCGGTGGGAACGGTGATGTCGCGTCTCTACGCCGCGAGACGGGCTCTGAGGGCGCTGCTGGCGCCCTACCTCGACGAGGCCCACTCCGGGGAGTCGGTGCGGGATCGTGCCGGCGTCCCGAGACGCGAGGGCGGGAGCGGGAACGCCCTGGGAGGACGACGGTGAAGTGCGGGCGATTCAAGGACCTCATGATGGCGAGCCTGGACGGCGAACTCTCGCCTGAGGAGATGCAGGAGCTCGGGCGCCACCTTGCTGCGTGCGAGGAGTGCCGGAGGGAGTTCGAACAGCTGAGAGAGGTCACGGACTTCGTGGGCAGGATCGAGCTGCCGAGGCCGTCCGAGGAGGACATGATGAGATACTGGCCGAGCGTCTACGCGAAGATCGAGAGGGGAGCCGGTTGGGGACTCCTCATCCTGGGCGTCACGATCTGGGTCGCGTACGGCGTCTACCTGTTCGTCACCGACCCGTCGATCGGGGCGCTCGTGAAGCTGCTCATCGCGCTTCCGATCGTGGGCGTCCTCATGCTCCTCGTGAGCGTGATCCGCGAGCGGTGCTGCGTGGGCAGGACCGAGCGATACAAGGAGGTCGAACGATGATGCTGGCGACGACCGACAGCGTGCCGGGGAAGAGGATCATCCGGACCATGGGGCTCGTGAGGGGGAACACGATCCGCGCGCGGCACATCGGGAGGGACCTCCTCGCCGGCCTCAAGGGGATCGTCGGCGGGGAGATCTCCGAGTACACGAAAATGATCGCGGAGGCCCGGGAGCAGGCCCTCGACCGCCTCGTCGAGGAGGCCGAGTCGAAGGGCGCGAACGCGGTCGTGTGCGTCCGCTTCACGACGGCGAGCATGATGCAGGGGGCTGCGGAGCTTCTCGCATACGGGACGGCGGTCATCGTCGAGGACGAGTAGTCCCCTGCGACAGAGGCGTCGCCGCACGCGGCGCCACGAGGAAACCGGCGGCACCGCTATCGGCGCCGCCGGTCTTCGTTGGGGGACCGGTCACAGCGTGGCTCGACACGCTGGCGCAGCCCCCCGCCCTCTGGTATCCTCGAGCCCTAGCTTCAGAGGAGGACCGGGTGATTCTCGACAAGCGGATGCGCGTCTTTCTGGCGGCGGCGGAGGCCGGGAGCTTCAGCCGCGCCGGGCGGCAGCTCTCGCTGAGCCAGTCCGTCATCAGCTTCCACGTCCACGCCCTCGAGGAGGAACTCGGGGTCCGTCTCTTCCGACGGCAGGGGAGGACGATCTCGCTCACCACCGAGGGAGAGATCCTCTATCGGGAAGGCAGGAAGCTCGCTCAGGCGGCCCGGCAGCTCGAGGACCGGTTCGCCGCGCAGTCCGAGGCGATCGCACAGCGAATCTACCTCGCCGGAGACGCGCTCACGTGCGCGTTCACGCTGCCGTGGACGCTGGCGGGGTTTCGGGAGGAGCACCCCGACGTCCTCTACAACTACCAGCACCTCGACGAGGACGTCCTGATCGATCGGCTGGTGAGCGGCGAACTGGACGTCGCCCTCGTCGGCCACCCGGTGAAGCACCGAAGGCTCGCGACCGAGGCGTGCTTCCAGGACGAGGTCGTTCTCATCGCCGGTCCCGAAGCCGTACCGGATCGCATCGCTCTCGACGCGCTCCGCGAGCTTCCGCTCCTCTGGGCGACCAACGACCGCGGTCGCAGGCGCGGGACTCGCTGTGAAGGATCTCAACGTCTTCATGGAGGTCGAGAACCTGGCGATCCTGAAGACGTTCGTCCGCGCGGGCGTCGGCGTAGCGTTTCTCCCGCGTCTCTCCGTGGCGGACGAGATCCAGTTCGGTCTTCTCAAGGTCGTCAGGATCGAGGGACTCACCCTCGAACGGACGAACTACATCGTCTACCGCAAGGAGAAGAAGCCGCGCGAGGTCGTGCAGCGCTTCCTCGACTTCGTTCAGAAGAACGACTGGCAGGAGCTTGCCGACCAGCACGGCCCT
>JALGWI010000114.1 GCA_025774245.1 bacterium
CGGCTCAGACGTGAAGGCGCCGGACTAGGCGCTCGGTCTCGAGTCCGCGCTCCCGCCTCAGTGCGAGTGTTGTTTCGTGGATGGCCTCACATCAGAGGACACCACCGGCTGCCGAGTGCGGTGCTTCGCGCCGGCACGCATCAGGGACGCCACATCTGCGACAGGTGGCTCACTACGGTGAGCCACCTGTCTATCTGGTTCCAACTTCTCAGCATTAGGGACGTCACCGCAAGAGAGGCCCACCTCGTTGATCTCTGCTGCTGTGCACCCGGTTGATTGTGCGACGCCGTTGGGCTTCACTCCCGGCACACGAGCTTGCATCTCCGAAAGCGATGTAGCGATGCCACGCGGACCGACTCGCGGGAGCCGTTCGCGCTTCGTTGGGTTCGACCGACTTAGCGAACTGCGCGAGGTATGGCTTGACAAATCTAGCATACTCGCACTATACTTGATCTCAGTTGTCTGGGGGCCACCTTTATCTGTGCAGTGCAGACGTCGGCGGACAGCCGGAGTTGGAGGACCATCAAAGCGATGTACCGGCAGCTTGGGAGCGACGGGGGATGTGAGATGCGATGCTCCCGCCATCCGTCGGCGCACTGCTGAAGGGACGCAGATGCCGCTTGAGTCGACGTCGGCCGGTGCAACTCCACGGCGAGTCAGTGGGAAGGGAGGGCACATGAGTGCGATGCAACTCCAGATATCGTCAGCGGTCCTGGCGGCAGTGCTTGTGGCATCTGCCGTTCCAGCGTGCGCGTGGGAGAAGCAAGCCACAAAGACTGTCCTCTGGGAGATTGACACAACGGAAGAGGGCTTTCTCGAAGGAGCAAGGGGGGAATTCGAGTATGCTCTGCGGACGCGCGGGCGATGCGCGTCCCACCAGGACTCCCTCTGGAATCACGTGAACGAGCCTGCGGGCGGGGGAGCTGATGCCTGGGTCTTGGACCCCGGCTCCCATGACTGGTTGCTCTCGGACGGGAATCCGTGGGGCGTCATCCCGTGGATAGGCTACTCGGGGGGGCCATGCCCTCCGCGCGATGGCGCGCATGCCTGCGGGGTGGCGACGGTCATGATCTACGCTGAGAGGGCGACGGAGGTGCCGACGACGCTCAAGTCTGCAACCAATTGCCAGGTGGTGGCGAAGAAGAAAGCGAGTATCCACGGCGACCGGCACCGAGTGCAGAAATGCGGCGCCAAGTCGGAGGGGACGGTGACGATCCCATCTGCCATAGTCATCGGAACAACGGTGCTGACGAGTTTCCGCATTGGCAGCGTGACGGCAGATCTGAAGATCAAGAAGAAGAAGTTGGGGGAGATGTCGACGAAGGTCGCGAGGGACAGCAAGACGTACGACCCCATTGTGCTGAGACTTGACGAGATTGAGACAGGCATGAGTTACGAGGAAGAGCTGATGGTGTTCGACGGGTCTTCAGCCGGAGCATCCGAGTGGTCCTGGGATAGCACCGGTGTCCACCTGCAAGCCCCACTAGCCGATCCTGAGACAGTCCCGTCCTCGATAGAGATCTCGGCGGCCTTCGAGAGCTCGTGGCTGACGAGCGACCCGGGGGACTTCTCGGTCTCCATCGTGAACGGTGAATTCCTCGCAACAGGCTCGTTGAGTGCGCTCCCTTGGGTGGTGACTCAGGAGGAGGGGCAGGACGTCGACGCGTATCTCGCAGTTGACTACATGCCTGACCTCACGATGGGGTACGAGATCCCAGCTGAACTGATAGCGAACAGCGAGGAGACGACCTATCAGGTGACACTCGAGTACGCGCTCGACATTGACATCGAGGCCGACTACGATGAGCCGGTTACGACCGCCGTCTCGAAGTCCTCGTGGACTCGGATCAAGGCCATGTACAGATAGCCGGGAGACGGATCACGGACGCTGTGCTCCGGGGTGTGATAGGGACCATCCGCCGTCGGGCACTCGATCATTACGCACGTCGGCGCGCCGTCCCCCAGCCGGTGAACCAGTCTGGCGCCTGAGAGAGTGCGAACTCGCTCTTCACTTCCCGAACGGGTTTCAGCTCTAGAGCACTAGTGACGCCAGCGCTGCAGTAGGTGACTCGCCTCGGCGAGCCACTTGCCCATCCGCTTCCAACTTCTCAGCATTAGGGACGCCACATCTGCAACAGGTGGCTCACCGCGGTGAACCACCTGCCTATCTGGTTCCAACTTCTCAGCATTAGGGACGCCAGCCTCCTGCTTGGGCTCGTTCGCAGTCGACCAAGGTCAAGGCACGACGTGAAACTCCCCCCGGGCGGTGCCCGGGGGGAGTTCGTCGGTCGCTGCTGCAGATTGGGGGCTCAGTCTCAAGGGAGAACGCTTATCGCCTGTCCCCGCGGGTTGCTGGCTCGACCGGCGTCACGTCATTGCTGCTGACCGTCGGGATCAGCTCAGGACCGTGATCTTCCGTGTCTCGCTGTATTCGTCTGCCGTGAGCCTGCAGAAAGAGATTCCGGACGCGACGTCGGCGCCCGAGACGTCCCTGCCGCTCCAATGGATGACGTGCTCCCCGGCCTCCATCGATCCGTTGACGAGCCGGCGGACGAGCCTCCCTCTGATGTCATAGATCTCGAGAGCCACGTCGGCGCGCTCGGGGAGGGTGAGGGAGAGCGCCGTCTGGCCGCGCATGGGGTTCGGATACGCGCTGATGCGGGAGGTCACCTGGGTCGACTGTGGAGCGCCGGGATCCCCCGCGACGCTCGTCGATGCCGCGTTGATGATGAACCATCGGGCGGTATACGGGGGATAGATGTCGAAGCAGGTTCCCACCATGATCGACCCGTCGTAGGAGATCGCCTGAACGGACGTGATGTTGATGTCGAACGGCACGGTGACTCCGTTGTCTGCGAGGTAGTCCTCTACATCGATGATTCCTGTTCCTTCGGTCCAGATGAATCCCGTCGCGTCCCCGGGGTTGGAGAACCGGTTGTAACCGACGATGATGCTGCCGTCTGCCGTCGCGTCGGTGCAGATGGCGATGCCGAAGTTCGGGTGCAGTCCGGGGAGCGCACCCAGCAGCTCCTCCTCCCACGATGTCCCGTTCCAGATCCACCTTGCAGCCACGCGGAGGGCCCTCGGCTCATCGTACGACTGCCCGAGCACAACGGATCCGTCGGGCAGTACTGCAGAGGCCTCGCACCACGCCTCGTGCTCGGCGAGGATCGTCTTGACACCGTCGACCCAGACTGTCGGTCGCCAATGGCCGAAGTCGGACTCATCCCACCCGACAATGACGGACCCGTCCTCGTTGGCGTCGTTGGCGCGGCTGTTGCCACCGTCGCTCCCGAGGTCGACCATGCCGGTCGCCTCGGTCCACGAGCTGGCGTGGGCGCTGCCGCCCGGCTGCCCGGGACGCCAGTAGAGCCCGACCACGGTGCTTCCGTACTCGGAGAGACCCCATGCCGATCCATAGGAATCATCCATGAGCCCGCCGTCTGGCAGCGTCGGCGGCATCGTCTCCTCCCAGCGCGCCCCGAGGGTCCAGCGTCCCTGCGTCCAGTACGTCCCGTCCTCGCCGGGGATGCTCGCCGAGACCTGCGTCCCGTCGGCCGAGACGTCCGGCGAACCGGATCCGCCGCCCGTGGCAAGCACGAGCTGTCCGCTCTCCTCCGTCCAGCGGAACGGCGCGTATTGGCCTTCGGTGTTTCCGACCACGACCGATCCGTCGGCGGAGATGTCGGTGGCGTAGCCGAGGCCCATGATCTCGAACGTCACCTCGGCCTGAGCGATGCCGCAGAGGATGATCGCCCCAACGAGCAGAGCAGAGCAGGTGGCCTTCATGTTCCTCAGCTCCTTGAGAAAGTGTCGGGCGCCATCGGATCTCGGACGCGTTCGACGACGGGCACCCCGGTTACTTCAGTACGGTGAGCTTCCGTGTCTCGCTGTATTCGTCTG
>JALGWI010000025.1 GCA_025774245.1 bacterium
GGGCCGGCGCAGAGCCACGTCCATCGATCGGCTGACCTGGGTCTTCAGGCCCGCGGCGTCCACGCGGTCGATCGTCGCCTCGACGTGGCAGGTGATCTGCTCGGCCGCTCCGAGCCTGCTGCACGTCTCCCCGAGCGCGTACAGCGCCACTGGATCGATGTCCTCGCCGGCCGAGGCAACCCCGGCGGTGCCGGTCAGACCGGCCGACGCCAGGAGCACGGCGAGCGCGATCAGGGTGTAGGTCCTCATACCACCTCCGTCGTGACGAGTCCCATCACTGTTGCCACCACAACCTCACCGTCGGTGAGGACGGTTTCATACCAGCATTCTAATGAGGGGCAGCGCCATCGTCAACGAAAAGCCCGCTGTCTGGGTCTTACAAGGTGGCGTTGCCCAGAAGTGCCGCCCGCTGGTAGAATGGAGCTAGCCACCGGACTCACCTACCTGAACTCGCTTCCCGAGGCCCCGCCACTGGGCCCTGCGAGGCCCCCGCCGTGCGCGGGCGTTCCCAGAGAGAGGCCTAGCATGAAGAAGATCGGCATCCGCCCAACGCGCAGCCTCGTTGAGTGCGCGGTCGTCCTCTTTCTTCTCATGATAGCGGCGACCGGCAGCGCGGACTCGACCGCGACGGTTGAGGTCGAATCCGCCGACGGTGGGCTTCGCGTCCTCTGTACGATCACGTTCGCCGAGGAAGATCTCTCGTTCGGCCGGCACGACGGCCGCGACCTCGTGAGCCTGCACGACGCCGGCTCCACGGGCGAGGCCGGGAAGCCCTGCCTCCCGGTTCGCACCGTCCGGATCGCGCTCCCCCACGGGATGCGCGCGATCAGGGTCCATCTCAGCGAGATCGAAACAGCCGCACTTCCCGGCGAGTACGACGTCCTTCCCGCTCAGCCTCCGCTCCCGATCGGAGACCCGAGGGCCACCGACCGACGCGCCGAGCCCGATCGGGCGGTCTACGCTTCGACCGAGCCGTATCCATCCCGCGTCGTGGAACTTGTCGGCCAGGCCGACCTCGCCGGCCAGAGCGTCGCCGTGCTCCGCGTGCATCCCGTTCGGTACACGCCCACTTCCGGAAAGCTGACGCTCACCACGTCGCTCACGTTCGGGATCGAGGGCGTCCTCGGCCACGAGTGCGGCGACTACCTCCCCGCGCGAACGAGCCGGCGGCAGCGCGAGTGCTACAGAAGGATGCTCTCGGGCATGGTCGTGAACCCCCGCGACGTAGAGCTCCTTGAGCGCTCGGGCGGACCTTCCGCCCCGCGCGGCGTGCCGGAAGGCGCGTTCGAGTATGTGATCGTCACGCACGACCTGTGGGTCGACGCCTTCCAGCCCCTGGCCGACTGGCGGACGCAGACGGGCGTTCCCGCGACGATCGTCACCACCGACTGGATCTACACAACCGGCGGCTACACCGGCACGAACCTCGAGAAGATCCGTGCGTTCGTCTCGGACGCTCACGAGAACTGGGGTACGACGGACTTCCTGCTCGGCGCCGACACGAACGTGATCCCGTATCACGTGAGGACGATCACCGTGCCCGGCTACTGGACCGATGACATCCCGAACGACACGTGGCTCGCGGACTACGACGACGACTGGATCTGCGAGGTGAGCGTCGGTCGCGCGCCCGTGCGGACGTCGGCCGCAGTCGCCCCGTTCATCGACAAGATCATGGCCTACGAGAAGGACCCGCCGCTCACCGACTACGTGATGACGGCCGCGTTCTTCGGGATGGACATCAGCGTGCCCGGCGACGGGCACGGGGAGACCGCGAAGGAGATCATCCGCGGCGACCACCTTCCCCCGAGCTGGACGCTTGCCACTGAGTACGACAGCGAGCCCGGAACGCACCTCGCTGACATGCTCGACTATCTCGGTACCGGCTATCACCTCGTCAACCACCACGACCACTGCAACTCGACCCTCATGGGTGCCGGCTGGATCTGCCACGCCGACCTCATCGAGTTGCACCACGTCGTGGGGCTCGCTAACGGAGCGAGGCAGGGCATCCTCTTCTGCGTGGGCTGCAATCCGGCGGACTTCCCCGTCCACACGTCGATCGGCGAGGCGTACGTCCAGAACGTGAACGGCGGCGGCGTGGCGCACATCGGCGACACGCGCACGGGCTGGGGCGGCTCGGGCGCCGATCCCATCCACTACACGGTGATGCAGGACAAGTACTTCTACCGAAACCTCTTCGACGACGGATTCGAACGAATCGGCACCAACTTCACCGATCTCAAGAACGACGAGTACGATCCGGACGACCCCTACAATCTCCACCAGTACTGCTTCACGCAGCTGACGCTCCTCGGCGATCCGGGCATGCCGGTCTGGACCGAGGATCCCCGCGTCCTCACGGTCGAGCACCCGGGCACCGCGTTCGCCGGGCAGCCGGCCGTCTTCCCGGTCGCCGTGACGAGCGACGGGGTGCCGGTCGATGGAGCGACGGTCTGTCTCTGGAAGGGCGACGACGTGTACGAGGTGGCGGAGACGGTGTCGGGGACGGCGACGGTCGCCTTCACGCCGGAGACGGCGGGCACGATGCGCGTCACGGTGTGCGCTCGGAACAACATTCCATACGAGGGCGAGGCCACTGTGACGGACGACGCGACGTCGGTGTCCGAGGGAACGAATGATCTCCCCCGCCGACTCGAGCTCGTCTCGATCGCTCCGAACCCGTGCCGCGCCTCGACGGAGATCGTGTACGCAGTGCCCGCGACCGCCGGTCGCTCAGCGGTCCGGCTCTCCATCTACAACTGCGCGGGGAAGCGCGTCCGCACCCTCCTGGACGGGCCGGAGTCACCCGGAGTCCGTCGGGTCGTGTGGGACGGCAGGGATGCGGGCGGGCTCGCGGTCGCAAGCGGCGTCTACTTCTGCGAACTCTCTTGCCGCGAGGAGACGTTCACGCGGAAGATCGTGCGGATGCGGTAGCGGGCGCGCAGCATCAGCCCTCAGGCCTGCCGCGTATGCAGCTACCGGTACATCGCCTTGACCCTGCCCCAGCTCGTCTCTTCTGCCGGACTCAGGACTTCGACGTCGATCCAGACGTCGTCGATCATGGCGCCCGCGTCACCGGCGGAACCGGGACCACACCCGTTCTCCGTGGTATGCATCACCCACATCAGGCCGACGTGCGTGATCGGTCCGGGAGCCCAGTCGCTGACGTCGTAGCCGTTGATGGCCCGCCAGGACCACCCGTCGCACGCCCCGAAATCACCCCGCCAGTCTCCCCAATCGCACATGCTCGAGTACCTCCCCATGCTGTGGTAGTTCTCCCCGTCGCACGTCACGAAGAACTGGCAGTGGTCCTGGTCGTCCAATGGGATCGCGAAGTGCACGAGGAAGCGGACCGTGCAGGCGACCACGGTCCCCAGGCCTGTGAGATCCACGACCGGCGAGTAGAGGGCGTCCTTGAGATTCGGCGGGATCAGGCCGGTGTCGGCGTCGTCGCCGCACCACCAGCTGTGAGGATCGGAGTACGCCGGACACTCCCTGTCGATCAGGTGCCAGTAGTCCCCGGCGGCTTCTGGCACGTAGGGTACGCACTCGCCCTCGCGGTCCGTCCCAGGCTCGCTGTCGTAGAAATACACGGCGCCCGTGGCGAAGTCGAAGATCCTGATGTTGTCACACGCGAACGCGCCGCCCTCCGAGTCGTACAGACCGTCCTCGTCCGACCACGACATGTTCGAGCGGAAGCGGAAGCGGGCCTCGATGGGGTTGTCGTAGTCGGCCAGCAGGAATCCGTACGTGCCTATGTCGACCCACCCGGAACTCGAGCCGTCGTACCCATACCCGAGATCCTCGTAGACGCCTCCGCTCTTGGCCTGGAGGTACGTGTAGTCGTACGCCACCTCCGAGTCGTGCCGGTAGGCGAACGTGAGGACGACGTAGCCGTAGGTGCTGGATGATACGTCCGTCACGGGGATGTCCAGCCTCTCATCCCAGCCGTTGCCGTAGCCGCCGTCGGCATCGTAGTCGAAGGTGCCGCACCACCAGGAGTAACCGGTGCTTCCGAAGGCCATGTACTCGTCCCAGTGGAAGCGCGGGACGGCGTCGAGCGTGAGGTCGACCGAGTACCACTCGCTGACGTCACCCTCCATGTCGTCGTACCAGATCACGTCCCTCGATGGCGAGGTGACGTCCGGGATCCCCGACACGATCACGGTGTGCTGCTGGTTTCCCCGGGCCACGCCTGCAACCAGGATCGCGGCCGTCAGGACAAGAGCGACTGTTTTCATGACGCTGCCTCCTTTGGTGATCGGACAGGGATCCTCGTCGACCCCGCCGCGACGAGCTAGCGAACGAGAACGACCTTCTCCGTCTTCGTCACTGCCCCCACCTCGAGCCTGACGAGGTAGACGCCGGCGGACACGGGGAGCCCGGCTTCGTCGGTCCCGTCCCAGAGGGCGGCACGTCGTGTCTCGCTCGTGGGCCCGTCAGCGAGCATCCTCACGAGCTGTCCTCGCACGTTGTAGATCGCGAGCGTAGCCAGGCGATCGGCATCCCCGACCTCGAAGTGAATGGTCGTATCGAGCGTGAACGGGTTGGGGCTGCAGGGGGAGAGAGCCGGCCATCGCTCCTCGGCAGCGGTCACTCCCGAGACCGGTGAATACTTGGCCGTGACGAAGTCGCGGCTGTTTCCGCTGTTCCAGCAGTAGCCGGTCACGTGCACGCAATCACCAGGCCCCACGGCCATCCCCCACACCCAGTCGTCCCCGCTCTCCGTCCCGTTGAGCCTCGCCACCCATTCCTCGTTTCCCAAGGCGTCGTACTTCACGGTCGTGCAGTCCCACATGGTTCCGGCGCCGACGCTCGCGCCGGCCACGTACACATTACCAACTCCGTCCGCTGCGATGCTGTGGGGGCAGTCCCAGTCGCTGCCCGGCCCGTCATATCTCGTGACCCATTCCTCGCTGCCGTCGGCGTCGTATTTGATGGTCGCATAGTCGAAGTGACTACCGGGGCCGCGACTGCGACCAACGACGAACACGCTGCCGTCGGGACCGAGGGTGATGTCGTAGCCGTCGTCCTCGGCATCCGCCGTCCCGTTGTATCGCGCCACCCACTCTTCGTTACCGTCCGGGTCGTACTTGACGGTCGCGAAGTCGTTGTTTATCCCCAGGAGTTCGCTCTGGCTCTCGCCGGTCACGTACACGCAGCCGTCGGCATCCACAGCGATCCCCCACCATGCGCCGTCACTGCCGCTGATCGGTCCGTCGTACCTCGCGACCCACTCCTCGTTGCCGTCGGGGTCGTACTTGATCGTCGCGTAGTCGTACTTGGTGCCCGCGCCGAAGCTCCTTCCCGACACGTAGACGTATCCCTCATCGTCGAGTGCGAGCGAGTTAGACCAGTCCTCCGAGCTCCCGGGACCGTCATACCTCGCCACCCACACTTCGTTCCCGTCGGGGTCATACTTGATGGTGGCGTAGTCGAGCGACGTCCCGTCTCCCGTGCTCCGTCCAGTGACGTAGACGTATCCCGCTTCGTCCACGGCGATTGCCCAAGCCCAGTCATAGTCGTTTCCGGGGCCGTCGTATCTGGCCACCCACTCCTCATTGCCGTATGTGTCGTACTTGATCGTCGCGTAGTCGCACCCGCTTCCGTCTCCGGTGCTCCTTCCGGTTACGTACGCGTTCCCGGCGTCGTCCACAGCAATGTCATAAGCTTCGTCAAGCAGACTCGCCGGCCCGTTGTATCTGGCGACCCACTGCTCGTTCCCGTTCGCATCGTACTTGATGGTCGCGTAGTCGAATCCGGTCCCGGCTCCGAGGCTTCCGCCACACATGTACACATTGCCTGCGTCGTCGACGGCGATCTGCCAGCCCTCGTCGAGGGAGTTGCCGGTGCCGTCATACTCCGCCACCCACCACGCGTCGAATCCCTGGCCGCTTGCTGGTGCTACGAAGAAAACAAGCACCACAGCGGCGACGAACCATCGTCGTGCGCCCGTCATGCGAAGCCTCCTCTCATCGCCCAGCGGTCTCCCGGCCGGAGACCGGCCTCGCTCCCACAACGCAGCAACCGCCGCACCGCCAGCGAGCGCGGGATCCGGCCAGGCCAATCCCCGCGCTCGCACGCCTCGCCACAGCCTAGGTGCAACCCGGGGGGCGAGTTCGTGCGTGTCTGACGGCTCTCGACTGCTTCAACACAAGTACAGCGCTCGGGTGGGAATGTTGGTGGGATTCCGGGGGGATCGAGGATCAGTGTGCCGCTGTTGGGAGATGATCGCCGGAACTGGTGTGTCTGCGCGAAGAGGAGAGGACGGGCGCCCCCTCCGAGGAGTCACTTCACGAGGATCATCTTCTTCGTGGAAGCGAAGCCGGGCGCAGTAATGCGGTAGAAGTACACGCCGCTCGCGCACCTCTCACCCGCGTCGTTCCTGCCGTTCCAGACGACCCGTCCCGAGGTTCCCGCTTCGACCTCGGAAAGGAGAAGCGTCCGCACCACCTTCCCCGCGACGTTCACGACCTGTATCGTCACGGGGCCGGCGTCCTTCACGCTGTAGGCGATCTCCGTCACCGGATTGAAGGGATTCGGGTAGGCCTGGCTCAGGGAGTTCACCGCTCCGCTATCGACGATGCTCGTTCCGGGCTCGGTCGGTGTCTTCCCGAAGTACTCCATGATGTTCCCGAGCAGGTCCACGCGGTCCTCGATCCCCGTGTGGAAATAGCCCTCGGGAGTGTAGTTCGTGGCACCTCCGTTCACCACGCCGTCCATGACGCGGTGCAGGCAGAAGCCCAGGTTCACCGTCTGGTAACCCCTGGCCGGGGACGTGTACGCAACGCCCGCCGGCCTTCTTATCCCGTCGGTGCGCACGTAGTCGAGGGCGACCTCGGCGCCCGCGGTGCCCGGCCACACGTCAACGACGTCGAACAGGCCGAGCGGGTCCGGGCACCCTCCCTGGAGGATGCACTCGCCGTCATCGTGCGTCAGGAAGGTGTAGCCTCCGGCGCGGTTCTCCAGGCCGGGGATGCTGTCGACGGTCACCTCACCTACCGAGCCCTCGATGAACTCCGTCGCGAGCCACGTCCTGTAGAATCCCAGCGTCTCCTGCTCATCCTCGATGAGGTAAGTCCCGATGTTCTCGCCTGTGAGGAGGAGATTCCGCTCCTTCCCGTCGGCGGACT
The DNA here is from genome assembly GCA_025774245.1 of bacterium. GTDB lineage: Bacteria > Joyebacterota > Joyebacteria > Joyebacterales > Joyebacteraceae > JALGVN01. The sequence goes on from JALGWI010000025.1 coordinate 7,137, forward strand.
GGGCAAGCCAGTTCACGAGGTTCATCTGGTTGCGCCTGGTGACCGGTGATCCATCGGGATATCCCGCCGCCCAGATCACGGTGTCGTAGTACTTGAGGCCCGTCGTGTCCGGCCGGTACCAGTCCCCCCCCGATGCGATCGTCTCGACCTCGAACGATTCGTATCGATATCCCAGGATCTCGAGGGCGTCCCGGTAGTAGTCGTTGATCCACTGCCTGTAGTTCCGTTCAGCGCCGACTGCCGGGCGGAGGTTCGCGTCGACCAGGAGGATCCCCGGATTCGTCACGGACGCCTCGAGAGGCAGAATCGACATCTCGAAGTGGTCGTCGGGTATCTTCTCCCAGTACTGATGGTAGACACCGTCGGGCCACACGGAGATGTTCCCCGCGCCGTCGGTCGCCTCGTAGTAGAACCAGATCTCGCTTCCCGGTGTCATCTGGCGCGCGGGCGGCGGGATCTCCCACCAATCACTCAGGGGGTTCTCGCGGACGCACGCGTACGCCTCCCAGCTCTCCCCTGCATCGTTCGACGCGATGAGGTACACGGACACGACCCCGTCGGGGTCGCCGATCCGGGCGCGCGCCATGTCCACGAGCGCCTCGTCAAGATCATCCACGAACCAGTCGTGCAAGGCCTCGTCGGACTCCTGAAACCAGCTCGTCCCCGGATCGACCGAGGGAATCCCGAGCCGGACGCGGTTGAGCATGAGCCCGGCCCAGTGCGTCCCCCCCGCCTGTGGGGGAGAGAGGTTCTTCCCGACCCAGAGCGTCGCCAGCCAGTCGTTCCCGGCGAACACATCGAAGTCCGTCGTGATCGTGTACCATCTCGGAGGCGGGGTCCACCAGCCGAAACTCTCATAGAGGTCGCCGTAGAAACCCTCGTAGTACCTCGTACACTCGAGAAGATCCGTCGATGCGACCCGGACGGTCAACGCATCGCCGGATTCCCCTGGGAAATCCAACCACGCGTCGAACTTCGAGACGAGGTGCGGCGCGTCGCTGATATCGATGGGAGGGCTCAGCAGCCACGAGTGCTGGCCGTCGACCATCGTGCTCGTCCAGGGATCCACCGCGGCCATGACCCAAGTGCCCTCCGGACGATCTTCACACAGGAAGCCCCGGCCGGTGACGAAGTCGATGCCATACCGCCCCCGCTGGAAGGTCACGGAGGTCTGGCCACGGGGCTCCAGATCATCATGGACCCACCCCACGCTGCCGGACTCGCAGTCGTCGACCCAGAACGGGCCGGAGGGCCCCGACCAAGCGATGTTGTCGAGCTGCCACGCGCCGTCCCGATACGAGTGGGGGGGCTCGTCAAACCTGTCCTGCGACGACCCCCTCACCTCATCCGATTCGAAGCGGAAGCGGAGATCGATCGTCAAGCCGGCGTGGGCGTCGAGATCGATCGAGACGTGTCCGCGCTCGGGGTCGTCCCAGTCCACGGGAAACCCCGGCTTCCCGGCGAACCCCGGATTGGTCACCGTGTGCACCGTGGTCCACGTCTCGCCACCGTCAGTTGAGATGTCGGTATACCCGTAGTCGAAGTCGTGCTCCATCGCGAAGCGCTGGTCGTAGTCGAGGGTCAGGTCGTCCCCGACGTTCGTGTTCGCCTCGATCTCCGGGAAGCTCCGCTCGAGGATCTGCACCCATCCGTTGGCGTAGCCGCGGGGCTGCCGCCAGCAGTTGTTGTACACCCCACACCACCACGTGCTGTCGCCCAGATGATCGAATCCGTTGATCCGAATCGTGTCGTGGTGCCAGAAGTTCTCCTGGCCGATTGTCCCGCTCCTGTCGAACGACGTCCATCCGGCGTTGTCACCGGTCACCGTGGAGAAATCTGCATCGAAGATCCAGAGGGTCTCGGGCCTCCCCCCCGTCAGGTCGCCTGCGGCGCGCGGCCGGACGTCCCCGAGGGGCGCGGCACTCATGGACGCCCGAGGAACCTCGGGCTCGCGAGCCTCCGCAGCCGAGATCAGTACCGCGACCCCGAGGGCAAGCGCGAGCAGCTGTCGTCTCATGGCCGGTCTTCCTCCGGGGAGCAAAGCGTCAAACGCGCCGGATGCGATTCCTCGCGCCATCGCTCTGCCGAGTAACCCTCAGTATATCACACGAAGGAGCCCCCCATCAAGCGACGGCCCGGTGCGGTTTCCCGCCCGCAGCCGCCTCAGTCCGCTCTTCGGGAGGAATCTGCTGGCCACGTCCGCACCCGTTCACTAGAATGAGGATGTACTGTAAGTGATTCTCAGTCGCCTCGGTACGCGGCGCGCGCCGTACGTCGGCAGAGGAATCCGCTGGAGCCGCTTCGGCCATCCACGGGGAGCCCCGTCCATGACCGGCCAGACCATCTCCCACTACAGGATCATCGAGAAGATCGGCGAAGGCGGCATGGGCGTCGTCTACAAGGCCGAGGACACGAAGCTCCGACGCACCGTCGCCCTCAAATTCCTCGCCCCGCACGCTATCGGCACCGACCGGCAGAAGCAGCGATTCATCCACGAGGCACAGGCGGCTGCCGCGCTCGACCATCCCAACATCTGCACCGTCTACGAGATCGATGAGGACGACGGTCACACCTTCATCGCCATGGCCCTGATCGAGGGCCAGAGCCTGGAGGAAGCCGTCGCGGCCGGTCCCCTCAAGCTCACCGACACCACCGACATCGCGAGCCAGGTCGCCGAGGGACTCGCGGCTGCGCACGAGAAAGGCGTCGTCCACCGCGACATCAAGCCCGGCAACGTGATGATCACGCCGAGAGGACGCGCGAAGATCATGGACTTCGGTCTCGCCAAGTTCGTCGAGCACACGAGGCTCACGAGGACCGGCATGACCACGGGCACCGTCGCCTACATGTCGCCCGAGCAGGCGTGCGGGCAGGAGGTCGACCACCGCACGGACATCTGGGCGCTCGGTGTGATGCTCTACGAGATGGTCACGGGGAGGCAGCCGTTCGAAGGCAGCGCGGACCAGGCGGTGGTCTACTCGATCCTGAGTGAGGAACCGGTGCCGATGACGGCACTCAGAAGCCGGGTGCCGATGGACCTCGAGCGGATCGCGGCGAAGGCGATGGCGAAGCGACCCGAGGAGCGGTACCAGACGATGGCCGACATGCTGGTCGATCTCCGGGCGGTCGGCCGGTTCGTCGAGTCCGGCGACGCATCCGCGCACAGCTCGCTGAGGCCGGTGGGAACGCGCACACAGCTCAGGGCGAAGCGGAGGAGGATGCTGTTTGGTGTCGCTGCAGCCGCCGCCGTCGCAGTGCTCTCGTGGCTCGGATGGACGCAGCTCAGGACGCCGTCATCCAGGCTCGACCCGGATCTCGTCGTCGTCGCCGTCTTCGAGAACCGGACGGGCGATGAGCTCCTCAACTCCGTCGGCCAGATGACGGCGGACTGTGTCACGCAGGGGCTCTCCCAGACGGGCCTCGTCGACGTCGCTCCGGCGGCGAGAGCCCGGGCGCGATCGCAGGCGGCGGCCCCTTCTGACGGCACCCCCCGTGAGCTCGCGGAGTTCCGGGCGCTGGCAGAGGAGACGGGGGCGGGAACGGTGGTCTCGGGCGCGTACTATCTCGGCGACGGGAACATCCGATTCCAGACCAGCGTCACCGATGTCTCGAGGGGGAAGCTCATCTATGCCCTGCCGATGATCGAGGGACCGGAAACGTCTCCGATGGCGGTCATCGACGACGTCTGCGGGCGGGTCGCCGGCGTACTGGCGACGGACTTCGACCCCGTTCTGGATTCGAGCCCACCCACGTTGGAAGCCTACCGCGAGTATGTCGCTGGCCTCGATCTGTGGCATGTCGACTGGGCCGGGGCGGCCGACCACTTCCACAAGGCCTCCGAGCTCGATTCGAGCTACATGTGGCCCCAAGTACTGAGAGCAGTGTGCCTGTTCTGCCTGGGCAGGCACGCGGAGGCGGATTCGATAGTGAGCGCCCTGGACCGGAGGAGACAGGAGTTTACCCCCTCCGAGCGGCTTCGTCTCGACGCGATGGCGGCGACCCTCCACGGACGCATCGAGGAGTCCCTGCGGCATCTCCGCCGGCTGGACGCCCTGTTCGAGACGAGCGAGTCCGGGAAGCACATCGATCGGCTCTTTGTGAAGCGGTTTATCGCCAAGGACGCGATCCTCCTCAACCGACCCCGGGAGGCCCTGGATGCCCTGGAGGGGTGCTCCAAGGTGTGTGAGGAGTGGGAGCGGCGGGGTCAGCCGTCGGGCACCCTCCCGGAGATGTTCGCCTTCCGGTACGAGTGCGCCGCCCGCCACCTGCTGGGGGACTACGGGCAGGAACTGAGTGCAGCGCGCGACGCGCGATCGATCTACCCTGATGAGCCGCACGTGAGAGTGTGCGAGATCCGCGCCCTCGTCGGCCTGGACCGCGTCGAGGAGGCACTCAGGGTCTTCGACGCGTGCGTGGGCGCGCCGCTGGCAGCGCGCTTCACCAGTGACTTCTTCGTAGAGGTATCGGGCGAGCTGCGAGCGCACGGACACCGGGAGGCATCGCTTGCCGTGGCGAGCCGCGGCGTGGAGGTGTACCGCAGCCGCCCGCCGGACGAGGCGAGCACGGCGGCACACCGGTCGGACCTGGCGGCGCTTCTCTATGCCGCCGAGCGCTGGGACGAGGCACGGCTGCTCTTTGAGGAGCTCTCCGCGGAGCACCCCGACAACGACTTCTACAGCGGTTGGTACAAGGCATTCCTTGGCTGTCTTGCAGCCAGGGAAGGGAGAAGGGAGGACGCGGTCAGGATCTCCGAGGAACTCGCAGAGCTGACTGACCCCTACCGTCATGACCTCTACACCTACTGGCGTGCCGGAATCGCGGCCGTCCTCGGGAACTACGAGGAAGCGATGCGGCTTCTCCAGGCCGCGACAGCCGAGGGCTCCTGGATGTTCTACGACGCGCACGTCCACTGGAACATGAACCTCGAGTCCCTTCAAGACTACCCGCCGTTCCAGGAGTTCATGAGGCCAAAGGGGTAGTCCCCCACCTGCATGCCCGCATCCCCTCGCACCACCACGTAACCACCAAGAGCCGAGACCCCCGCCGATACGGCGGGGGTCTATTCGAAGATCCCCCCGGACGAGAATCCCACCAACATCTGACCTCCTGAGCGGTACTTGTGGTGAGCACCGCACAGACTGCCGCGCCCGAACGCCACTCCCACCCCCTTCGACAGACGCGCGGCATGAACGAAAGGAAGGCCGAACATGAATCGCAAGACACGAATCCTCGGCGCGATCGGCTCCGCGATCCTCATCATCGTGCTCGCGCTTCCTTCTCACGCGGCCACGATCCACGTGCCGGGGCAGCAGCCGACCATCCAGGCCGGGATCGAAGCCGCATCGGAAGGCGACACCGTCGTCGTCGCCTCCGGCACGTACTACGAGCACGATATCGTCCTGAAATCGGGAGTGCGTCTCCGGAGCGAGACCGGAGAGGCGGACTGCGTGACGATCGACGCGCAGGGACGATACATGGCGTGCATCATCCAGTGCGTCGGCGTCGACGCTTCGACCAGCATCACCGGGTTCACGATCACAGGAGCCTGGCACGCGAACGGCGGCGGGATGAAATGTCTCCGTGGAGCGTCCCCCACACTCACGAACATCGTGTTCGCACAGAACATCTCCGACTACGGCGGGGCGCTCTACTGCTCAAACGCCTCGCCCGTTCTCAGGAACGTGACCTTCAGGGGCAACTGGGCCTACCTCGCCGGAGGCGGGATGTACTGCGAGTCCTCGTCCCCCGCCCTCGCCGACTGCACGTTCACGAACAACACCGCGGACGTCGACGGCGGAGGACTCTGTGCCCGTGTCGGTTCGTTGCCCGCGCTCTCGGGCTGCACCTTCACCGGCAACACCGCCGGCAACTCGGGCGGCGGGATGTGCTGCCACGATAATTCCTGCCCGACCGTGATCGACTGCACGTTCAGTGGCAACAGCGCCGAGACGGGCAGCGCGATGTGCTGCGCCGACGACAGCTCTCCGACGGTCGTCGGCTGCACGTTCTCGGGGAACGTCGAGGCAAGTGTGGTGCCCGCGTCCGGGTCCGAGCGACTGCCGGTGGCGGGAAGCGGCGTCGAGAGTGGCCCGGCAAGCGCCGGTGAATCGCACACAAATTCGTGACTCGCCGTTCATGTTCTTCCCTGCCATCTGCCGCGAAAAAACCCACCAACTTCTCCCGCCCGTCGTTGTAGTTCTAGTGTGGAGTCGCACGACTCCATGAGAGACAATTGAGTAGACCTCCGGGAACCGAGACCGAGCACGACCGCCCCGCTCGAACCGGGGCACCCAGGATCGCGACGGAGGAAGGATGTCGGGTGTCCAGCGCATAGCTCCCATCCCCCGCGGCACCGGGATACGCCCGGCGCGAACCACGCCACGCCCGGGAACTCAGCCGCCGACCAGGAGAGATCCGAGCGGAGTCCGGTCATCCTCGTCCTCGTCCGGCGTCCTGGCGGTCGAAGAGGACACCTATCTCGCCATCCGCGCGAGCTCCGGGAACATCGCTGCCTTCGAATCGCTCGTTGTGAAGTACCAGCAGCCGGTCTTCAATATCGCCCTCGGCATCGTCAAGAACCACGACGATGCCGCCGACATCACGCAGACGGTCTTCGCCAAGGTGTACAGGCGGCTCGGCAGCTACAACCCGAGGTACCGCTTCTTCAGCTGGGTTTACCGGATCACCGTCAACGAGTCCCTCAACTACTTCAAGAGATGGAGACGCGAGATCGCCGTCGACAGGGAGATCGGCGTCGCCAAGAGAGCCGCTTCGGATACAGCGATCCGACACGAGAGGGAGGACCACCTCAACGCCGCCCTCGCGACTCTCAAGCCCGACTACCGGGTCGTCGTGGTGCTCAAGTACTTCATCGGTTTCTCATACAAGGAGATCGCCGAGATCGTGAGCATCTCCGAGAAGACAGTGAAGTCGAGGCTCTTCACGGCGAGGCACCAGCTGAGAGACACGTTGACCAAGCGAGGTTTCCAGAGATGATCGACGAGAGAATGGCAGAACTGATGCAGCGCGAGATCGACGGGGTCGTCTCTTCGAAGGATAGCGCGGAACTTCACCGCTACCTTGCAGAGAATCCGCAGGCCTTGGCGTACTACGAGGAGCTTCGCGAGGTCGACCGCGCCCTGAGCATCGGCGGATGTGCGGCACCGCCTGCGGATCTCAAGGACGCCATTGTGGCCGCAGCCCGAGAGACCACCGGCCCCACTCCCAAGGGCGGCCTTGGCGCGACCATCATCAACGTCATCCGCGCGACCGTGTACAGCTGGCTTCCCAAGAGGCCGGCGCCCGACACAGCGCACGTGGCGGTGGTCGTCCGTCCGGACGAGTAGAAGACACACCACGATCCTCCGCACCGGCCCGCTGGAGGATCCTGAGCCCCGCGGGTGAACCGGGTTCCCCCCCTACCCGCGGGGCTCGCATATCACGGATTGCCACCCCGACCGACTCGCTCCTGGCGCGGCGGTCGTCCGCCCAAGACAAGGGCCCGGTCCGGGAGGACCGGGCCCTGCCACGCGGCCGCCGGAGCTGTACCCCTATCTGTACAGCCCCTTGATCCGCCCCCAGCTAATCTCCTCCTCGGAGACGGCGGTCCAGTTCCACGCGACGACCCAGACGTCGTCCAGGAAGGAGCCCCCCGCTCCGCACACGCCGGGACCGATGCCGTCATCGTCGGTGTACACGGTGATCCGAAGCCGCATACTGTGCGCCGGGAGGAACATATTGACGGTGTAACCGGCGAGGCCGTTGGGGCTGAACTGGTTGCACCCGTCGACCTCCTCCTCGGCATAGTCGTTGCGGGCCGCCAGGATCCATGTCTCACCATCGTCGAAGCTGGCCTGGATCATACGCGTGTCGGTGAGGTCCCCGTCGCCGCAGTGGGCTCCCGCGTAGAAGACCCTGGCGGAGGTCGTCCCCTCGAGGTGGATCGGTGGAGTCGTCAATCTGACGAACACGTTTGGGGGAACGGAGGTTGTGTCGCCGGGCGCATTGATGCAGACACACGTTGGGTCACTGTAGGCGCGGCAAGGAAGCTCGATCAGCCGAGGGACGATGCCCGTGGCAGGCACATCGACAGCGGTACAGAGCCCCACGCCGTCCTCGACGTCGTCGTAGAAGTAGTCCGTTCCTGTGACCCAATCGAAGACACGGATCTCGTCGCAGTGAAAGGCCCCCCCGTCCGTGTTCGAGCCGTCCTCGTCGGACTGCCACTCGTTGGACTTGAGGCGGAATCTGACCTTCAGCGGGTTGTCGCACGGTTGGACGTCGAGGGCGGGCTGTTCCTGCCAGCCAGCGCTGAACCCCAGATACTCGGCCAGCGCCCTGTACTCGCCGAGGTACTTCACCTCGACCCGCGTGACGTCCCCCGCCGCTGCGGGGATGCTATGATGCCGATAACGGAAGCTCAGCCTCGGCTGCGTCGCGCCGGCAAGATCGATCTCCGGAAGCTCGAGCAGCATGTGCCAGCCGTTGCCGTATCCTCCGTCGGCGTCGTACTCGAAGGTGCCGCACCAGTACGAGTAGTTCGGTTCCGTCCCGTCGTCGTAGGCGTAGTGCTCGGAGACGTGGAACTCGGACGGCCTCCCTGTCATATCCTCGAGGATCCAGCCCTGACCGCCGTTCTCCCAGTCCTCACGGAAGACCTCGAACCACTCGCGGCCAAGTGGGGACTCCGGGGGCTCCCCGGCCGGTGCGACCGACACGGTGATCGCGACAAGGGCAACTGCCACCGTCATCACAACTGGCACTCTCATCCCAGACTTCCTCTCGGTTGATGCAGGAACGGACTCGACACGGGAATCGAAGATGCACGTGCGGCGGCCGCTCGAAGAACCTCAGCACGTGGCGACCTCCAGCGCACCTGTCACAAGTACAACCGCTCGGCCGAAATGTTGGCGAGATTCCCTCGCGCTGCCACCGAATCCGACTCCCCCACGCCCTGACCGCAGGCACTACTGAATGCCCGCTCAACAACAACCATCAGAATCCTCTATGCACCATGCCGCTTCACCATTTACAATGGTTGGGAACATCCCTGACCAGAGTTCACACGCTCCCAACTCCGGCGGACGCCGCGCCAGGGTCTGACGGATGCGTCCGGACGAGGGTGCAGAGCGCCGGGTCGAGTTATGCGTCGGCCCGGAGGATTCTCCATGGTCCGCGACACGATCTCGCACTACCGAATCCTCGCGAAGCTCGGCGAGGGCGGCATGGGCGTCGTCTACAAGGCTGAGGACGTGAGCCTTGGACGGACCGTCGCGCTCAAGTTCGTCCGCCCGGACGCCGTGGGCTCCGACCGGGAACGTGCGCGCCTCATCCGCGAGGCGCAGGCGGCCGCCCGCCTCGACCACCCCAACGTCTGCACGATCCACGAGATCGACACGGTCGACGGAGAGACCTTCGTCGCGATGGCCTACGTCGAGGGCGAGGACCTGAAGGCGCGGATCGCCGCGCGGCCCCTCCCCCTCGACGACGCGCTCGACATCGCCATCCAGGTGGCCGAGGGCCTCGCCGCCGCGCACGAGAAGGGGATCGTCCACCGCGACATCAAACCCGCGAACATCATCGTCACGCCTGCGGGTCGCGCGAAGGTGATGGACTTCGGCCTCGCGCACGTCGTCGACCAGACGAGGCTCACGAAGGCCGGGACGACCACAGGTACCGTCGCGTACATGTCACCGGAGCAGGCGCGCGGAGAAGAGGTCGATCTCCGGACCGACATCTGGTCGCTCGGCGTGACGCTCTACGAGATGGTCACGGGACAGCGTCCCTTCCGCGGCGCGTCCGAGCAGGCCGTGATCTACTCGATCCTGAACGAGTCCCCCGAGCCGTTGACGGCGCTCCGAAGCGGCGTGCCCGTCGACCTCGAACGCATTGTGTCGAAGGCGATGGCCAAGCGCCCGGCCGAACGCTACCAGGACGCCGCCGATCTCCTCGTCGACCTCCGGGCGATCAAGGTCGAACTCGGCAGCCAGAGCGCCACGGTCGCGACCGCGCGTGCCAGCACCGCCCCTGCGGCGGCCGACAGCCCTCCCCGATGGGGGAGACGCGGTGTCGCCGCCGTGACGACCGTCGTCGCTGTTGCGGTTGTCGTCGCGGGCATCGCGCTCGTGAGACTTCGCGCCCCGTCCTCCGACCTCAGCCCCGACCACGTCGTCGTGGCTCCGTTCGAGAACAGGACCGGCGATCCGTCGCTCGACCCGGTCGGTCCCATGGCCGCCGACTGGATCACGCAGGGGCTCTCGCAGACCGGCGTCGTCCAGGTCGTGCCGACGATGACGCCGCTCGGGCCCGCGACAGGCCTCCCGGGCAAAGGCGACGAGGCCGCCCCCTCTACTATAGAGAGCCTCGCCGAGGCGACCGGCGCCGGCACGGTGGTCTCCGGCGCCTACTACCTCGACGGTGGCGACCTCAGGTTCCAGGCCGAGATCACCGACGCCACACGAGGCAGACTCCTCCAGACGCTGCCGCCGTCGACCGGACCGCGCGGAAGCCCGATGGAAGCGATCACGTCGATCCGCCAGCGGATCATGGGCGCGCTAGCGGCCGAGTTCGACCCGCACCTTCCGTCGCACGCGGACGTCCAGCCGCCTCTCTTCGAGGCCTATCAGGAGTACGTCGTCGGGACCGAGCTCTTCGGGACCGACTACTCCGCCGCCATCCATCACTTCGAGCGCGCCGCGGACCTCGACTCGACGTTCATGGCGCCCCGGTTCGAAGTCGCGTACTCGTACAACAACCGGCGCGAGTACGCGAAGGCCGACTCCGTCTTCCGCCTGATCGACCAGAACAGGAACCGGCTCACGCCGTACCAGCGCCTCATCGTGCGGTCGCAGCTGGCGAACCTCGAGGGCTCGATCGGCGAAGCCCTGAGTTTCCACCGCCAGGCCGCCGAGCTGGTGCCGCCCTCCTTCTTCGACACGTTCCTGATCGGGCAGTACGCCGTCGCGCTCAACCGGCCCGGGGAGGCGGTCGAGGCGTTCGAGGAGGCGAAGCGCCTCTCGGAGGGCTCCTCATCCATAACGGCGGCGTGGCTCGCCGGCCACCTGGCACGGGCGCACCACCTCGTGGGAAGCCACGAGAAGGAGCTCGCCGAGATCCGCGAGGCCTGCGAGCGCCACCCGGATAACCTGAGGCTCCGCGTCGCCGAAGTACGCGCGCTCGCCGCGCTCGGCCACATCGACGAGATCGACCGCGTGATCGATGAGAGCCTCGGCATGTCGGGGCCCGGCTCCCCCGGCGAGGTCATGCGCGCCGCCGCAGTCGAGTTGCGAGCTCACGGCCATCGCGAGGACTCGCTCAGGACCGCCGAACGCGCCGTCGAGTGGTACCGCGGCCGCCCGGCAGAAGAGGCTGCGGGCCGTCGTCACCGACAGAGGCTCGCGGGATCGCTCTATGTGGCCGAGCGTTGGGAGGAGGCCGCGGGGCTTTTCGAGGAACTCCTACAGGAGGCCCCGGACGGGGTCACCAACAGGGCGCACCTCGCGACGATTGCCGCGCGTCAGGGCGACCGCGCGGAGGCCGAGAGGCTCTCCGCCGAGCTCGAGAATCTCGCGCGCCCCTACCTCTTCGGGGTCGATCTCTACTTCCGCGCCGACATCGCCGCGCTCCTGGGAGAGCGCGAGCGAGCCGTGGAGCTCCTGAGAGAGGCGCGCGCGGCGGGATGCGGGTCCGCGATCCCGATGGGACTCCACAACGACATGGACCTGGAGTCGCTTCGCGGCTATCCGCCGTTCGAGGAGCTCCGGCGGCCGAAGGGATAGCCGGCCAGCGACGCTGCACCGCACCGAGGAACGACGATGGAGAAGGACTTCGAGAGAACGATCGAAGCGCTGAACGAGATCTTCCCGCTCGTCGACGGGTTCCTGAGCGAGCACGACATCGGGGACGACGACGCCCTCGCGATCAGGCTCGCCGTGGAGGAGCTCTTCACGAACCTGGTCCGGCACAACAGCGGCGGGCGCGATCGGATCTCGCTCGCCCTCGAGAAGGAAGAAGACCGCCTCATCATCCGGCTCACCGACTTCGACGTCGACGAATTCGACCCGTCGAAGATCGCAATACCCAAGGTGAAGAGGCCGATCTCGGAAAGGAAGGTCGGGGGGCTGGGCGTCTACCTCGTCCGGAAGCTCTTCGACGAGCTCCACTACGAATACGAAAACAGAACGTTGTCCGTCACCGCCACGAGGGATATTGGGAGGAAGGATGTTCGACATCCGGCGAGCTGAGAATGGGACCGTCATGCTATCGGGCAGGCTCGACGCCTCGCAGGCCGAGAAGGCGAGGGGCATACTCGCCACGATCACGGAATCTTGCGCTATCGACTTCACCGATCTGGACTACATCTCCAGCCTGGGGCTGGGAGTTCTCCTGGAGGCGCAGAAGCGGCTGAACGAGTCAGGCCAGGGTCTCACGCTCACCAATCTGAACGACCACCTCGCGGACCTCTTCCGGCTCGCGGGCTTCGACATCCTCTTCGAGATTCAGTGAACGAGTATTCAGCTTTGCCCGGGCGGCCCGCCGCCCGACTCGATGTGAGGAGGCCGCGAGCCCGGGGGGCCGGGAAGCGCCCGGGGCGGCCGCATCGACGGGGAGCACGGGGGGACGCGTACCCCCTTCACGGGAGCGACAAGAACGTCACCAACCTTCGCCGGGATTATGCGTAGTTATGATAGATGATTCGAAACTCGCATTGAGGGCCACAAGAGGCGACGACCGCGCGTTCGAGAAGATCGTCGAGAGATACGAGAGGACAGTCTTCAACGTCGCCCTGAGGATCGTGAAAGATGAAGACGATGCAGCAGACGTCGCACAATTGGTCTTCATCAAGGCCTACCGGAAGCTCAGCACCTACAACCCGCAGTACAAGTTCTTCAGCTGGCTCTACCGGATCACGGTCAACGAGTGCATCAACACCCTCCGCAAGAGGAAGCGCGAGGTGCTCGTCGACTGCGATTTCAAGGCGGGTGGCGGAACGGCCTGGGACGCGTTGGCTCGGGACGAGAGGGGCGAATCCCTCGCGCACGCCCTCATGGGACTCAAGCTCGACTACCGGATCGTCATCGTGCTCAAGTACTTCCTCGAGCTGTCCTGCAGCGAGATCAGCGACATCGTGAGGGTACCGGAGAAGACGGTGAAGTCGAGACTGTTCACGGCAAGACACCAGTTGAGAGACATTCTGATCAAGCAGGGGTACGCAAGATGAAAAACGAGAGACACAAGGAACTGATGAACGGCGAGATCGACGGGACGAACTCTCCGGAGGAGAGCCTCGAGCTCGAACGCATTCTGGATTCCGATCCGGAGGCGCGGAGCTACTACGAGGATCTCTGCCGGGTCGACCGGGCGTTTCGCGACGTTGCGGAGGTCCCTCCCCCGCCCGGTTTCCGTAAGGAGGTTCTCTCGTCGATCCACCCTGGAGGCAGAAGGACGGCGAGGAGAGATTACCTCGCGCCGATCCGTAATGCGTTCCGGCCCGGGCTCGCCGCCAGACCGGCCTACGTTTTCGCCGCCGGCCTCCTCGTCGGCCTCTGCCTCACCACAGTGACGGCTCTCGTTCTTATGCGTGGCGCTCCCGAACACCTCACGGGCAGGCCCGGCCACGACTATAGACCCTACGGGACAATTGGAACCGGGGAGAGAACGGGTGAGCTGCTGAGTTCCCAGTGCATCCCGCTCGAGCTACCAGAGGTGTACGGGGGCGCCTGCATCGAACACACCGAGAACTCGGTGGCCGTCCACCTCGGGCTCTCCAGCCCGTCGGAGGTCCAGGTCGTGTTCGAGTTCGACGATGAGCTCCGATTCGAGGGCTACACGGCTCTCGATGAGGGCGAGCACACCCTGCGGGTCGCCGGCAACCAGGCATCTCTCACGCACACGGGCGACTGCGACTACAACCTCGTCTTCCGGGACAACCGGAGCACGGGTTCTTCCTTCAACATGAAAGTGCTTACGTCCGGCGATCTTCTGCTCGAGAAGACGATCTCGCCGGAAGGAGAATAGAACGTCATGTTGCATACCTCTCTACCTAGTCTCGGAACGATGAACTGGCCAGGCGCGCTGCCGACGACAGCCGCGCCGGGAAGGGGGATCGGCCATGAGCAGGAATAGGGCCATTCTGGCCGCAGTCGTGGTCGTCGCCATCTGCGCGGTGGTCTACTTCGGCATCCTCGCCAAGCCGCCCGCGGACGGGGACGTGATGGGCACGATCGGTGCGGTTCAGAAGTACCGCGCGGAGCAGATTGGGGATGACGACGTCGTCCTCGCCGGCGCGGCCGGGGGCAGAACGGGAGAGGGCACGACGGATCTCTTCGATCGTGCCTCCATGCAGGAGAAGGCGGAGTTCTTCGAGCGCCTCCCCGTGCTGAACCAGGACAACATGTACAAGAGGCTCGAGTACTCGCAGCAGGTCGAGGCCTTCCACAGGAACCCGATCCTGAAGTCCGAGGACACCTTCGTGCAGTTTCTCGAGAAGACCAACGCCACGGAGATCGGACTCTGTCTCGAGAAGAGCCCGGGCTGGGCGCAGCAGATCGACGCCACGCCCTACTTCGAGGCGCTTCCGACGAGCCTCAAGCGCGATATGCTTCTGAGGTCCCCCATGTGGCGGACCGAGGAAGGCATGCAGATCTTCTACGACGCCACCCCGAAGTCCGCTCGCGTGGCGACGTTCGGGCGCTCGCCCGAGAGCTTCATTCAGCTCCCGCTCGAGCAGAAGATCGACGTCTTCAACAGGGTCCAGCCCTGCGAGTCGGCGGACTTCATGAACGAGGCGTTCGGACGTCTGCCCGTCGAGAAGCAGGCCGACACCTTCGCGCGGAAGCCAATCGCGAAGATGCCCCAGGCCGCCGAGGCGTTCTACGCGAAGATGACCGCCACCGATTTCAAGATCATCTTCGAGGCGATGCCGGCGTCGGAGCGGTACGAGTCGTTCAAGCGGAGCCCGCTCTGGAAGACCGAGCTGTTCTTGGAGCCGTACTTCGGTGCCTTGCAGAAGTCGGAGAAGGCTGCCGCCTTCGAGAGAGCAGACGGACCGGAGCGCGCCATGGCCCTCGAGCGCTGCACCGAGCGCGAGATCGACACGATGCTCCAGAGGACGGGGCTCGCCGATCAGGCCGACTACTTCTACAACGCGAAGCCGGCCGAGGCGCTCGCGATGTTCAACGCCCTCGACGACGACACCAAGCTGACGATGCTCAAGAACCTCCCGGCGTCCGAGATCGAGGCGATGCTCAAGAAGAGCGAACTCTGGCAGAGCGAGCTTCTCCTCGAGGACTTCTTCCGGAACGCGCCCGCTCAGGAGAAGGCCAGCGTGCTCGCGCGGAGCCCCATGTGGAAGAACGAGAGGTTCCTCCAGCAGTTCTTCGGCAGCATGGCCAAGGAGGACATCGGGGTCCTCCTCGAGAACAACCCGGTCTGGCAGGACGAGATGTTCCTGCAGTCGTTCTTCGGGAGCATGTCGGCGCGGGACATCGGGCTCATGCTCGAGAAGACCGTGGCCTACCAGCCTCCCCTGTCGGAGGAGCAGTTCAAGGGCATGACGCACCGGGAGCAGCTTGTCACCTTCCAGAGGCTGCCGCGGCTCGAGCAGGAAGACCTGATCATGAACAGCCGGGTCTGGAAGAACGAGATGTTCCTCGTTCCGTTCTTCGAGGCTCTCGGGCCCCACAAGATGACGCTTCTTCTCCAGAAGAACCCGGCCTGGCAGAACCAGGCGTTCCAGCAGGCGTTCCTCGAGAACATGTCGGACTCGGACATCGCGCTCGTCCTCGAGCGGAGCTCCGTGCGGATCCAGCCCAAGGGCGGGCTGGAGAGAAGCCCCGTCGCGGTTCAGCCTGAGGGCGAGATGCAGAGGAGCCCCGTCGCCGTCCAGCCTGAGGGCGGGATGATGGAGCGGAGCCCCGTCGCCGTCCAGCCTGAAGGCGGGATGATGGAGCGGAGCCCCGTCGCTGTCCAGCCCGAGGGCGGGATGATGGAGCGGAGCCCCGTCGCTGTCCAGCCCGAGGGCGGGATGATGGAGCGGAGCCCAGTCGCCGTCCAGCCGGAAGGCGGGATGATGGAGCGGAGTCCCGTCGCCGTCCAGCCCGAGGGCGGGATGATGGAGGCGAGGGCGCAGAGCGAGCAGGTGCAGCTCTTCCGGGCACTGACGCAGCGGGAGCAGCTGATGGTCTTCGAGGCGGCTCCGCCCGAGGTCGTGGCGGACGTCTTCCAGCGCAGCCCGGTCGCGACACAGGAGCTGTTCCTGGTTCCCTTCTTCGAGGGTGTTCCTTCCAGCGAGAAGATGCTCGCTCTCGAGAAGTCGCCCGTCTACAAGACCGAGCTGTTCCTCGAGCCCTTCTTCGGAGCCATGAAGAGTCGGGAGATCGGCACCATTCTCGAGAAGAACCCGACGTGGGTGCAGCCCGAGACGAACCAGATGTTCCAGGCTCTCGCGTCCAGCGAAAAGGAGCTCGTCTTCTCCAGGGTGCCGCGGAGTGAGGCGGCCGACATCTTCCACCGCAGCCCGGTCGCGACGACCGAGCTGTTCCTGGTTCCCTTCTTCGAGGGTGTTCCTTCCAGCGAAAAGGCGCTTGCCCTCGAGAAGTCGCCCGTCTATAAGACCGAGCTGTTCCTCGAGCCCTTCTTCGGGGCCCTGCCGGCCACCGACGTGGCCAAGATGTACGGAGCCCTGGCGCAGCGCGAGCAGCTCGCCGTCTTCAACAGGCTGCCGGATCAGCGGGCGGCCGTCGCGCTCCAGGCGATGCCGTCGCAGGACAGGGCACTCATGTTCAGAACCGCCGGCGCGAGCAGCCAGCGGGACCTCCTCCAGAGGTCCTACGTGGCCGACGCCAGGAGTCAGTTCTAGACGACAGGATGGACGCCGGCCCCTTCGCTGCGGGGCGGAGGGGCCGGTCGGTGAGGTAGCGAGCGGTATCGACCCGCCTGAGATGAGAGACCGGGAAGCGGGGGACGATGCGTGGGGTGCATCTTCTCCCGTTTCTCGTGTATACTGGTTCCATCACTTCTCTTCCAGGGGGGCCCGCCATGAAGAGAGAATCGTTCCGGCGTTCTGTTCTTCCGTTCCGCTTCACGCTGATCCTCCTCACGTTGCCTCTCGCCTTCGGCCTCGTCGCGCTCCCGACCACCGTTCACGGGGACTCGCGCGACCTCGGCCTCTACTACCGCGAGGTGAGGGCGGAGGACCTCCGTCTCGTCTACTACGACCAGGCGCACGCGTACATCGTCCCGCACCTCACGCGGTGCTTCGAGAACTCCCTCCGCTTCCACAAGAAGCTCTTCGACTACACGCCGACCGAAGACGTGACCGTGACGCTCCAGGACTTCGACGACTACGGGTATGCCGGGACCACCACGATCCCCTACAACTACATCACCCTCGGCATCGAGCCCTTCGAGTACGTCTTCGACACGTGCCCGACGAACGAGCGGCTGAACTGGGTGACGAGCCACGAGCTCGTTCACGTTGTCGCTTGCGACCAGGCCATCGGCGTCGACAGGTTCTTCCGGTCCGCGTTTCTCGGGAAGGTCGCCGTCTCCGCGGACGACCCGGTCTCCATCATCTACAGCTACCTCACGAGCCCGAGGTACTACTCCCCGCGCTGGTACCACGAGGGCATCGCGGTCTTCCTCGAGACGTGGATGGCCGGCGGAATCGGACGCGCGCAGAGCGGCTACGACGAGATGGTCTTCCGCACGATGGTCCGCGACGGAAGCTTCTTCTACGACATCGTCGGCCTCGAGTCGGAGGGCACGACGATCGATTTCCAGACGGGGCGCGTGTCGTACCTGTACGGCACGCGCTTCGTGAGCTACCTCGCGTACCTCTACGGCCCGGAGAAGATCATCAAGTGGTTCCGGAGGTCGGAAGGCTCCAGACGCTACTTCTCCACGCAGTTCAAGAACGTCTACGGCCTGTCGCTCGACGACGAGTGGCGCAAGTGGGTCGCGTGGGAGCACGAGTGGCAGTCGGCGAACCTCGACTCGATCCGCCGGCACCCGCTCACGCCCCAGCGCAGGCTATCGGAGCGCGCGCTGGGCTCGGTGTCCCGGCAGTTCTTCAATCCGGAGACGCGGAAGCTCTACGCGGCCGTGCAGTACCCGGGCGACTTCGCGCACATCGCTGAGTTCGACATCGACACGGGCGAGGGCCGGAAGCTCTGCGACATCGACACGCCCGCCACCTACTACGTCGCGCACATGGCCTACGACTCGGCGAACTCGCTGATCTACTTCACGACCCAGAACAGCCGCCGCTGGCGCCATCTGAACCGGGTCGACATCGAGACGGGCGAGGTCCACGTGCTTCAGAGGAACATCCGAACCGGCGACATCGCGCTCAACCCAACCGACGGGTCGATCTGGGGCGTGCAGCATCACAACGGCAAATCGAGGCTCGTCCGCCTCTACGAGCCCTGGGAGCGCTGGCAGGAGATCCTCGTCCTCCCGTACGGAAAGGACATCTTCGACATCGACATCTCCCCCGATGGACAGTACCTCTCGGCGACGCTCGTCGAGATCAGCGGGCGCCAGTGGCTCATCCGGATGGACGTTGCGAAGCTCATGGCATGGGACAGCTCGTACGATGTGCTGTACGAGTTCACCGACAACTCCGCGTCGAACTTCGTGCACTCCCCCGACGGGAGGTACCTCTACGGAACGTCCTTCTACACGGGCATCTCGAACGTCTTCCGGTACGATCTGGAGGAAGGTGATGTCGACGCCATCTCGAACTGCGAGACGGGGTACTTCCGTCCGATCGTGGCGTCGGCCGATTCCCTCATCGCTTTCGAGTACACCGGCGACGGGTTCGTCCCGGTCATGATCCCCGACGAGCCGATCGAGGACGTGAGCCCCGTCAGGTACCTCGGCAGCTCCATAGCGCAGGAGCGCCCCATCGTGCAGGACTGGATTCTCGGCTCCCCGGCCGACGTCGAGGTCGACTCGCTCGCGCTCGTGCCGGAGCCCTACAGCGGCATCGGCAGCCTCGGGATCGCGTCGGGCTACCCCATCGTCGAATCGTACAAGGACCGCACGTCCATCGGCGCCAAGCTCAACTTCAGTGACCCGGTCTTTCTCTACAGCCTCGACCTGGCTCTCTCGTACTCGCCGGCGGAAGAGCTCGCGGCGGACGAGAAGCTGCACGCGCGCTTCAACTTCCGACACGACCGCTGGCGGCTCCACGGCGCGTACAACCGCGCCGACTTCTACGACTTCTTCGGCCCGACGAAGACGGCCAGGAAGGGGTACTCACTCGGCGGGAGTTTCTCCGGCAAGATCATCGACGACGCGCCCGTCTCGCTCGGATATGGGCTCGGTCTCACGGGGTATTGGGGACTCGAGGTGCTGCCGGACGCTCAGAACATCGCGACCACGTACGACAACTTCCTCGCCGGCAACGCCGAGATCCGGTACGCGAAGCTTGCCAGCACGATCGGAGCGATCGAGGCGGAGAAGGGATACATGGCCAAGCTCGTCTCGTCTGGAACCTACGTCCGTGGCGACGCCTTCCCGCAGTTCCGCACCGATCTCGCGTTCGGCTTTCTGACGCCGATCGAGCACTCGGCGATCTGGCTGCACTTCTCGGGAGGGAACTCGATCGGCCCGAGGGACGAGCCGTTCGCCAACTTCTTCTTCGGGGGGTTCGGGAACAACACGGTCGATCACCGATCGGTCAACCGCTACAGGCGACACTACAGCTTCCCGGGGAAGCCGCTCAACAGCATCGCCGGGAGAAACTACGCGAAGGGCATGATCGAGTGGACGTTGCCTCCGATCAGGTTCAAGCGCTTCGGGTTCCCCGGTTTCTACGCCAACTGGGCGCGCCTTACGTTCTTCTCCAAGGGAATCATCACGAACATCGACTACGAACCGTGGCAGCAGCGGGTCGCCGACGTCGGCGCGCAGCTCAACGTTCAACTCGTGCTCTTCTCCTCCATGCCGTCGACCCTCTCGTTCGGCTACGCCATCGCCGACGAGTGGGGCTGGGAGACGACGGACGAGTGGATGTTCTCCCTGAAGATCCTCCGATGAGGGCGGAATGAGCTTCCCTTTCAGAATCATCCTCACCGTCCTCCCGGTCATCACCTTCCTGGTGTCGCTCGTATTCCTCGACAGCTACAAGCTGGTGCGGCTCCCCGCCGTCCTCCTAGCCCTGCTGCTCGGATGCGGCGCCGCGTTCGCGAGCCTGTTCGTGAACGTGCGGCTCCTGGACATCCTCCCGTGGGACTACGTGACCTATGCGCGTTCCCTCGGGCCCGTCGTCGAGGAGATCCTGAAGGCGGCCTACCTCGTGTTCCTCGTCAGATCGAAGCGCGTGGCGTTCCCCGTGGACGCCGCGATCCTCGGCTTCACGATCGGGGCCGGGTTCGCGGTCGTCGAGAACGTCTACTTCCTGAACGCCTGCCCCCTGAGTCCTTTCGCCTGCGCGCTCCGGGGCTTCGGGACCGCAGTGATGCACGGCGGAGCCACGGCGCTCTTCGGAATTGTCGCCCTGAGCCTCTCCGAGAGATACGTGACGACCGGCTGGAAGGCGCTCCTCCCCGCGCTCGGGATCGCGTTCCTGCTGCACTCGCTCTTCAACATCCTGCTCATCTCGCCGGCGCTCACGGTCGTCGGCCTCGTGATCGTGCTCCCGCTGGTCTTCCTGGTCGCGTTCCACCAGAGCGAGAAGACGCTTCGGAACTGGATCGGGGTTGGACTCGACACCGACGCCGACCTCCTCGCCATCATCAACAAGGGCGGAATCTCGGACTCCCACATCGGGAAGTACCTCTCGTCCCTGAAGGAGCACTTCCCACCCGAGATCGTCGCCGACATGCTGTGCCTCCTGAGGCTCCACGCCGAGCTCTCGATCAAGGCGAAGGGGACGCTTCTTATGAAGGAGGCAGGGTTCGAGGTGCCGCCCGATCCCGAGGCGATCGCGAAGCTCGAGGAGCTGAAGTTCCTCGAGAAGAGCATCGGCAAGACGGGCATGCTCGCCATGGCCCCGTTCCTCCGCTGGAGGACGAGGGACCTCTGGCAGCTGCACATGATCAGGATGAAGTAGGAACAGAACAGCCCGCCGGCATCAGGGGGCTTCGTCAGAGGGTCTCACCGAAGCGCCCCCGCGAGGATCGCGGGGGCTTTCTCGTGGATCCGTCCGCCTACGCCGGCGGAGGCATCACCCGCTCCCCCAGGATCCGCCTGTGGTTGTAGATCGCGGCGATGACGATGAGCGCGCTCCCGACGAGACTCAGAGGATCCGGAAGCTCCGACCAGAGGACGAACCCGATGAGGAGCGCGAACACGACGTGGGAGTAGTTGTAGATCGAGATCTTGGTCGCCGGCGCCTGGTGGTACGCGAACGTCAGACAGAACTGCCCGATCGTCGCGAGGACCCCGGCCAGAAGGAGCGCCAACAGCTCCGGCTGTGCGGGCCGGACGTAGTGCACGGCCATCGGCGGGATCATCGCCACTGTCGAGACGAGCGCGAAATAGAAGACGATCTTGTACGGCGGCTCCTTCCCCCTGAGCGAGCGGACCACGATGTACGCGCTCCCGGACGCCGCCGCGGAGAGGAACCCTCCGAGAGCCGGGAGCGCCTTGAAGTCGAGCTGCGGCTTGATGACGAGAATCGCGCCCACGAAGGCCGCCGCGAGCGCGGGGACGACGTAGCGGGAGAGCCGCTCCTTGAGGAAGAGCGGCGCAAGCATGATCACGAAGAACGGCGAGAGCTTGTTCAGTATCGTCGCATCGGCGAGCGTCAGGTTCTGGATCGCGTAGAAGTAGAGCGTCATGGCCGTCGTGCCGAAGATGCCCCGGAGGATGAGGAGGCGCGTGCGCGGGTTCCACACGAACGGGTTCTGGTGACTCCTGAGCGCGACGGCTCCCATCAGGGCGAGCGAGACGATGCTCCGGAAGAACACCTTCTCGTAGACGGGCAGGGTGGTGAGCCGGACGATCGTACCGACGATCGAGAAACACGCCCCCGACACGAGGATCAGGAGCACCGCTCGCGTCGGGTGATCGACGGTAACGGGCCTGTGGCCGAACTGCCGTTCCCTGGGGCGGTCGGTCTGTGATCCGGTGGTGGTCTCGGGCAACTCGGCGGCTCCCTCAGGAGGTCACGGACGTGCGGCGCTCGTCTGCCGGCTCTTCGACCGTTGGTTCGTCGGCCGGCGGCTCCGCGGTCGGTGGCTCCGCGCTCTCCGACTCCCCCGTCGCCGACTCCCCCGCCGGCGGCGGGGTCGGTGTCGAGGGGTTCGACGTGGGCGCATCGATGAACTCCGGGCGCGGGCCGGGCCTGTACCCGCCGCTTCCGTAGAAGAGCTTGTCCCCGAGCACCATGAGGGATTGGTGCGGCCCCCTGATGCCCGCCAGGGTCGCCATGAGCCGGTGGAACCGCGTCGCGGGCTTCGTCCACGGGCAGCTCGCGAGGCAGATGCTGCAGTCGGTCCCGACGTTGTTCCAGAAGCGGTAGCAGCTCTCGGCGTCCATCTGCCACTTCATGATCCCGTTGGACTCCGTCTTGGCGCCCGTCGGGATCGCGCCGGACGGACAGTTCTCCGCGCAGATCCTGCACCTCTCGCAGAACGACTGGATACCGAGGTCGACCGGATCGTCGTGCTCGAGCGGCATGTCGGTCGTCACGACGGCGAGACGCACGCCGAGCCCCATCTCCCGCGTCAGGAGAAACCCCGCGCGCGAAAGCTCGCCGAGGCCGCAATCGACGGCGACCGGTACCGCGAGGACCCGGTAGTTGTAGACGTGGTGGGCCCGCGCCGAGTACCCGAGATGCCGGATGTAGCGGGCCAGCTGAACCGAGACCCACGCGCCGAGCCCGTATCCGCGAACGGTCGCGAGCAGGACCGGGAACTCCGGCGCGCTCCGCACGAGGTCGTCCGGCATGCGAAAGCCGAGAGCGATCGCGCTCGTGTGGCTCCGGAGATCGACGGGGGTTCCCCAACGCTCGAAGCCCTCGTGGTTCCCGAGCGAACGTCCGACGTGGCTGTGCACCCACTCCTGCCGGAGCGGCCCGACCCCGGCGAGATCGGCTCCGATCACCTTCGCGAACTCCTTCACCTTCAGCGCGGCGCGCGCGGGCGCCATCTCGACGCGCGAGGGCGCGGGTTCCCCGTCGACGGCGGAGTCCGCCGCGAGCGTCCGGATCGACGCGATGACCGCGGAGTACATGTGCGCGTCGTCGCCGGCCCTCGACGCCAGGCCGGGCATCCCGGCAATCTCCGTGTCGATCTCGAGCTGGTCCTGGTGCGACCCGTAGTACTCCGTGAACTCGGGCGTGCCCTTCCCGAAGTACCGGTGCAGGTCGTGACGGGCGAACACCGTCTCGCGCTCGTCCCTGCGCGGGACCTCACCGACACGGTCGGTCTCGTACGTCGGCACCGCCGTGCGGCCGGGCAGCCGCAGGAGCCGGGCCAGCGCGCTTCTCGGGCGGAACTCACGGGTCGAAGCCACGACACTCTCCGGATCGGGAAGAAGGCACCATCACTCAGATTGAGGGCCCGTTCGCTAAACGACCCCGGCAGGTTCGCGCCGCGGTTGATCGAGCGGGCGGCGGCAGCCCCATTGACAGTCTCACCCACGGTGGTAGGATGAGTCAAGAGGCCGAACGCGAGCGAACGAGCGAGCGCCGCGCCCCGATCCGCGATCAGTCGCGGAGGGATCCCCCGCGCTCCCTGATGCCGACGCCTCGCCCGGTCGCCCGCTGGTGAAAGGAGGCGACCAATGCTGACGGCTACCCTCTCGCCGTTCCCTCGGACCGCCCTCGTCTGCGCCTGGTGTGTGGCGCTCGCTGGGCTCCTCGCACCCACTGCCCAGGCCGTCATTTCATCGGTGGACATCGTCCCTGCGAACCCGACCGACGTCGATCCCGTCTCCGTGCACGTCTACGGGTGGTTCGCGGACTCGTGCTGGAGCGTCGACACCTACGAATGCACCGCTGGAGGAGGCGCACTCGCGATCGACATCCATGCGTACGATGAATGGATGCCGGGGTACGTCTGCCTCATGGTCATCATCCCCTACGGGATCACGTGCGAGTTCGGCGTGCTTCCGGCCGGCGACTACGTCCTCACGGTCACCGAAGATCACTCCTCGCTCCGCGACCCGTTCCCCAACGTGGTCGTCGTGGAGTTCGACGTTACGGACTTCACACCCGTCGAACCTCTGACCTGGGGACGCATCAAGGGGCTCTACCAGCCGGGCGCGTGACGGCGTTCCAGATCGAGAATCAAAGGAGGGGGTGGGCTCCGTGCCCACCCCCTCTCTGCAAACCCATCATGTCGCTCGTGGCGCCACTACTTCAGAAGCGTCATCTTGGCGAGCTGCGACTCCGTTCCGCCGACGTTGAGCTTGGCGAAGTAGATGCCGCTCGGGAGATCGTTGCCGGCGTTGTCTTTCCCGTCGAACGTGACGTGGTGCTCACCCGGTCCGTACGTCTCGCCATCGACCAAGTGCCTCACGACACGGCCGCCCGGCGACACGATCGTGAGATCGACCGGGAGGGCCGAAGCGAGCGCGAAGCGCACCGTCGTCTTCGGGTTGAACGGGTTGGGATAGTTCGGGTAGAGCCTCATCATCCCGTAGTCGGGGATCCCCTCGACGCCGGAGCTCGGCTCGGAGAAGAGCTGGTAGCTGTAGCTCTTGGCTGTGCCCGACCACTCGCAGTTCGCGAACGAGAGGCCCATCTCGCTGATGTCGCTGAACGGGTAATCGAGGACCTTCTCGCCGTGGCCGCTCGCGTCGACCTCAACCTCGTCGAACACGAGGATTCCGCCCGCCTTCTCGACGATGAGCTGCGGACGGAAATCGATGCCCGCGGCGCCGTCGAACACGATCTTCGGATAATCGGCCAGCGTGTTCGTGTGATGGTGCCTCGCGAACTTCGTCGCGAGGTGCGGCACGGTGCTCGATCTCAACACGCCGAGCCCCGAGACGTTGAGCCAGATCGCCGCCGTGTTGTATTCCGGACCGTCAGAGTAGCCGAACGGCGGCAAGGCCCTGGCGCCCGTCAGGTAGTTCCAGTGCGTCCACATCGCGTAGTACGAAGACAGGTCCATCCCCTGCGTGCCGACGATGTAATCGTAGCTCTGGAGCATTCCCCATCCCGTATGCGTCGCCCGCCACGTCCAGAAATCGACGATCAGCTGATTCCCCCACATCTCGCTCATGCACAGCTGCCAGATGCAGTCCTCGTAGCTTCCCGTGCCGCCCGAATCGAGCGAGACGTTCGGCTGCGTGAGCGGGCTGCCGGCGCCACCGACGTACCAGTGGTAGTCGTTCGTCGCAGGATAGACGACTTCCTCGGCCCACGTGGCGTCGACCTCGACCCAGCCGCCCTCGCTCCAGTGGCTCCCTGTGTACTGGCTCGCGTGCTTGAACTCGTGCGCGCACGTGACCTTGGCAGCGCCCTTCTGGTCGCCGTCGGGGTCGTCGTTCGTCGGGAAGCTGAGGAAGTTATTGTGAAGGACGATGCGCGTCGTGCCCGCCGTCGGCTGCGTGTAGCCGTAGTAGGGCATATCCTCGAAGCTGACCAGATAGTACCCCGCGGTGAGGCCGGGGGCCCTGAAGCCGAGATCGGTGATCTCGACCTGCCAGGAGTAGTCCATGTAGTCCGCGCACCATTCGACGAAGTCCGGGACGCCGTTCGAGTTCAGATCCTCGGGCGGGACCGCGTTTCCACCGGTGGTGTAGTATGTAAGTTTGAAGTGCCCGCTCGGGGAGATGAAGATCGCCCGAGCGTCGAAGGGGGCATCGAGGTACTCCTCGAGCACCGACTTCGCCTCGTCGCTCACCTCGGGGTTCGTCTGGATCGAGTGGATGAGCATCGTGGCGCTCTTCCCCGGGGTCTCGTCCTCGACCAGGAACCGCTCGTCGACGCGTGACCGATCGAAAATGTGGTAGATCCTGTTGAGGGCGGCCTCATCGGAACTGAGCACTCCCTCAGCTTCGGCGGCGCCGATCTTCGCCAGTGTGGGCGACGCCAAATACATCGACTCGATCTGCCGGGCCGGGGCAACAGCGGCCGTGAGGACCAGCAGGGCAGTCAGGACGAGCACAAGCGACGAAAATCGCATCGTCTTCCTCCTCGTGAACGTACCCGTCGCACGCCCCGCGGAAGTGGGGCAGCAGCGGGCAAATGACGCGTAGTCCGGACGCTTCTACCTTGATTCTAACAGTACTCTGTGCGAAAAGCAACCACTCAGTCAGTTTTGACCGTATTTCCCGCCCAAGAAGTGGGGATTGTGGAGCCGGGACGAGTCCCGGCACGCCGGCGCCTCCGTCCGGGGCGCATCGTCGGATCAGCCGGATTGACAGCGGCCCCGGGACTCACCTAGCATGGTAGTGTCTTCCCGTGACCCCCCTCCAAGGAGCCCTCTCATGAGATCTTGCGAATCCGCAGTTTCTGTGTTCGCAGCCTCCGTGGTTGCTCTCGCGATCGCGGTCACCGCTGCAGCCACCGAGATCCGCGTCGATCACGCCGGGTTCGGAGACTACGAGACCATCCAGGAGGGGATCAACGCCTCCGTGAGCGGGGACACCGTCTGGGTCGCACAGGGAACGTACACGGGGCCGCTGAACCGGGAGATCAGCTTCGGCGGCAGGAACATCCTCCTTCGCGCGGAGGATCCGAACGAGACCCGCGTCAACTGCCTGAATGAGGGCCGCGCCTTCTTCCTCAACCAGGGGGAGACCTCGGCGTGCACGATCCGCGGCTTCACGATCATGAACGGCCGCGCCGGCGTCGGCGGGGGCATGCTCCTGAACGGGTCGTCGCCGACCGTCACGATGTGCCGATTCGAGTACAACGCCGCGGAGGACAACTCCTGGGGTGGCGGCGGGATAGCTTGCGTGTACGGCGCCTCCGCGACAATCACGAACGTCACCTTCTTCGAGAACACCGGCGACTACGGAGGCGCGCTCTTCTCGGCCCAGGGCTCCTCGCCGACCGTGACGAACTGCGTCTTCCTCGACAACGTGGCCGAGGAGCGAGGCGGCGGCTGGTACTGCGAGCAGCCGGGAAGGGTGACGATCTCGGGCTGCACGTTCGCGGGAAACTCGGTGATCGCTGGGTGCGGCGGCGGCATGTACCTCTTCGAGGCCTCTCCCGTGATCTCGAACGTCACCTTCGCGCTGAACGCGGCCAGTTTCGGAGGCGGCATCTGGTGCTGGAACTCCTCCCCCACGATCGTGCACACCATCATCGCCTTCAGCGAAGAAGGGGACGCCCTCTCCTGCGATGGCACGAGCGCCCCGAGCACCACGGAGTGTGTCGTCTTCGGGAACGACGGGGGCGACGACCTCTGCGGCACCGTCGGTGACACGCTCCACGTCGATCCCCGGTTCTGCGACATGGCCGCATACCGCTTCATACTCTGCAGCAACTCCTGCTGCCTGCCGGAGAACAACGACTGGACCGCTGACATCGGAGCCAACGGAATGGGCTGCGGCGACTGCGCGAGCCCGGTCGAGCAGACGACGTGGGGAAGGCTCAAGGCTCTCTATAGATAGGGGGAAGTGCCGGGGCGGTCGCGCGGCCTCGCTTCACCCGAGAACGACCGCCCCGGGCTCAGGAGCCCGGGGCCTCGCATCATGCCGCACGTCAGTCGGTCCTGTCGCGCCCCACCGGGCGCAGCCGTCACTCCGATCGCGGCGACTCGTCGGTGCGCCCGTTGTCGTAGTGGCCGACGAGCTTCGTCGGGCGACCGGCGTCGTCGGTCACGACCTCCAGGCGGAAATAGGGAACCTCTCCGAACCTGAAGAGCGTGTCGCTCATCGGGATCGCCTGGAACCGCGGCCGATCCTCGCGCTGATAGAAGAGCGCGCCGTCCTCGAAGATGAGCGCGCGCGGACCGTACGTTCCTGCGTAGGAGGAGAGCGTCGCGGCGGAGACCTCCACCGGATTCGTCTCGGCCTCGAGGCCGACGATCGCCCAGTCGATCGCGAACGTGTCGTCCTCCTCGGACGCCTTCTCCTTGAGGGCCTTGAGTGCCTCCAGGTGCGCGACCGACAGCGCCTGCTGCTGTGGAACCTCGATGTGCGGCGTGATGCCGGTGCCTTCCCAGTTCGTGTCTGTGATCGGGTTGACGGCGCGTCCGTACGGCACTCTCACAAGGACGTTCAGTCCGTCAAAGAGCATCCCGCGAACCGGATGCGCGCCCCCGCCCGTCGTCTCCCCGACGATCGTCGCGCGCTCCATGTTCTTCAGGTTGTAGGTGAACTCCTCCGCGCCCGAGAACGTGTACGAGCTCGTGAGGACGTACACGTCGGCGTCCGTCATCATCGGACCCGGCACGTAGGCGGCCGTCCAGAACTGGTGGATGCTGTCGTCCTCCCGGATGTAGAAGCTGTTCAGGTGCGTCGATTCCTCGACGAGATAGCTCGTCAGGAGCTGGATGAGACTCGGCGAGCCGCCGCCGTTCTGCCGGAGATCGACGATGAGCGCGTCGCAGTAGCCGAGGAAGTTCATCGCCGCGATCGCCGTCGGCCCCGAGTACGAGGCGTCCACGAACGCGTCGAGACGGAGGTAGCCCACGT
This sequence comes from bacterium, assembly GCA_025774245.1. GTDB lineage: Bacteria > Joyebacterota > Joyebacteria > Joyebacterales > Joyebacteraceae > JALGVN01. The sequence goes on from JALGWI010000025.1 coordinate 35,685, forward strand.
TCCCGTCGAGGATCTTCACCTCGCGGAACTGGAAGTTGGACTTCTCCAGCTGTTCGCGCTCCCGCCTCTCTGCCTCCTTGGGATCGTCGTCCCCGATCTGGAACTCGGCCACGTCCTCCGGCGTGGCGTACCGTACTCCCATGTGCCTGTCGTTGCTGATCGCCCGCAGGTCCTCGGTGAGCACCATCGCGAATTCGGGGATCGTCTCGATGTCGTCGTACTCGCCGTTGTTGAGCTTCTTCCTTATGGACTTCTCGATCTCTTCCGCCACGTCCGGGAAGACGTAGGTGTCGTTCAGCGCCCAGGACACCGAATCCACGATCGCCGCCCGCGTCTCGGCATCCGCGGGGAGAGGCT
>JALGWI010000074.1 GCA_025774245.1 bacterium
CCCGCGTCGTTCGCGACACCGTCCAGGCTCGACACGACGTCAGGAACGAACATGTCGGCCGTCACCCCGTCGGTCTGTCCCTCGTTCACGAAGGCGCCGTCGAAGGCGCTGCCGTCCTGATAGGGCGTCGTGAGCTGAAGGGTGTCGGCGGTGACCTCGAGGCCGGTGCCCGTGACAATCATCAGGTCGTTGAACCCGTCGTCCGCGAGGCCCGCTCCCGCGATGTCGGCCGCGACGACCGAGACGTCGTCCGCCGCCACCGCCACACCGTCACCCGCGCCGACCGCCAGCGCGACGTCCCCCTCCGTCCCGCCTCCGGACAGGCCATCACCGGCCTCGACTGCCGTGATGTCTCCTCCTCCGGTGGCCGTGAACGTGATCGTGTTCGCGTCGTCATCGGGCGTGATCGTGATGTTCCCTCCCTCCACGAGACCGACGTCCCCACCGTCGTTCGAGACGCCATCGATGCTCGAGACGACGTGCGGGAAGATCATCCCGGTCGTCACGGAGTTCGGCTCGTCGTGCTCGACGTAGAGGGTGGAGTATGCGGTTCCGGTCAGGTACTGCTCGGTCAGAGTTACCTGATCAGTCACGATCTCGAGCGCGTCTCCGACGTTCACGTCGAGCGCGGCGCCGTCCGCGACGAGGCCGTCGCCCGCGAGTGCCGTCGGATCCGCGCCGGCCGCGTACTTCGCCCGGAAGGCGTACGGCGTCGACGTCAGCTCGACACGCGGCGCGAGTTCGGGATCGGCTCCGACCGTCAGACCCAGCCAGTAGGGAACGTCGAACGTGAGGTTCACCGGTACGCTGCTTCCGAGGATCGCGTTGAAGATGCCCTCAGTGACCGTGACGGTCTGCGTCTCTGTCCAGAGCGCCGTGCCGCCGGCGTCGGTGTCGTAGATGCGGAAGGTGATCGAATAGTCGTCGTCGGGCACGGGGCTTCCCGCGCCGTCCGTCAACGTTCCCTGGTAGCTCAGGGTCTCCGGCACCTGCGCCGTGCCCGCTTCGAACGCGAACGCCACGAGGGCCACCGCGCACAGAACGATGACAGTTCTCATCGCCACATCCTCCTTTCGGTGGCCTCCCCGCCCGCGCGCTCGCTGTCGCGCGCCGCGGAGGCGGAGGTCCACCATTGACGGGGCTCCTATCACACATCATTGCTGGAAATTGGCAGAGACAGAATACCACTCTTGCGAGCCAGCACCAACAGTTTAGGCGCCCTCCGACAATAGTGACCAGCGGCTCAGTTGACCCCGCACGCGAGCTCTTCTCTTGGTACGCGGCCGGGCCGTCCCCGAGACAGGCGGCGCTCACAGGGCGCAGCCGCCGCGGACGCGAACGGCCGGCCCCCTTCCGAAGGCCGGCCGCTGCCGTGTCCTCACCGTGCGTCGCGCATGCGGCGCGCGGGTTCGTGTCGCCCTGTATCTACTTCCCGATCAGCCTCTCGTAGTTCTCCCTCGAGAGCTTCGCGATATCGTCGTGGATCGACTTCCCGTGACTGTCCATCGTGACGACGGCCGGGAAGTTCTCCACGCGGATCACCCACATCGCCTCGGGGACGCCGAACTCCTCGAGCTTGTGCACGTCGAGCACCTCGACGACCGAGCGCGCGAGCGTCGTCGCGATGCCGCCGACGGCGGACAGGTAGACGGAGCCGTGCTTGTCGCACGCCTCGAGGGTCTTCGCCCCCATGCCGCCCTTCCCGATCACGCCGCGCACGCCGTACCGATCGATGACGTCCGCCTCGTAGGGCTCCTCGCGGATGCTCGTCGTGGGACCAGCGGCGACGAACGAGTACCTGTCGCCGTCCTTCCTCACGACGGGACCGCAGTGGTAGATCATGCTGTCCTTGAGGATCTCCTTCACCTCGGGACCGTCGGTCTCGATGAGGTACTTGTGGGCGGCGTCCCGCGCGGTGATCATGACCCCCGTGATGGAGACTTCGTCGCCCGCCTTGAGCTTCCTGATCTCGTCAGCGGAGACGGGGAGCTTGATCTCAGTCATAGGACACCTCCCCTCCCTTGATCGTCATCGCGGCCTTGCGATAGGCCCAGCAGACGTAGCTCACGGAGACGAAGAAGCACGCCGGCACACGGTGGCGCTTCCCGATCTTGACGCCGAGGACGGTCGTCTTCCCTCCGAAGCCGCTCGGACCGATGCCGAGCTGATTGAGCTCCGTGAAGAGCTGCTTCTCGAGATCGGCGAGCGCGGGATCGGGGCTCGTGTCGCCCAGATCCCGGAGGAACTGCTCCTTCGAACAGGCAAAGCCGGAACCCCGGTCGCCGCCGACGCAGACGCCGATGACGCCCGGCGCGCAGCCTTTGCCCTGCGCATTGAAGACGGCGTCGAGCACGCACTTCCTGACGCCGTCCAGATCGCGCCCCGCCTTGAGCTTCCCGTCGGGGAGCTTGTACTGGGCGCCCACGTTCTCCGAGCCGCCGCCCTTCAGGAGGAGCCGCACGCGGAGCCCGTCGTCGTCCATCTGGTCGAAGTGGAAACAGGGCATCCCCAGCCCCGTGTTGTCGCCGGAGTTCTTGCCGGTGACCGAGTCGACGGCGTTCGGACGCAGGTAGTACCTTTTCGTGGCCTCGGCGGCTGCGGCCCGGGCGGCCGCCTCCACGTCTTTCTGGCGGACGTCCTGCCCGATGTCGACGAAGAAGAGGAGCGAGCCCGTGTCCTGGCAGATCGGCGTGACTCCCTCCTTCGCCTGGCGGGAGTTCTCGAGGAGGAGCTTGAGCGTCGAGGCCGCCCCAGCGCCGTCGCCCTCATTCTCGATCCCCTTCCTGATGGCCTCCTCGACGTCCGGAGGCAGCACGGTCGATGCCCGCCGGATGAGCTCGAGGAAGTGTTCGGTGAGCTTCTCATGCCCCATGAACCCCTCCCGGTGTGAGTTGTCTGACGCGGAGAACATGACGAGTCAGTCATTCTACCGACTCCCGGAGGGGGTGTCAAAGACCAAGGCCCGGGGGGCTCTCGGGCGGGTCGAGAGGCGCGACGGGGGCCGCTCCGAGAACCGGCCGGACGCGGCTCACGAAACCTGCACGCGACCCCCATCCGACCTTGACACTGCATCAACCGATGGTAGAATCCGCCCCCGTAACCTGGGGTCACGGGCACCGCCGCACGGGGCCTCGGAATCACACATGCAACCGTCGACACAGGCTCTTCTCGAGCCCGAAACGGACGACTCGGTGCCGGAGCCGAAGACGCAGGAGACAGCAGGAGCGCCGCGCGGCCCGTCGCCCGCTCCCATCACCGTGTCCGGCGGCGGCCTGCCGAAACCGCTCGCTGTGTTCCTCCGCACTGTCGCGATCGCCCTGCCGCTCTACTTTTTCCTCGTCAGCGTCAAGCTCATGGGCGAGGGATTCGAGATGTTCGGCGCCGGGTTCGCCGAGAGCCTCATCGCCACGACCTCGAACCCCTTCGTCGGTCTCTTCATCGGCATCCTCGCCACCAGCATCGTCCAGAGTTCGTCGACGACGACCTCGATGACCGTCGGGTTCGTCGCCGCGGGGATCCTCTCGATCGAGAACGCCGTCCCCATCGTCATGGGGGCGAACATCGGAACGACCGTGACCTGCGCGATCGTCTCGCTCGGGCACATCGGCCGCGTCGAGGAGTTCCGTCGGGCGTTCGCGGCGGCAAGCGTCCACGACTTCTTCAACGTGATGGCCGTGGTCATCCTCTTCCCCCTGGAACTCGCCACGGGCTTCCTCTCGAAGTCCGCCACGGCGCTCTCGGCCCTCCTCGTCGGGGGCGAGGCGATCGCGTTCGCGAGCCCCGTGAAGCGGGTCGTCGCGCCCGCGGTCGACGCGCTCGTCCGCGGCGTCGAGGCGGTCGCCGGCGGCCACGCGGCGATCTTCGTCGCGATCTTCGGGTTCGCGCTCCTTCTCGCGTCGCTCTACTTCCTCGTGCGAGCGACGAAGAGGCTCGCGCTCTCCAAGGCGGAGATCGCCATCGACAGGTTGATGGGGAAGAACGGCATCACGGGCATCGCGGTCGGCGCCGGTGTCACGGCAGTCATCCAGTCGAGCTCGGTCACGACGTCGCTCCTCGTTCCGTTCGCGGGCGCCGGGATCATGAAGCTCGAGAAGATCTTCCCGATCGCGCTCGGAGCGAACATCGGGACGACCGTGACGGCGCTCCTCGCATCGCTCGCCGGAAACGCCGACGGTCTCACGATTGCGCTCGTCCATCTGCTTTTCAACATCACCGGGATCCTCCTCATCTACTCCTACCGCCCGGTGCGACAGATCCCGATGAAGATGGCCACCCGGCTCGCGGACGCGGCCGTACGTTCGAAGAAGAACGTCGCGTTCTTCGTCATCGGGCTCTTCTACGCCCTGCCCGCACTGCTGATATTCCTGGATCGACTCCTCTAGGAGGTATGCAACCGTGTTCAAGCAATTCATCGAAGCACTCAGACGCCGCCCGTTGCTCTCCCAGATGTACGCCGAGATGGAGGCGATGCTGGCCCAGGCCGTCGACATGTTCCGGCCGATCTCCGAGGTGCTCCGCGGGAAACGGGAGCTCAGCCAGGAGACGCGCGACCAGGTCTACGCGATGGACAGGAAGATCAACCGGATCCAGAGACGGATCAGGAAACAGCTCGTCGAGCACCTGATCGTGTCGCCGGGCTCGGACGTGCCCATAAGCCTCGTCCTCATGAGCATCGCGAAGGACGCCGAGAGGGTCGGTGACCTCTGCAAGAACATCCTGGAGGTGACCGAAGAGCTCGTCGAGCCCCTGCGGCACGGGCACTACGGGACGCGTTTCAGGGACTTGCTCCTCCGGACCGAGGACCTCTTCGAGCCGACGGTGGAGGCGTTCCTCCAGTCGGACCGCGACATCGGGCAGGAGGCCGTCGACAGGGGGCGCGCGCTCGCCAAGGAGTGCGACGCGGTGATCAAGGACCTCCTGAACGACGACCGCCCGTGCCGCGAGGCGGTCCTCTACGCGCTCCTGGCGAGGTACCTGAAGCGCGTCGACCTTCACCTCACGAACATCGCGTCGAGCGTCGTGATGCCGCTCCACATGATCGACTACTACGACGAAGAAGGAAACAAGAGGCAGGATCGGGAGACCGACCAGGAGACCGACCCGAAGACGGACGCGGCGAGCTGACCGCTCGGAGCCGACCGCCCGGAGCAGAGCGCCCCGAGCTTGACCACCCCGCACGAGCTACCCGGAATCGCCCCGCTTCAGGACCTTCCGGAGCACCGACGAGAGGACCATCCGGTCCTCGTCGCTCGTCCCCATGAGGAACGTGAGTCCCCCCGCGACCGCGTAGCACGCCACGAGGGAGACGGCCGCCCAGTACCACCGGTCGGGCGCCCCCCAGTACCTGCGCACCACGTAGACCAGCACGAGGAGCACCGCTCCGGTCGCGAGGACCTTGAGCGTCGAGCGGTCGTACGGGAAGACGCCCAGGAGCACCCTCCCCTCGATGAGCCGCGCCACGTTGACGAGCGCGATCGACGCCCCGGTGGCGATCCCCGCGCCGACGATGCCCATCCGCGGAATCAGGATCACGTTCATCGTCACGCTCACGATCGCCATGACGACAGTGTTCGCGACATTGAAACGCTGGTACTTCGTCATCGCGAGGCAGCTCGCGACCGATCCCGCCGAGCTCTCGACGAGCTGCGCCGTCGCGAGGACCGCGAGCGCCGCGTAGCCGGCCACGAACTCCGGACCGAAGATCCCGAGGACGGCCTCCCCCGAGAGGAGGAGCCAGGCGTAGGCGGGGAGCGTCAGGAGGAGGATCCACCGCGTGATCGTGACCAGGAGCGAAACCATGAGGTCGCGCTTCCCGCGGTGGTAGACGTCGGCGATCATCGGCGAGAAGATCGCGTTGAACGAGAATGTGAACAGTGTGGCGAGCATAGCGAGCAGCACGACGATGTTGTAGATCCCAACGCTCGCGGATTCGAGGAAGTACCCAAGGATGAGCCGCCCGCCCTCGAGGAGGGCGAAGGCGGTCACCGTCTCGGAGAGCATCTGGCCGGAGTACGAGAGGACCTCGCGGCGGGAGATCCCGTCCGGCGACGATCGCCCGCCCCTGCCGAAGAGGAACGGTCCGCTGCCCCTGAGATAGCGCGCCGTCGCGACGGCCGACAGGACGCACGCGAAGACCGCCGCGGCCACGATTCCGTTCAGGCGCATTCCCGCGTAGAAGAGCGCGAGGAAGATCAGGAGCCGCGGGATCCGGAACCAGAACTCCGAGCCGATGATGCTCCGCCTCATGTCCTTGAGCGCGCGGAGGGCGGCGGCGTAGAGTCTGGTGAGCGTGTACGGGAGGATGGCCAGCGACATCCAGAGGAGCGCGGGCTCGAGCCGAGGTTCCTTGAAGAACCCGATGGCGATCGGCCGGCGAAGGAGGATGACGATCGCCGTCGCCGCGAGCGCCGCGAGCGTACCGAAGAGGATGCCGAACGAGAGGACCGCGCGCGCACGGTCGCGCCTGTCCTGCGCGACGTACATCGCGATGAAGCGGACGAATCCACCCTCGAACCCGAACGTCGTGAGGATCGTGACGGCCATGACGACCGTCCAGGCGAGGACGTAGACGCCCAGGAGATCGGCGCCGAGGAGCCTGGCGAGGATCGCCTGCGCGGCGAACCCGAACGCGAGCGCGAAGACGCGGCCGAAGAACGTGAAGCCGGCCTCCTTCGTGGCCCGCGAGAGGTAGCTCTCGTACTCGGACCGGCTGTCGCCGTTCATCGAATGCCCTCGACGGTGCCCGTCAGGAGCCGCGCTGCCTGAGCTTCCGAACGAGCGGTTTCGCCTGCGTGTCGATCAGGTGATCAGCGAGCCCGGCGAGGCCGGACCGATAGAAGCGAAGATCGACGTGCTCGAGCTTGCCGGTCGCCCACTCTTCCTTCCAGCGGGACGTCTGCCCGACGAAGTCGAAGCGCGAGAGGCCCGAGCGGAAGGCGTCCTCGACCGCCTCGCGGAAGAGCTGGATCCCCGGCGAGAGCTTCGAGTGCGCCTGCATGTAGGAGGTCTTGAGCGCGAAGTAGGTGCCCCGGAACGCCGCACCGTAGATGAAGCCGATCATCCGCCCGTCGAGATTGAGCCAGAAGGGGCGGAACCAACCCTCGTCCACGAGGGTGCGCGTGAGGTCGTGGTAGAACTCCTCCACGCCGCGCGCCGAGATCGACGTCCCCTCGGTCTCCTTCCAGCTCTCAGCCTCGACCGCGATGAACTCCCGGACCAGCCACTCGAGGTCGGTGCCCTCGCCGAAGCGGGCGACCTCGACCTCGCCGGCCCGTCCGAGCTTCCGGATCTTGCGCTCCCACTCGTGCGCGACCTTGCGGGGACGCCCGCCGTAGTAGTCGTCCCAAGGCTCGGTGATGTCGACGTAGGGAGAGACGCGACTCGGCTCCTCCAGCGTCCGCACGCCCTTATCCTGCGCCGCCTCGGAGACGTGCCGGTACGTGAGCGACTCGCGCGGCATTCCCCGGAGCGCAGGCGTGAGTCCCAGCTCTCCGAGGTGCCCGAGCGCGGCGCGCGCGAACGAGGCGGCGTGCTCCTCTCCGACCACGAACTCGCCGCGATGCGAGAGGAAGTTCACGGGAAAGCCGGCCGTGTCGCGCTCGCTCACGAAGAGGGGCGCGAGCCCGACGGGCTCCCCGCCCTCGGCGCCCACCAGGATCGCCGGGCGCTTCTCACCAGCGAAGTGGCGGGACCAGACGGTGACCCACGCGTGGCTCATGAAGAGGTTGGGCGCGGGGGTGGCCGCCTCGAGCCGGCGCCACGCCGATGCGAGCTCAGCGTCGAGAACGTCGTCGTACTGCCGGAGTTCCATCAGATGAGATCCTCCGGGAACATAACGTCGCGGTTCAGGATCCCGGCGGGGTCGAGCGCTTTCTTCACCGCCGCCATCTCCGCGAGCCCTTCGTCGCCGTAGAGGATCCGGAGGAAGTCGTGCTTGAGCTTGCCGATTCCGTGCTCGGCGGAGACTGTGCCGCCCAAGCCTACAGCATGCTCCGCGAAACGCAAGGCGAGTTCCTTCCCCCGGCGGAGCTCGTCGGCGTCGCCCGGCATGATGTTGAGATGAAGGTGGCTGTCGCCGATGTGCCCGAAGATCACGTGTGCAAGATCGGTTCCGTCGAGCGCCGACTGGAAGAAGCCGAACAGCTCTTCGAGCGATTCGGCCGGCACGGCGGTGTCGGTTCCGATCTTGTGGATCTCGGGGTGCACCGCCTTCGTGCGGGCGATCGTGTTGTTGACCTGCTCGGGCAGGCTGTGCCGGAGCGCGCGGAGGCGCTCGACGTCGGCCTCCTCCATCCCGCCCCACGTCTGCTCCATGGAGGAGCCGTGGTCGGTGAGGAGCGCCTCCCAGCCCTCGTAGACCTCCATGAGCGCGTCCTCATCGGCGAACTCCTGCTCGAAGAGAACGCCCGCCCGGGCGTCGGCCGGAAGCTCGGGGATCTTCGACGACGCGCCCTCGTCGGCCTTGCGTTTCCGAAGGAAGTCGAAGCTCCTCGAGTCGAAGAACTCGAGCGCCAGGGGCGCGATCACCGCGGGAGCCGGACCGACGTCCGCGTCGCCGCGCGCCTGCCGCACGAACGCGATCGCGTCGGCGTCGGACCCGAAGAACGCGAGCGCGCTCAGGATCCCCTCGGGCCTCGGCATGAGCGCGATCGTAACCTCGGACAGCACCCCCAGAACGCCCTCCGAACCGATAAAGAGGTCGACGAGGTCCATCCCGGGCGCGGCGTAGAGCCCCGCCGCGTTCTTCGTGGCGGGCATCGCGTAGCCGGGCACCGTGATCGCGGTGGTGCTTCCGTCGGTCCGCCTGAGCGAGAGCACCCGCCCGTCGGCGACGACGTCCCCGCGCTCGACGGCAACCACCTCTCCCGACGTCAGGACGATCCTGAGCCCGACGACGTGCTGCCTCGTCGCGCCGAAGCGGAAGCTCCTCGCTCCCGAAGCGTTCGTCATGACGGTGGCGCCCAGGTGGGCCGTGTCCTCGGTGGGGTCGGGAGGATAGAAGTGGCACGCCGCGTCGGCCGTGAACGCCTCGAGAGCAACCCTCTCGTCGTCGGGCAATCCCGAAGCGTCGATTCCGAGATCGCGGTTCTCGAGCCGCTCCTTGAGGTCGGCGATCGAGAGGCCGGGCTCGACCCGGAGGGCGAACCGCCCGTCGTCGAGCCTTCGGATGCCGAGGACGCGGCTCATCTCCGCGAGCGACAGGAGCGTGCCCCCGCCGGGAACGGCGCCGGCGGCGATGCCGGTCCGCCCTGCCGAGACGGTCACGGGCTCTCCCCGCGACGCGGCGTCGGCGAGGACGCCGGCGATCTGGGCCTCGTCGTGAACGAAGACGAGCCGGCCGGCCGATGCGGGCCCGTAACCTGACTCGTCGGTGAGGAAGTCGACGTACGACTCCGCGATCCTGTCCGCGGAGTCGATGACGGTCGGGGGCGCGCCTCCTCCCTCTCGCGGGGCGGAGGCCTCTGCGATGTTCTTCACGTGTGTGAGGGCTCCCTTCGAAGGAACGGGATCTGACGGAACGCGACCTTCCCGGCCCGACTTCGCGCTACAGCTCGACCACGAGATCGCGCGGGAAGTTCGTCAGGTTCACGATCTCGTTCGACTCGGTCACGTAGCAAACGTCCTCGATCCGCATCCCGAAGCCACCCTTGTCGGGGTAGTAGAGACCGGGCTCGAACGTGAAGACCGATCCCGGCTCGAGCACGTCCGTAACACCTGGGAAGTCCGAGAGCGTCGGCTTCTCGTGGACGTCGAGACCAACGCCGTGGCCGAGGCTGTGCACGTAGCCGTTTCTGACCTGCGGGTTCTGACGGATCGTCTCGTGGCCGAACTTCTCGAAGACGTCGCACATCATCGTCTGGTACTGCCCGCCCCACTCCCCGCCCTTGAGCTTGGCGTAGACCGTGTCGAAGGCCTCCTCGAGCTGCGCGTACGCGTCGAGGATCTCCTTCGACGCCTCTCCGAGCACGAACGTGCGCGTCATGTCGAAGAAGTAGCCCCCGCCCTGCTCCTGCGGGAAGATATCGAAGACGATCGTCTTGCCGACCTGGATCGGATCGGGATCGTTACCGCGGCTGTGCGGGATGCCGGCGTCGCGGCCGATCGCGAAGATCGTGTCGACCTCCTCGATGAGCTTCCGCTTCGCGAGCGCGAGCCGGATCTCGGACTTGCAGTCGCCGATCGTGAGCGGACTCCCGTCCGCCTTGACGAGCGTGTCGCCCTTGAGCTCGTGCGACTTCATGAAATCGACCGTCTGTCGGACGACCTCGCAGGTGAGCTTCCCGGCCTCCTTGATCCGCTCGACCTCTTCGGGTCCCTTCGTGGCGCGGGCCGTCAGGAAGATGTCGTCGCTGAACTCGCCGGCGACGGTGAGCCCCGGGATCGCCTCCTCGAGCGCCTTCAGGAGCACCCAGTTCGGCCCGGTCGACGTCAGCCCGTAGAACGCGACCCTCCCGGTCACGCCGAACTCGTCGAAGATGGTCTTGTGGTACGTGACGGCGGCCTTCACCCGATCGCCGCCCGCGTCCTCCAGCATCGTCCGGTAATTGTACTTCGAGGTGTCGACTACCTTGAGCCCGCTCTCCTCCGCCTCCTCGCGCTCCATCGTCCCGCAGAGGAGGACCGGCTCCTCGCCTCGCTTCTTGATCACGAGGGCGTGCGAGATCTTCGCGCCGTTCACGACGTAGAACATGGTCGAGTTGCCCTTGACGACTCCCCTCACCACCGCCACGTCGATGTTCCGTTCCTGCATCAGTCTGTCGAGGTCCTTCTTCACCGGTTCGTCCTCCTGTCAGGATGTCGTGCAGCCGGGGCTCCGTGAGCGTGTGTCCGTGAACGTGTCTGCGTGTGCCGTGGGATCCTCGGATCGCCGGCCGCACCGATCGAGCAGCGGCGGCCGGCGTCATGATACCCCGCGTCGCGGGGCCGTTGCCAGAGGCGAGTTGACGCGTACGGCCGCGCGGAGCCCGCCGGTCGCGTGGCGCCGCCGACACGCGCGGGGCCGCCGGCATACCCGGCACCGCCGGGCGCGCCTACACCGCCCGCAGGATGTGGTAGCAGTTCCCGAGCTCGCCCGTGACGTGCGTGTCGAGCGGAAGCCTCGCGAAGTCCTCGCCGTAGAGCGCGGCGTACTCGAGCGTGCCCGAACGCCGCACCAGGTCCTGAAGCTCCTCGTAGATCCAGAGCCGGAGCACGTGGCGGTCGAGGAGCATCGTCTTCTCCCCGTGGTCGTCGATCTCCATCGTGTTGATCTGGTGCGAGATCTTCGTCTCGTGGTCCTCGCGCTCGACGTCCCACGTCGTCTTGACGCGGATCCCGTCGCGCTCCATCTCCCACGTCCCGCCCGTCGGCTCGTCCCGCGGCGCCTCGTACGCGCACGAGATGTGAACGACGTAGACCCCGCCCTGCCGGAGCGACTCGCCCGTGTTCCGGAAATGCGAAACGATCTCGTCGTCCGAGAGGAGGTAGCCCAGGCTGTTGATGGAGTTCAGCGCCGCGTCGAACTCGCGGTCGAACCGCGCGGTCGTCATGTCCTCACGCACGGCCTCGGCCTTCCCCGGATCGCCGATGTCGGCGATCCGCTTCCGCGCGTACGCGAGCATCGCGTCGCTCCGGTCGTACCCGGTCACGCGATAGCCGTGGTTCGGAAGCGTCACGAGGAACCGGCCGGTCCCGCACGCCGGCTCCAGGATGCGTTCGACCTCGAACGGGACCAGCTCCTGGAACACGCGCCCGAAGAACTCGATCTCCTTCGTCAGGTCCCAGGTGAACGCGATGTCGTAGATCTCTGGGAGGGAGTACAGCTCCTCACTCATCGTTGGCCGTTCCTTTCGGGCCGTCGTCCGTGTCGCGACTCGCGCCCGCGGCCGGAGCCACGTCGCCCGGGAATACCTCGGCGACGATCTCCTCGACGATGCCGTCGACCCGCGCCGCGAGCTCGGGTGTCAGCTCCTCCCCGAAGGTCATCGTGTCGACGACCTCGATCGCATAGATGGCGACTTCGTCGGGCACGTCGAGTCCCTGCGTCCGCCCGAAAGCCATCACCGTCGCGAGGTTGAGACCGTGGGGCGAGTTCGAGTGGATCGACCGGCCGAGGTCGGAGAGGTCGTACCTGAGCACCGTCCCAGGCGCTGCACCTGTCAGGATCGAATCGACGACGATGAGCCGCTCGTATCCGATCGATTCCTCGAGGAGCGTGAAGCCCGCCTCCTCGTTTTCGCCGAAGTCGACGTCGTCTCGGTGCGCGAGGCGCTCGCCGAGCTTCCGCGCCACGATGAGCCCGACGGCATCGTCGGTCAGGATCGAGCTTCCGACTCCAAGGATGAGGGTCCGCATGGCGCTCCTGTGTGTGAGGACGGCACGATGCCGGGCCGACGCGCGGCGCCGACGCGCCGGGCGACGGCACAACCCGACCACCGCTCCGCCGCAAGGAAAAGCACCCCGGCTCGCTCGATCGACGACGCCGGGGTGCTGGGTGCTCTGCGTTGCTGCTTCCTCTACCCGTCGACGAACTGCGAGAGCCTGGTGTGGAGCGAACCGTCCGGGTTCCTGATCTCCACCATGAGCGGCATCTCGCCCGGCACCGAGTGAGTCGCGCACGCCAGGCAAGGGTCGTACGCGCGGAACGCCATCTCA
>JALGWI010000075.1 GCA_025774245.1 bacterium
GACAGCTTCGTCATCGGCGCCAACCTGTACAGGAGTGGCGGGTGGTACGCGGGCGACCTCGACGACGTGCGCGTCTGGGACGTTGCGCTCGACCGGGAGACCGTGGCTGCCTGGCGGCACGGTCCGATTACGTCGGACCACCCCTTCTACGACCACCTGCTGCTCGAGTACCGCTTCGACGATGCCTCGGATCCCGAGATCGATCGCGTGGTCGACAGCTCGCCCCACGGTCACCACGGCACGACCTTCGGGCAGCCTCAGCGCGTGCCGTTCGGGCTGGTGGGACGGGCCGACGTGAAACCGGGTCCAAGCGCCACCCTTCGCACCGACAGCATCCCCGCGCCGCGACTGAGCGTGGAGCTCTACGAGGACGAGGCCGAACCGGAGAAGATGACGCGAGTGCTCGACGTCTGGCCGGCGCACGACTCGTGGTTCGACGGAGACGGAGCGTGGCTCGAGGACACGCCGTGCGAGAACGCGAGCGTGCTCGAGCAGCGCGAGTGGAGCTTCTACAGCGACCCGTTCGAAGTCGTCGAGGTCTACGAGCTGGCCCGGTTCATCACGCCCTACGGCAAGGGACTGGACCTGGGAGAGAACGGCTTCACGTGGATCCACGACGTGACCGACTACGCGCCTCTCCTTCGAGGCAGAGTCGACCTGGAGGCGGGCAACACACTCGAGCTGCTCGACCTGGAGCTCGTCTTCGTCGAGGGCACTCCGCCACGCCCGGTGCGGGACGTCCGCAATCTCTGGCCGCTCGCCGACCACCGCTACGGTGATCTCGCGGACGGCCGGGCGCTCGAGCCGGTGATGCTGCGGCTCGACCCGAACGCCGCGGGGTTCATGGTGCGCTCGCGCGTCTCCGGCCACGGTCACTCAGGCCCCGCCAACTGTTGCGAGTGGGACGCCAAGGAGCACGTGCTGCTCGTGGGCGGGCTCGAGCGCTTCCGCTGGACCGTGTGGCGGGATTGCGGCATGAACCCCGTCCATCCCCAGGGCGGCACGTGGCAGTTCGATCGAGCCGGCTGGTGCCCCGGGACCTTCGTCGACACGTACGACCACGAGCTGACGCCCTGGGTGCGCCCCGGTGAGGAGGTGGCGCTCGAGTACACCGTCGAGCCCTACGACCCCGACAACGGCGAGGCCGACGGTCGCTTCCTCATCGCCCATCAGCTGTTCACGTACGGACCGCCCAGCTTCGAGCTCGACGCCGCCGTGACGGACGTGATCGCTCCGTCGGCGGCGGACGAGCACGGGCGGCTGAACCCCGTCTCCGGCGAGGCCATCGTGCGCATCCGGAGCCTGGGCTCGGAGACGCTGCGCTCGGTCCGCATCAGCTACGGCCTCGAAGGCGAGCCTGGGAGTGAGTTCGACTGGAGCGGCGAACTGGGGTCCCTGGCGAGCGAGACGGTCACCCTGCCGGCGCCCGACTGGACGGGGCTCGTGGAGGGCTCCCGCTTCGTCGTCGAGGTCGATCGACCGAACGGCGGGACGGATGAGCACCCGGCGAACGATCGACTGACGGTCGCGGTAGCGGCTCCGAACATCCTGCCGGCCGAGTTCGTCGTCTTCGTCGAGACTCCGGGATTCGGCCGGGCGGCCGACAACAGCTACACCATCACGGACCGAAGCGGACGCGTGGTCGCCTCGCGCGACAGCTTCGCCGACGACAGCACCTACCGTGACGTCGTTCGCCTCGAGCCCGGAGCGCACACGTTCGAGTTCCTCGACAGCGAGGAGGACGGCATGATCCGCCACTGGTGGCTGCGCGGGTCGGCCCCGGACAGCATCGGGACGAACGGCGCCCTCAGAATCCTCGATGTGGAAGGGGAGGAGCTCCTGGACCTGGGCTACGACTTCGCCGAGAAGCGGACGCTCAGGTTCTTCGTGGGGGAGCCACGCTAGAGGGAGCCGCGCTAGGGGCGGCCGGCTGAAACACCCGCCGGCCTCCGTGTGTCCAATCTCTGAGCGTCAACCTGGGACCCGCGCGCTCGGAGGACACGCCCGAATGACACCGAGAGACATCTGGATCCGGATCGCGACCTTCGTCGCGGTCACCTACGCGTTCAGCTCAATCTTCATGTACATGGTCATCGCGAGCGGAGAGATCACGGTCCTCACCGCCTTCGGTGGCATGTGGAGTCCGTTCGTGGGCGTGCTCGTCACGCGCCTGATCTTCCCCGACGGGCGGCGGCGTGGAAGTCTGGCGGGGCTCGGCTGGGGATGGGGCAAGACGCGCTACCAGGTGCTGAGCTACGTCCTGCCGATGCTGTACGTGCTCGCGACCTACGTGGTCGTGTGGCTCGCAGGGATCGGGCGCTTCACCGAGACCGCGCCCGGCACCGTCGCAATGTGGGCTCTCAAGAACGTCGGCACTGGGCTCCTGACCGGCACCGTATTCGCCTTCGGGGAAGAAGTGGGGTGGCAGGGGTTCCTCGTTCCACAGCTCTACCGGATCACGAACTTCACGAAGACGGCGCTCCTCCGGGGCATCATCTGGTCGGTCTGGCACTACCCGCTGCTCCTGGGAGGGGTCTACGGCGCCCAGGACACGCCGGCCTGGTTCAGACTCGTGTGCTTCACGATCACCATGACCGGGATCAGCTTCGCGTTCGCGTGGCTCCGACTGAAGTCGGGAAGCCTCTGGACGGGGATGTGGATGCACGCGAGCCACAACAAGTTCATCCAGGGCATCTTCCCTGGCGTGACGGTCGGCGTGGGTGCGATCAGCTGGTATGTCGATGAGATGGGCGTGCTCACAGCGGTCGCCGCGGTCGTCGTTGCCTTCCTGTTCTGGCGGAAGAGGGGAGAGCTTCCCGCGCCGGAGCCACTCTGACAAGCGGCGTCCGTCGGTGCGTCCGCGTTCTGGTCTCCTGATTTCAATCGCCCAGCAAGAGCAGCTTCCCGCGTGCCCTCTCCGGTCCGCTCCTGAGTTCGATCAGGTAGAGACCGGCCGGCAGCTGTGCCGGCGGCGTCCAGTCCCGGAACGTGCGTCCGCGCTCGATGCGCTGCCGATCCACGAGACGTCCCCGAACATCGAAGACACAGAGGGTCGCCGCGGAGCGGGTCGGCAGGCTCCAGGTGAGACGGGTGCGTCCGGTGGTCGGGTTGGGATGGCTCTGCAGCGGACCGACGGCGGCAGCCGCGGGAACGCCGGTCGCGTCACCCAGGATGAAGAACGGTGACGGCGAACGCGCGACGGCGAGATCGCCGCCCGTTGTGACCCGCACTTCGAGATAGCAGTTGGAGGAGATCTCGGCCGCAACCTGCCACTCGTAGGCGCCGTTGTCGGGGATGCCCAGGACGACCGGGGTCCAGGGGCCGGCCGGGCCGCTGGTGGACAGGTAGAGATCCACCAGGGCGGGTCCCTGTCCGGACGGGACGGCCGCCGCCCAGCGGAGCTTGCGAATGGAGCCCTGCATCAGGACCTCGCCACCGTCGGGGAAGGTCACGCGGGCCGCGAGCGATTCCGGGCTCTCCCAGGGGGAATAGACCCGGAGCTGATTGCGGTAGAAGGGGAAGCCGCTCTTCTGGGCGAGCACGACGATGTCCTCGCGGCCGTCGTGGTCGCAGTCTCCGTCGACCCGCAGGGCGTTACCGATTCCCGGCGTGGGCATGGACCAGCTCGCCGCGAAGGTCCAGCTGCCCGCGCCGTCGCCGAGGTAGCAGCGGCCGGTGGGCTGGACGTAGGCGACGACGTCGAGGTGGCCGTCGCCGTCGAGATCGCCGAACTGTACCTGTTCGGCGTTGTAGGTGGGCAGGCCCGAGGAGAAGCTCACCCAGGTTTCGCTGCCGGGGGAGAGGCGCCAGGCCTTGACGCCGGAGCTGCCGTGGTCGATGAGCAGATCGTCGCGTCCGTCGCCGTCGAAGTCCCCCACGTCCACGGCGTAGATCCCGCCGCTGATCCCGCTCTGGTGGAGAGAGAAGCCGAAGGCGCCGTCACCCAGGTAGACGCTTCCCGTGCTGCGCGTGCCCACGAAGTCCAGGTAGCCGTCGGCGTTGAAGTCCCCCGTCTCCAGGGTGTAGTTCACGCTGCCGCCGCCCAGGCCGAGCGCATGGGTCCAGGTGCCGTCGCCGTGGTTGCGGTAGCCGTGGATCCCGTTGCTGCCGCCGAAGGACTGGGAGATCATGTCCAGGAGCCCGTCGCCGTCGAAATCGGCGAGGTCCGTCGCGAACATCCCCCATTCCTCTCCCGCGGATGGCATGCCGGTGTCCCAGGGAACCCAGAAGGCGCCGCTGCCGTTGCCCAGAGCCGCTCCCAGAACGCGCTGGCCGAGTCCGCCGGAGCCGTAGTCGTGGTGTACGCCCCAGGCAAGGTCGAGCAAGCCGTCGCGGTTGAGGTCGCCCAGCCCCACGCCGCCGTAGCCGAAGCTGCCGTACTCGTGGACCTCCCAGCTGCCCGCGCCGTCGCCCAGGTAGCAGAGGATGCCGGTCTCGGTGGAGTTGAAGTTGGGATTGCCGTGGTCACCTACGGAGAGGATGTCCAGGTGACCGTCGCCGTTGGCGTCGCCGAGCTCCAGCTCGGTGTGGCCCTCCTCCCAGTCGAGGGCATCGAGACCCGTCGAGCGCTGGATGAGGGTGAGCTGGGCCTGCGCGCCGATGGTGACGCTGAGCAGAGTGAGGAGAGCAAACAGAGCGACGTGCATCTTCATGTCGAGATTATAGCACGGACTGGACATTTTAGCCAGAATCGAGCCCGTCCTCTCAGGCGTCCCGGCCGCAGCGCGACCGGCAGCCGCTCGACTCGAGCGCGCAGCCTCCGTCCGGCAGCCAGCGTCCGGCGCGTTCCTCGGGACCAGGTTGGCCGGCATCTTCGAGGTGCCGGCCGGTCATCACTTCCCTCCCAGCACCTCGACCAAAGGTACGCCCACTGAACCCGAAGGCGGCTTGATCTCGAGGCAGGTCGCGATGGTCGCGGCGATGTCATAGGGTGTCACGGGCCGCGCGATTCGCTGGGCAGGTATGCCATGGCCCGCGAAGAAGAGAGGGACATATCTGTCATACGTCCAGGGCGAGCAGTGGATGGCGGCAATCTCCGTGGTCGTGTCCATCTCGTAGTAGAAGTACCAGAACTGGTCCGCTATCACATGGACATGGCCGGATCGCTTGGGGTGGAAATTGTTGAGGATCGTCATGTTCACCGCCGTCGGAGCAAAGGACCCTTTCAGCAGATCGGTTCGGGTCACGGCTCCTATCATGCCGGGGATCCTGATGATCGCCTCTGCCACTGCCGCTTCAACCTCGGCCACGCTGTACTCGGTCTTCTCGATCTCCTCTTCGTTCAGATAGACGTAGGGGTGTTCGTAGAGCCGAACCACCTCTCCGGGTACCCCCAGCCGATCCTCGAGGGCATTCTTCAGCGTGCCCTTGACGATCGTCTCGGAGGTCAGGCGGCCCACCTCAAATCCCAGGCCCTGCATGAACTCCGGAGCTTCACACATCCCGTGGTCAGCTGAGACGATTATCAGGGTCTGGTCGAGTCCGACCTGCTCGTCTATGAACTGGAACAGATCAGCCAACAGACGATCGACCCTGAGGACGTTGTCTTCAGCCTCGAGACTCGATGGTCCGAACACGTGACCGATGTAGTCGGTAACGGAGAAACTGACCGCCATGAAGTCGGTGTGTTTGCCCTGTCCCAACTTCTCAGCTGTGATCAGCGTCTTGGCGAAGTCCGCCGTCAGCTCATCCCCGAACGGGGTGGCTATCAGTGACGCGTAGAAGTATTTGGAATCCCCGATCATGGCATGCGGGAATGTCGTGCCCAGACCCATGAAATCTACCTCGAAGGGACGGTCGTCATCCTCGCCGAACACGTACGTTGAAGCGTCGTGCAGTAACTCCCACGATGTGCTTCTGTATTCGTCGGCGAGCTTCCTCGCGTTCCACTCCTCGACCCAGTCCGGGTGTTCTTCATAGTAGTATGTGCTGCTGGTGAAGGAGCCGTCGCTCTTGGAATACCAGAAGGCCTTGCCGGTGTGGCCGCCTGGCAGGATTGCGCCGCGGTCCTTTATGGACACACTGAAGACCCTGGACCGACTGTTGTTGGAGATCACGAGCTCGTCACCGATTGTGGATGACAACAGATTCGTGGGCGCCCTGCCCTTTCCCTGTGCCGGTTCCTTTCCGATCATCGGATAACGGTCATCCTCGCAGTTGTAGATGACACGCCCCTTATCCATGTCGAACCAGTTGCCGGCGACGATGCCATTGTGCGCGGGGTATGTGCCCGTGAACAGTGCTGCATGACCGATGGGTGTCTCCGTGTCGGCGTGCTGATAGTGGGCGTTCACGTAGTGGGTTCCCTCTTCCATCAGATACCGGAACCCGCCTTCGCCCAATCGATCTTCGTAGCGCATGGGGAAGTCCCCACGCATCTGGTCGATCGTGATCTGAAGTACGAGCTTGGGTCTTCCGTGAGCCGTTCCGGCAACCGCCGAGACCGAAAACACAAGCGCCACGAGCAGGATCATCACAACGGCGAGCGGTCTTGCTTTCATGAGTCCCTCCTTTGAATCCGCGGAATGACCAGGGTAGTGAATGTGATGATCCCCATGGCCGCACGAATGAAGCGCAGCGAAGAGAGCATCGGCTCGACAGGTCTGCCGGCCGGTGGCACGTCAGAAGAACAGAACCCCGACCCTGACGCCGGGCAGTGTAGCCCGATCCACGTCGGAGTTCAATGCTGGAGGGGAGCCGGCGGCGAGTTCCGCCTCCTCAGGCGAACGGCCGGCGCCTCTGAGACCAGCCGGGAAGCCCCTGTGGCAGGGGATCCCTGACGACCTACTGGACAGCTCAGCCTGCGCGGTTTATGATATAGAGAACTTACAGTCAGGGAACCTGACCTCTGTGAGAGGCGCCCGGAGAACCATGAGAATCGCCGTCATCCTCCTCACCTGTATCGGACTGGCCGTGCCGGGTGCGCACGGGATCGCTCTGTGCATCGGCTGCGACGGAAGCGTCGTGCTCGAGAATGCCATCGACGGCGCGTGCGCGGGCTCGCAGTCGCGCTCCTGCTGCGCCCGGACGTCGTGCGAGGAGGATTCCGCGACTCCCCAGGGGGGCATCAAGGCCAACGTCCAGCACGGAAGCTGCCACGATGTGCTTCTGGGACGCGATGCGGCGCCTCCGTCCGGGAAGCTCTCCGTGAAGCGCCGGCCCTCCCGATCTGACTCGGGCGCCATCGTCGATGTCGATCCTGCGGCGGGTCTCATCGAACAGCCGAACGCCGAGATGAGAAGCGCGTGCTCGCACCAGGGCGCGCCTGTTCCACCCTTCCTGAGTACGGTCGTCCTGCGACTCTGATCCACACCACAACTGAATCGAGACACCCGGGGCAACGCTCAAGTGAGTAGATGAGCGTGCTCGCCCGTCGGGAAGCGCACGGCGCGCCGTGCGCGCTCGATGAGCGGCGCCCCGTCTTCGCGCGCAGAGACGCCACCGCGGGCCACGCGATGTTCAACGACACGACAGAAGAGGCAGGTGATCCGATGAAGAAGGCAGTGATGATAGGACTCCCGATCGTCGCCGTGATCGTGATCCTGGTCATCGTCGGTGCCAGAGGGCAGAGACGATCGGTCGATCACGAGGCGCATCTCCACGAAGAAGAGACCGCCGCGTCGTGCGATCACGATCACGAATCCGGGCTCGTAGCCCACGACGATGAGCACGAAGACGGTGACGTCCACGATGAGCACGAGGACGCCGACGCTCACGCCGGGCACGACCACGACGAGGGATCGCACGACGACGAGGCGGACGCTGACGAGGGCCACGATGAGCACGGACACGCGGACGAGGCCGCCGATGAGGAAGGCCACGCCGACCACGACGAGGGCGGAGGCATCGTCCTCTCGGAGCGCAACCGCGAGGACGCCGGGATTCGGCTGGCGGTGGCCGCACCCGGACACCTGGAGCTCACGACGCGCCTCCTGGGCAAGGTTCGCATCAACGAGGAGCGCCTCGCCCACGTCGTGCCGCCCGTCTCCGGCGTGGTGCGCGAGGTCCACGTGCGCATCGGCGATGAGGTCCCCGCGGGGAAGCTCCTCGCCGTGCTCGCCAGCCGCGAGCTGGCCGAGGCCCGTGCGCAGTACATGAACGCGCGGGGCCGGCGCGAACTCGCGCTCATCAACTTCGAGCGGCAGGAGGAGCTCTGGGAGAGGCAGATCATGGCCGAACAGGACTTCCTCGACGCCAGACAGGCGCTGTCGGAGGCGGACGTGGAGTTGCAGACGGCCGAACAGACCCTCCACGCGCTCGGGGTGGAGGAGGAGGAGCTCGACGGGCTCACGATGACCCACGAGGCCGGCGCGCTGACGCGCCTCGAACTCCGCGCTCCCATCGGTGGCACGGTCATCGAGATGCACATGGTGCTGGGTGAGGTCCTGGGGGAGGACTCCGACGTGCTGGCGATTGCCGACCTCCGCACCGCCTGGGTCGATCTCGACGTCCCGCAAACCGATCTGGCCGCGGTCTACGAGGGCCAGAAGGTCACCATCTCGGCGTCAGGCAACGGCGTCCCGGACGTGGCGGGCGTGGTGAGTTTCGTCTCGCCGATCATCGACGAGGAGACGCGCACGGTCCTCGCGAGGATCGAGATCTCCAACGAATCCGGGCAGTGGCGGCCCGGTCTCTTCGTTCGGGCGGACGTATCGACCGATCGACTCGAGGTGCCGGTTCTCGTCCCGAAGGACGCGGTGCAGACGATCGAGGGCGAGTCGGTCCTGTTCGTCCCCGACGGCGACGCGTTCGAGACCGTCGACGTCACGTGCGGGCGTTCGACGAAGACGCACGTCGAGATCGTGTCCGGCCTCTCGGAAGGTCAGGAGTACGTCGTCGAAGGAGCCTACGCGCTCAAGGCGGAGATCGTGACGAGCGGGCTCGACAGCCACGCGGGGCACGGCCACTGACGCGCCGACATCCACCGATGTGACCTCCGGGCCCGTCCGCGTTCGGTCGCGCGCGAGCCCGGTCCACGAATCGAAGGACGCGCAATATGATAGACAAGATCGTCAGATTCTCCCTGCGGACGCGCGCGGTCGTAGTTCTCGCTATGCTCGCCGTCATCGCCGTGGGGATCTTCGGATACGTGGGAATGCCGGTCGACGCGTTCCCCGACATATCGCCCATCATGGTCCCCGTTTTCGCCGAGGCCCACGGGATGTCGCCCGAGGAGGTCGAACGGCTCATCTCGTACCCGATCGAGTCCGCGATGAACGGACTCCCCGGCGTCACCCAGATCAAATCGACCTCGGCCTTCGGGATGGCGGTCATCTACGTCTACTTCAAAGACGACGTCGACATCTATTTCGCGCGACAGCTCGTCGGCGAGCGTCTCGTGGCGGCGATGCCCGACCTCCCTGACATGCACGAGCCTCCGGGCCTCGGTCCCATCTCGACCGGGCTCGGTCAGATCTTCATCTACTACCTGACCGCCGATCCCGACGTGGACACCGGCGGGTTGGACCTCGATCTGTACCTCAGGGACCTGAACGACTGGGTGGTGAAGTACCAGCTCCAGACGGTTCCCGGCGTGACCGAAGTGCTCTCGATGGGCGGGAACGTTCTCCAGTACCAGATCAGGATGAACCCGCTCGCGCTCCGCGAGTACGACGTGTCGCTCGAAGACATCATCGACGCGGTGAACGACAACAACAGGAACGCCGGCGGCCAGTTTCTCGTGCTCGGTTCTGAAGAGCATCTCGTTCGCGGCATCGGTCTCGTGCAAAGCCTCGATGACATCCGTGACATCCCACTCAAGTCCATCGACGGCGTGCCCGTCACCGTGCGGCACGTCGCCGACGTCGAGTTCGGGCCGGAGATCCGCCGGGGCGTGGTCTCGCACAACGGCGAGAAGGAGGTCGTCTCCGGAATCGTCCTGAAGCTCTTCGGCGAGAACACCTCCGCCGTGATCGAACGGCTCTACGCGAAGGTGGACGAGGTCCGCGAGTCGCTTCCGGACGGTGTTACGCTCGTTCCCTACTACGAGCAGGCGGAGCTCGTCAGGAACGCGACCGGAACGGTCAAGACCGCGCTCCTGATCGGCGCGTTCCTCGTTCTCCTCACGCTCGCGTTCTTCCTAGGCAATTGGCGGACGTCGGCGATCGTCGCGCTCGCCCTCCCGTTCTCCGCGCTCACGGCGGTGATTCTCATGAGGGTCGCCGGCATCTCCGCGAACCTGATGTCCTTGGGTGGCATCGCGATCGCGATCGGCATGCTCGGGGACGGGTCGATCGTCATGGTCGAGAACATCTACCGGCACCTGAACATCCCCGAGAAGAGCCACCACGAGAAGAACCGCGTGATCCTCGACTCCGCGCACGAGGTCGGGAAGCCGATCGCCTTCTCGGTCTTCGTCATCGTGCTCGTCTTCCTGCCGATCCTGACGCTCCAGGGAGTGGAGGGGAAGATGTTCTCGCCGATGGCGAGCACGATCTCGTTTGCGCTCCTCGGGTCGCTGGTGATGGCGATCGTCGTGGCTCCCGCGCTGTGCTCGCTCCTTCTCAGGAAGGGGAAGCACGAGGAGTTCGTTGTGCTCACGAAGCTCAAGGCGGCCTACAGGGTCGGGCTCACGTGGGCGGTGAAGCACAAGAAGAGGGTGGTCCTGATCGCGCTCGGTGCGTTCGTCGTGAGCATGCTCCTCTTCTCGCTCATCGGGACGGAGTTCGTCCCGACGCTCGAGGAGGGATCGATCTTCATCGGCGTGGCGATGGCGCCGTCGATCGCGCTCGGTGAGGCGACCGCGACGATCATGGCGCTCGAGCGTCGGATCCTGGAGTACGACGCGGTCGACGAGACGGTGTCGCGGATCGGGCGTCCGGAGGCGGGGAGCCACCC
Source organism: bacterium (assembly GCA_025774245.1). Classification (GTDB taxonomy): domain Bacteria; phylum Joyebacterota; class Joyebacteria; order Joyebacterales; family Joyebacteraceae; genus JALGVN01. The sequence continues at coordinate 10,837 of JALGWI010000075.1, forward strand.
GCACCCGGTCAACTACGCCGAGATCCACATCGAGCTCAAGCCCCGGGGCGAGTGGGGCGAGTTCGGGAGCAAGGACGAACTGGTCGAGGCGCTCTCGGCCGACCTCTCGGGCTATCCGGGGGTCCAGCTCAACTTCACGCAGCCCATCCAGAACGCGTTCGACGAGCTTCTCTCCGGCACGCGCGCCGAACTGGCGATCAAGCTCTACGGCGAGGACCTCGACGTGCTCAGGTCCAAGGCGGGGGAGATCGTCGCGGCCATCGAGGACGTCCCGGGACTCGTCGATCTGGCGCCGGAGCAGAGTTTCGGCCAGCCGCAGGTCCAGATCATCGCCGACCGCGCGGCCTGCGCGAGGTACGGCGTGGCCGTGGCTCAGATCCTCGAGCTTGTTGAACTCGCGATCGGCGGGGAGGTCATCGACAACGTCTACCTGAACGTCCGGCGGTACGCGATCCACCTGCGTCTCCAGGAGGAGTACCGCGCCGACCCGGACGCGCTCCGCTCGCTCCTCGTGCACACGGAGGACGGCTCGCTCATACCGCTCGCGCAGGTCGCGGAGGTGAAGCAGGTCGTCGGTCCGATCCAGATCAACCGGGAGAAGAACCAGCGGCGCTGGATCGTGCAGGGCAACGTTCGCGGCAGGGACCTCGGTGGCGTGGTGAAGGACATCCAGAGGCGCATTGATGAAGATGTGGAGCTGCCCGTAGGGTACTTCGTCGAGTACGGCGGGCAGTTCGAGAACCAGCAGCGCGCGATGCGACGCCTGTCGATCATCGTGCCGATCGTGTTCGCCGCAGTGCTCGGGCTCCTTTGGATGTCGTTCGGCGTGATGCGGCACGCCCTCATCATCATCCTGAACATCCCGCTCGCACTGATCGGGGGCATCCTCGGGCTCCTTATCACGGGGGAGTACCTCTCGGTTCCGGCGTCGGTGGGGTTCATCGCGCTCTTCGGCATCGCCGTCCAGAACGGCATCGTGCTCGTGAGCTACTTCAACCACCATCGGAGCAAGGGCATCGATCTCGATGCCGCCCTCGTCGAGGGGGCGCTCCTCCGTCTGCGGCCGGTTCTCATGACCGCGATCACGACGGTGCTCGGGCTTCTGCCGCTCCTGCTGTCCCGCGGCATCGGATCGGAGGTCTCGCGCCCGCTCGCGACGGTGGTCGTCTTCGGACTGACCACGTCGACGCTCCTGACGCTCTTCGTCATTCCGGCGGTGTACGGGTGGGTGGAGGAGCGGCTCGACCCGTCGCTGAGGCCTGAGGCCGCGAAAGAACGCGAGGTTCGCCTGGAGGCAATGCAGCATCCCGACCGAGGCAAGGTCGGGGAGTAGGCCACGGCGATCCACACACTTGAACGAAGCCACACACAAACGAATCCGGGCCCGTGAGGGCCCGGACTTGTCTTTCGGGGGGTCCGGTACTCAACATCACATCGACGAGGAGTCCTTCTTGATCGCTTCCCAGGGGATACCGGTGATCCGGTACTCGATGAGCTTCCCGGGCGACACGTCCGTGATGCCGTGGTCCGCGAGGTCACGAATGAACTCCGGAGTCACGTCGTGGATCCTAAACTCCACGATCCTACTCGGACTCATGTCCCCGTAGCCGACCTCCGCGAGCCCGCGCACGAACTCGGGCGTGACCCCGTGGATGCTGAACTCGACGAGGCGCGACGGCGTCAGTTCCTCGAAGCCGCTCGCGGCCATCTTCCCGACGTACTCGGGCGTGATCCCGTGGATGCTGAACTCGACGATGCGCGAC
>JALGWI010000128.1 GCA_025774245.1 bacterium
TCACCAGACTTATTGACAAGATCGCTTGCCGGGAGAAGGGCACTGAGCGTAGACTGAGGGCTGTCGGGTCATACAGCCAAGACAGGTGAATCTCATGTTAGGGAACCTGAGTGCGCCTCGCAGAGCCGCTGCTTGACGTCGTTCCAGCACTCAGACATTGGGGACGCCACATCCTCGTCATCCCCCGCTCCACCGGACGTGAGTACGACCTCACGTGAGGTCGTGCTTACGCAATCGGACACCTCGCTCGGCGACCCCTTGCCGCTCGCCACGGCGTGCGGGGCTTCAGGATTCGGTGACTGCAATTCGGATTGACAGTGTCACGTCTCATCCCGTAGCATTCCGTTGGATGCGACGTCGATAGACGCAGGCGGACCAGAGGACACTCAGATGACACTATGGCGGGTGACAGCTTCCCGGTGGGGATGCCGTCCCCGCCCTTTTCTTGGAGCCGAGGCACCGACCAGGCCTCCGAGTCAAGATTGATGCGACACTCTCCACTGGGGGGAGCCATGAGATCGCGCCTTGTAGCTGTTGCCGTGCTTGTCTCACTTCTCACCGGATGTGCGAGCGTACGCGAAGTTGACTTGGACTCCGGCGGATCACGGCTCGCCGAGATCAACGCAGCCGCGAGGGGGAAGAGCATCAGCGCGGAGCTTGTCTCGGGGGAGACCCGTTCGGTGCTGAATCTCGACATTGGCCCAGACACGACATGCTGGACCGAGTGGGACAGGTCGTGGATGGGAGATGGAGACGAGGAGCGGGTCTGTGTCCCGACACCCGATGTCCGCAAGATCACGGTCCACCGGCGCCTGAGGGGTGGTCTCCAGGGAGCCGGAATCGGACTCGGCGCCGGCCTCGCCGTCGTGGCAGCTTCTGCCATTGCTCTGGCTCCTGGCTTGGAGGGTAACGACATGGCGGGGCTAGCCGTCATCTACTACGGGGGCATCGGCGCCGCGGTCGGCACCGCGGTCGGATCTGTCATCGGTGTGATGAGGGGTAAGGACATCTACATCCTCAATCCTTGAGGGGAAGCACGGCGCCAACTGCGTGACTTCCGAACATGGCGTGGTGAGAGGGCAGGTCGAAGGAGTAGCCGCGCCGGCTGACCGGCGTATCTGGACTCCTCTCGCATGTGCTGCGCGCGCCAGAGGTCCGCAAGCGCAGGTGAGGCGGCGCGGCCGCCATCCTCTGAGATGCCGGTCCTTCGCGTCTTCCGAGTCTGCCCTGCCGTCGTCGTATCAGAAGCCCTGCACAAGCGTCACATCGAACGTCGCCGACTGCAGGCACACTGCCAACGAGTCGCCGGAAGGACTCCAGCTCGCATCGGTGATGCTGAGCGAACCCGGGGGAATCTCCGCGATCGGCGGCACATCATCGATGACCATGGCTGATCCGTCCCGCCGATAGCACGTCAGGGCGGACCCCCCAGGATGCCAGTCGAGCATCCTGTAGAGTCCAGGCACCTCTACGAAACTCGGCGATCCGCCGCCACTCGGCACCAAGGCCAGCCGGAACTGGCTGCTGCTCTCGTCGAAGAAATAGCCGGCGATCCAATCGCCGTCGGGCGACACGCGCGGCCATCGACCGCTCACCTCGCTCAGTGTCTGCACTTCGTCCGCGTCCAGTGTCCGACGCCGGATGATCCAAGGCGCGTCGGCCGTCGCTCGGTGCATGGTCGCCAACCAGCGACCGTCAGGCGAGAACCGCGCGTCCATCTCGTCGCCGTGACCGGCGGTGAGACGCCGCGGCGCGTGGCCGTCCAGCGACACCTGCCAAAGCGAGAACCCGCTGCTCTCGAGCGAGGTGAACACCACTCTGTCGCCGTCCGGTGAAACGTCCAGCTCAGACACGTAGTCGACGTCGCTGACGACCTGCCTGGTCGTCCCGTCGTCGAGGTTGAGCGTGACGATGCCGATGCGATTGCCGACACGTTGGTTCGCGACCAGCAGACCTCCGCGGGCCCAGGCTACTCGTCCGTTGGGAACGACATCGGTCGACACGTCCCTGTATTCG
>JALGWI010000004.1 GCA_025774245.1 bacterium
GACAAGTTGTCCGGATCCAGCTCGGCGAGTTCCCTGAACAGCTCCCTCGCTTCCTCCCATCGCTCGGCCGTGTAGAGTTCATCCCCCAGGGATCGGAACTCATCCGGAGCCTCCGCGACGGTCTTGCCTTCGACACGGCGCCTGCGCCGCTCTACCGCACGTTCGGCCATCGCGATCGATTCCTCGCGGTGCCCGTGGGCTCGAAGAGCCCAGGAGGCCTCGAGCATGACGTCCTCGGGTGTCCCGAACCTCCCCGGGATGGCCATCGCCCCCTCGACGACCGTCTCCATCTCCTCCATTCGCCCGAGCGCTACGAGCGCCCGGGCCTCGCTCGCCCGGATCCAGATCAGATCGGGGTAGATCTCCCGGGCCCTGCGCAGGACCTCGAGTTCCTGTGCGTAGTCCCCGAGCGTGTGCGCGGCGTTTGTGCGCGGCGTTTGCCGCCACCCCGAATCCCCAGGAGTGAACGTAGAGCGAGGCGTTGGCGTCCGTGCTGCTCACCCCGCCGATCGCGTCGATGGCCTCCTGGGGACGGTTGAGGGCGACGGCCGTGAGGGAGATCAGGTATTTGATGAGGCCGCTCTGGGGCGCTGCGAGCTCCATCTGCCGAAGGAGCCTCAGGCCCTCGACGTCGTCGCCCCTGTGTGCCGCCGTGAGCTGGTCGACGTAGAGCCTCTCACTGGGGGTGAGTCGCTCCCGCATGCCGATCAGAATCTGGAGCACGGAGTCGGACTGCGCATGCCTGCCCTGATTCCCGTAGCTGTAGAACATCAAGACGAGAGGGGCGACGAAGGTGGAGTCGAGCTCGGCCGCCCGCCTGAAGTGGGCGCACGCCGCGTCGTAGTCGGTGCCGAACAGCGGCCGTCCCGCCAGGGCCTCGCGGTATGCCTCGTACACCGGTGGGCGCGAAGACACTCCCGTGCCGATGACCGGCTCGACGTAGGCCGCGACGGCCCCCATCACCCTCGACCGAAGGTGCTCGAGCGCGGAGGCGGGCGTGTCCTTGGGGCCTCCGATCGCCGGGAGCGCGTGGACGAGCCTTCCCTCGCTGACGTCGGTGATCCGGGTCTGGATCTTGAGGCTGTCGGCCTGGAGGTAGTAGGCGCCGGTGACGACGATCGCTCCTCCGGTCTCGCGCGCGATCGCCGCGATGTTGGGCGGGACGGCCCCCGTGCCGCCCCTGGCCCCCGCCGACGATGCTGCCAGCTCCGCCGACACCTCGGCGACGCGGACGATGCCGGTCTCGTCGAGGCCCTCCGCGATCCAGTCCGCGGCCATCTGCCCCACGGGGTCGAGTGTCTCGTCGCCCGTCCGGTTCTCGAACGGCGCGACGGCGACGGTGCGCGAGTCAAGCTCCGGCGCCCCGTCCCCGATCATGGAGATCGCCACGAGCGCGACGACCACCGCGGCCGCTCCGATCGCGGCGCCGGTGAGCCAGATGCGTCGGGTCCGCCGCGCGGTCAGGCCCGGAAGCGGTGTGTCGGTCACCCCCGCGATCGCCGCCCCGGACGGCCCGAGCGTCTGCTCGAGCACGGCCTCGACTCTCCTCGCGACCGCCTCCTCGATGCCCGCCCCGACGCCCTCTGCCGGTCGCGGCGTTGCTCCGGGGGGCGGAGTGCCGGTCGTCACCGGGATGTCCGTCCTGGAGGACTCGAGGGTCCGTCTGAGCGCGCGGAGGTCGGCGGCCGCCTCCTCGATGTGCTGGTAGCGCTCGTCGAGACGCTTTGTCATCGCCTTTCGGATGATCCGCTCGAGCTCGAGCGGCACACCGGTGCGAAGGCCCGTGATCGGCTCGGGCTCGTCGTTCAGGATCGAGAAGATGACGGCCTGCTCGTGATCGCCTCCGAAAGGGCGCCGTCCCGTGATCATCTCGTAGAGCATCGCACCGAACGACCAGACGTCGGTCCTCCGATCGACCTTCTCGCCCCTGCTCTGCTCCGGCGACATGTACGCGACCGTGCCGGTCGTCGCCCCGGGCTTCGTCAGCTGCGTCGCGGCCGCCGACTTGGCAAGCCCGAAGTCCATGACCTTCGGACGTCCCTCGAGCGTGAGGAGGACATTCGCGGGCTTGACGTCGCGGTGGACGATGCCCTTCGCGTGCGCGGCTGAGAGACCCTCGGCGGCCCGGATCGCCACGTCGATCGCTTCGGTGATCCGCATCGGGCCGCGCGCGAGCCTGTCGCTCAGGCTTCCCCCTTCGACGAGGGCCATCGCTATGAACGTGCGGCCCTCCGCCTCGTCGATCTCGTAGATCGTGCAGATGGCGGGGTGGCTGAGTTGAGCGGCGGCCCGCGCCTCGTGCATGAACCGCGCCTTGGCCTCGGCGTCGCGGGCCCACTCGTGCGGCAGGAACTTGAGCGCCACCTCGCGGGTGAGCTTCGTGTCCTCGGCCCGGTAGACGACGCCCATGCCGCCTTCGCCGATCTTCTCGATGATCCTGTAGTGGGAGATGGTCCTGCCGATCATGCGCGGTCCTCTCGACGGGGTCGTCGGCGCCTCGGCTCGATCCCGGACGGCGCCATTGTAGCGCCGTCACCGTCGGAGGCATAGGGAGTTCTGCGACGCCCGGGGGGGGGCGCGCGATTCCCTCGGGGTTGGTCATGTGCTGGGGAGGAGTGCCGTTGTATACTGGGGCTCGGCGCTCCGTCGGCAGTGACGTGGAGCGCCGGGCACACAGAGCACGACCGGCTGCAACGGATCTGTTCTTCCGGAGGCGGGGCCCACTCCGCCGCCCGAAAGGGGAGGGACTCACATGCTCGTCAGACGAATCACGGTGATCGGCGGAGTCATCCTGGTAGCTGTGTTGTTCGTGGGCGGCCGGGGGTTCCTGGATGCACCCGGCTCGGCAGCAGCGTCGGTTCCGGGGGAGACGCTGGCTGATCTGCTGGCCGGGACAGAGGCCGGCGAGACGGCCCGGGTGTGTATCGAATGCCACAGCGAGACGACGCCGAAGCTCGTGGAGTCTTGGGCAAGGTCGAAGCACGCACCAGGGGGCATAGACTGCCTGGCCTGCCACGGGGCGAAGGATGGGGATTGGGACCTCACGCCGCACTACCAGGGGCTGACGATCGCCAGCCACCCCACGGCCGGCGACTGCGCGCGCTGCCACGAGCAGCAGTACGAGGAGTTCAGCCGGAGCAAGCACTCGGCGCTGTCGATGATCTTCTTCTCCACGTCGTTCGACAGAAACGTCTTCGAACCGACCATCGCAACCAAGCACGGGTGCCAGCAGTGCCACAACATCGGGCACTTCTGGCCCGACCGGAGCGTGGGGGAGTGCGACGCGTGCCACGCTAAGCACTCCTTCGACGTCGCCGTCGCCCGCAACCCCTACACGTGCGGGGAGTGCCACGTCGGCCCGGACCATCCGCACATCGAGATCTGGGAGGAGTCGAAGCACGGCAACGTCTTCATGAGCAACATGCGCAACTGGGAGAACCTGGGGTACGAAGCCGCCGAGGGCAAGCCGCCGCCCCTCGACGCGCCGACGTGCACGACGTGCCACATGGACGCGACGGTCGACCTGCCGATGACGCACGACGTCGGCTCGCGGCTGGCGCTGGAGACACAATCCCCCTGGACGATCCGCACGACGGAAGCGTGGGGAGGCGGGTTCTCCTGGGGCGAGAAGCGCGAGAACATGGCGTCGTCCTGCCTCCAGTGCCACGCGCAGCCCTCGGTGGATCGCTACCTGCTCGAGGGAGACCTGGCAGCGTTCCAGTACAACGAGATCTACCGTGAGGCCAGGCGCTGGCTGGACGCCATGGACGAGGCGGGGGTCATCCTGACGCCGGGCTTTGAGGGTCTGGCGCCGTTCGGGGTGGCGGGCTACGACGAGGTTCCGGAGGGGATCGCCTACCACATCTGGCACCACGAGGGGCGGCGGTACCGCCACGGGGCGCTGATGATGGGCGCCGACTACACGCAGTGGCACGGCATCTGGGACCTGCAGGAGGACCTGGTGGAGATGATCCGTTACGCCGCGGAGCACGGGCTTCCGGAGGCGGAGGCCTGGATGGCGTCGGACGATCCCGCCAAGTTCTGGCTCTACCCGTTCTTCGATCTGCCCGGCTCCGTCTGGGGCGTCGACGCAATCGCCTATCGCATGGGGGATGACTGGACGACCGGGCTCTGGATGAACCGGAACGGCCGGGAGGGTCTCGACGCCTATTGGGACGCTGCGCGGGCCAACGTGCAGGCGCTCCACGAGGCCGGTCTCCTCACGGACGACCAGTGGGAGCAGTGCGAGGAGCTCTACGAGAACCGCGAATTCGAGAACGGGAACGTCTTCCCGCTTCCCGATCTCTTCCAGGTACACATGGACGGGAAGGCCGCCGACGCCCGGGCGGCGAACGAGTACGGAGCAGGTCTGGTGCTCCCTCGGGGAGGCGGATGGACGTACACGCCGGACAAGTAGACCCAGGAGTCTCGGGTCGAGCCGTTGTCGTCACAAGGAGTTGGAAAGAAGGGAGCCCGGTCTGTCGAGGCCGGGCTCCAGTCGTCTTCCGTGTGCTGGCGCGCACCGATCTTCCGCTCACCTGCCGCAGCCGACGTCCCACGCACCGATGAGTCCGCAACCGGGACTGTTCGCGGTGGCGCACGGCGACGCTGCGTCGAGCGTGAGATCGCCGCCGGCCTCGTTACAGAAGAGGGGATCCTCGCTCATGTTGCCGGCGGTCTGGTCCTGGCCGGCGATGCACCCGACCCAGTCGCCGCCGGCGTTGCCGTAGACGTCGCAGCAGATCAGCGAGGGGTCGCTGCTCGGGTCCGCGCAGTAGATCGCTTCTCCGCCGGTGCTGGATGCGATGATCGTGTGACCGATCGTCGGTGAAGCGTCGTCGAGGGCCAGCCCGCCGCCGACTCCGGCCCAGTTCGCCGCGAAGGTGCAGTTCTGGAGGGAGAAGCCGGAAGCTTCGTCGCTGGCATAGAGCCCGCCCCCGGATTCGGCGAGGTTCCCGACGAACGTGCAGTAGGTGAGCGTGGGAGACGAGCCGTCGGTCTCCATTCCCCCGCCGCTCTGGGCCGAGTTGACCAAGAACGTGCAGCCGGTGAGCGTCGCGGGGGAGTAGTTGTCATCGAGGAAGAGCCCGGCGCCCCTCCCGGGGGTGTCGTTCTCCGAAAACGTGCAGTTCGTCAGTATCGGCGCGTAGGAGTACTGACACTGCATCCCGCCACCGCCGTAGGCGTCTGCGGTGTTGTCGGAGAATGTGCAGTCCGTCAACAGGGGTGTGGAACCCACGCAGGAGAACCCGCCCCCGGCGTAGCCGGCGTTGTTGTCGGAGAACTCGCATCCCGTGAGAATCGGAGACGCATCGTCACACCACAGCCCTCCGCCGTCGCTCCCGCATGAGTTGCCCGTGAACTCACAGCCCGTGAGGATCGGAGAAGATGCGGCGCATCGCACTCCACCTCCGTGTCCGCTCTCGCACCAGTTCTGTGTGAACTCGCAGTTCGTGAGGATGGGGGAGAGCTCGTCGAACCACATCGCTCCGCCCTCGTCGCCGCTCGAGTTCCCTGTGAACGTCGAGCCGGTGGCGATGACGGATCCCTGCTCGGAGTTCATCGCGCCGCCGTGCCTGGTGGCTGAGTTGTCGGAGAAGGTGCAGCTCGTGAGAGTGATCGACGAGTTCCATCCGTAGATCGCTCCTCCGTCGCGTTCCGAGGTGTTTCCCGGGAAGTCGCAGCCCACCAGCGTGGGAGTTGAGTCGAAGAAGTGCAGGGCGCCACCTTCTTCCCTGGCCGTGTTCCCGGTGAACGTGCAGCCCGTGATCACCGAAGAGGACACGTCGAAGTAGATCGCTCCCCCCCAGTAGTAGGCGTGACTATTCGAAAACGTGCAGTTCATGATGGTCGGTGACGTCCCGTCGCAGAAAATCGTGCCGCCGTCGACGTCGGTGTATCCGTTGGTGATCGTGAGACCGTCGATGACGGTGTCGGCGCCCTCTCCTTCGTCGATGTGCGCGAACCGGCCGACTCCCTCGCAGTCGATCGTGACGGACCTGGCGCCCCCGCCGCTTCTGAGGACGACGGCCTTCCCCTCGAAGTCGAGATCCCTGTTCCCGAGCCCGTTGTAGATGCCGGGTAGCACCTCGACGGTGTCGCTCTCAGCCACCGCGCCGAGCGCGTAGCCGATCGTCCTCAGGGGCGCCGCCAGCGGGCCGCCGCCGGGAGTGTCGATCCCGGTCGCGTCGTCGACGTAGAGGATCGTGAACAGAACGGTGACGGACGCCGCGTCCTCGAACGAGTCGTTTGATCTGTCGGCGGCCGAGATCTCCACGGTCCCGCCGGCCGGTACCGACGTCGGTGCCGTGTACGTCGCGGGATTGCCCTGCGTGATCGTCCCCTTCTCGGCGTCGCCGCCGAGGACGCCGTCGACAGACCAGTCGCACGCGGGGGTGCCGTTCCTGGCGTAGGTGTACGCTGCGTCGATCTCGACGGTCTGCGTGACCTGGACCTGCGACTGGCTCAGGGTGATCTCGATGCCGTCGGGTCCCGCTGGCCCGCTGCTGTCCGAGCTGCAGCCGGGGAGCAGGGTCACGGCGAGGAGGAGCCCTGCTGTGAGGGCGGCCGTGGTTCGAGCGACGGGTCTTGCGAGTTCGCGTCTCGGGTGGGTCCCTGTCGAAGCCCGGGGCATCGCTTCCTCCAGTCCTTTTTGCGGCGACGCCGCTCTTCCGCGTCGCCTCTGCGGGTAACCTCCATGGGCCGATCTGGTGCGGCGATTCTCGCACGGAGTGTCGATCGGTTCAAGCTCGGTCGGCTCCGCCCGGGCTTCCCGGCGGGCTCCGCAGTCGCGGACGGTTCGAGCCCGTGAGCGGAGGATCCTGGCGTTCACGATGACCGCGGGTTCATCAAACTCCGTCACCCGGCCCGGGCGTCCTTCTTGCTGTCTAGCGCGCAGTTTCAGCGGGCAAGCCGGGTTGTTGCAGAGCGGGCGCACGGTGCCGTCCGCGCGTTCGCGGCCCGTGAGAACGTGTGCACGTGCTCGAGGAGGGTTCCATGAGGAAGAAGACGTTTCTGATCACCGTCGCGATCTTCGGCGCCATCGGGGTCGTGGCGGTCATCGCCGCGCTCGGGATGACGTCGAAGCTCGTCACCGTCACAGACGAGTTCTTCTGCGACATGGCGCAGGGCGACTACGACGCCGCCTACTCGCATCTCTCGAGGGAGTTCCACGGCAACACGTCCGTCGACGAACTTCAGACGTTCGCGCAGGAGAGCGCGCTCGCCGGCTACTCCAACGCGACGTGGTGGCGGCGCACGATCGAAGGCGACGAGGGTCTTCTCGACGGCGAGATCGAAGTCGAAGGCGGCGAGTACATCCCCGTCACGATCTGGCTTCTCAAGGAAGGCGACGGCTGGAAGATCCATCAGATCGACTGGGGGACCGACGAGTCGTGCTCCGAAGAACCGGACACAGACGAGCCGCCGGTGGAGAATGCGACTCCGGGAAGCTAGCTTTCACGAGCATCCCGCGAGCCCCATTCCCCAGTGGGAGATGGTCTCGCTCATAGCTCCGGCAGCCCCATCTTCCTCAGAATGGCGTTGAAACGGGGATCGTCGATGGCGCCCGTGCCCCGAATCGCTTCCGATCGCATGTGCATCAACGTGGGGTCGTGCTCCTCGTACGCCTTCTCGAGAGCCGCGAAGCCCTCATCCATGCGCCCCAGCGAGAAGCAGAGGAACGCGAACGGGACTGGCTGGATGGGAGACTCCTCCCGTGTCCGCCGGATCTGCTCCAGGAGAGCCTGTGCCTCGTCTCTCCTTCCCATCTCGGCCAGGACCGCCCCGATCCAGCAGTCGAGAATCGAGGTCAGCCCCGTCTCCCGCTTCCTGTCTTCCTCGAAGAGGCGAAGAGCCTCCTCGTGCTCGCCCCGCTCCCAATGCACCCAGGCGAGGATCGAGTTGACGAACGTGAACCCCGGGTCCATCTCGAGCGCCCGTCTGGCGATCTCCTCCGCCCTGTCGTAGTCTCCGGCCACGATGTAGGTCGCTGCCTGGTTTCGCAGCCCCACGAGCGACAGTGGATCGAGCTCGTGGGCGCGGTCGATCTCTGCGAGCGCCTCTTCCTGTCTGCCGAGCACCTCGAGGAGGTTGGCGTACCAGTTGTGCGCAATAGGGTAGTTCGGGTTGAGAGCGATGGCTCTCTTGAAATGCGCTTCGGCTCCGGTCCAGTCCCAGTGAAGCTCCGCTCTGATGTTGGCCACCGAGGTGTGCGCCTCGGCGAGGTCGTCGTCGATCTCGAGCGCCTTCCGCGCCGCCTCCTCGGCCTTCGCAAGGGTATCCGCTGGCGGGGCCGCCGCGTACACGCGGAGACAGATATACGCGTCGGCAATGCCCGAGTAGGCGAGCGCGTAGTCCGGGTCGCGCTCGATCGCCCTCTCGAAGCACTCGATCGCCTTGAGGAGCCCCGCCTCGTCGCGCTTGTTCCAGAAGTAGCGACCCTGGAGGTACAGGTTGTGCGCCTCGAGGTCCTCCGTGTGTCGCTTGACGAGCCTGTCCTTCTCGTCGCTCAGCAGTCTGACCCTGAGCTTCCCCACGATCGCGAGCGATATCTCGTCCTGGATCGCGAAGACGTCGTCCAGGTCGCGGTCGAACTTCTCCGACCAGAGATGGTAACCGTCGCCCGCGTTGATCAGCTGCGCCGTCACGCGGACCCGGTTGCCGGCCTTCCTGACGCTCCCCTCGAGGATCGTGTCGACGTGGAGCTTCCGACCGATCTCGTGGACGTCGTGGCCCTTGCCGCGGAACTGGAACGCCGCCGTCCTGGCGGCGACGCGGAGGCGGTTGACGCCCGCGAGGGCGTTCAGAATCTCCTCGGCGATCCCCTCGCAGAAGTACTCCTGATCGGCCTCGGGGCTCATGTCGAGGAAGGGGAGGACCGCGATCGACGGCCGCTCGTCGGTGGCGCCGCGGCGGGGCGAGCCGGTGGTGTCGCTGGCGCCTTCGAGATCGCGGACCATCTCGCCCGCGTCGCCGTAGCGTCGGGCGGGATCCTTCTCGAGCGCCCGATCGATGATCTGTTCGACCCCTCTCGGAACGTCGCTTCGGGCGGAGCTTGCGCGCGGGGGCACGTCCTCGAGGATCGCGCGAATGATGGTCTCCACGCGGTCGCCCGAGAACGGGCGTCTTCCGGTGACCATCTCGTAGAGAACGACGCCGAGCGACCAGAGGTCGGTCCGGCGGTCGACCGTCGCGCCGCGCGCCTGTTCCGGTGACATGTAGGCAGCGGTTCCGACCGTCGAGCCCGGGGCCGTGAGGTCGGCCGCGTCGGCGATCTTCGCCAGTCCGAAGTCGAGGACCTTGGCGCGACCCTCGCCCGTCAGCAGGATGTTCGCCGGCTTGATGTCGCGGTGGACGATCCCCCTCCGGTGCGCGGCCTCGAGCGCCCGTGCGACTTCGGTGGCCGTCGCGAGCGCGTCCTCGAGCGGAATGGGACCGTCGGCGATCTTCTCCTTGAGGCTCGGACCGTCGACGTACTCCATCACGATGAAGGCGTCGCCTTCGGCCTCCTCGATCTCGTGGATCGTGCAGACGTTGGCGTGATTCAGCGCGGCGGCTGCCTTGGCCTCCTGGAGGAAGCGGGCCCTGGCGGTGTCCGTCGCGAGCGCGTGCGGCGGCAGGAACTTGAGCGCGACCGTGCGGCCGAGCTTCGTGTCCTCGGCCTTGTAGACGACGCCCATGCCGCCCTCGCCGAGCTTCTCGAGAATCCTGTAGTGGGAAATGGTCCTGCCGGGCAAGCGTAGCTCCTAAGCTGGGCGGACAGTCAGACGGTTTGGGCCGGATTCACCGCCATTGTAGAGGGCCCACGGACCGATTGCCAGGGGTTCCCTTGGCCAGGGGCGTCTGGGATTCGGAGCCTAGATCTGTCTGCTGCGGCGCTGCAGCAGCGGGACGGACGCTTGGCGCCAAGGGCGCGGTCAGCCTGCCCAGGTTCGGAGACGACGGAATGTCCTTGACGCCACCTAGATAGCCTGATAGAATGCGGTTAGTCGTTGTTTGACTGAGCAACAACTGACTATCTCCGAAGTCCTTCTTCAGCACGACGGATCCATCCGCCGTCGTCGGGAGGTTCCGTGGGGAGGTGACCATGACCCGGAAGATCATCATTCCAACGCCGGCTGCGGGCGTCGTGGGTGAGATCGACGCGGCACCACCCACGGGCTCGGGGCGTCGGCTCATCGCGTAGTCGCGCCCGAGATTCTCTTCCTCCCGCCAGCCGGCCAACCAACCAGACCCCGGATGCTGTTCTCGCGGCATCCGTGCGTTGTTTAGACAATCGCCAAGACCGTACTTCTGCCACACGCCGGCGGCTGATTCGTTAGCCGTGCGGTGCTCGTGGCGCAACGAACCCAGCCGGTCTTCGGACCGGACAGACGGGGAGGATCCGATGAGCAGGCCGATCTCTCTGGCGATGGCGGCGTTGCTGCTGGCTGTCAGCGTCGCCCACGCGGCGACGATCCGCGTTCCCGACGACCAGCCTACGATCCAGGCCGGGATCGATGCGGCCGCTGAGGCGGCCGCTGAGGGCGACACGGTCCTGGTGGCGCCCGGTACGTACACTGGTCCCGGCAACGTAGACCTCGATTTCTATGGGACGGACCTTGTGCTCATGTCCGAAGCGGGCGCTGCGGTCACGATCATCGACTGCGGAGGTACTGCCTGCGGGATCTGCGTGAACGGCGGACAGGGACCGTCCTCGGTGATCCAGGGCCTGACCATAAGGAACGGCCAGACTTGGGCGCAGGGAGGCAGTGGACGGTGGTTCTGCGACGGCGCCGGGATGTACATCGGTCCCAGCTGTGCCCCGACAATCAGGGATTGCCACTTCCAGGACTGCATTGCCGTGGCTTTTGTCCTCGACATGTGGGGGATGCCCGTCTACATGGGTTCTGGAGGGGGGTTGGCCTGCGAGGGAAGCGCGACGATCACAGGTTGCACGTTCTCCGGAAACGTGGCGTTCGAGCAGGGAGGTGGCATGTACTGCGAGGGATCGCCAGTGCTCACAGACTGCGAGTTCTATGGAAATTCCACCGTGGGCTACGGCGCGGGAGGTGGCATGACCTGCGGACAAGGCTCAACAACGCTCACGGACTGCGTGTTCTTCGGAAATGGCGGTAGCGGCATGTGCTGCGTACTAGGCTCAACTATGCTCACGAGCTGCAGGTTCGAGGGGAACGATGGCAGCGGGGCGTCCTGCTTCTCGGGAAAACTCACGCTCACGGACTGCCTTGTCTCTGGGAACAGCTCTTGCGGAGCGTTCTGCAGCTCGGGAGACCTCGCACTCACGGGCTGCACGATCACCGGGAACGGGCTAGGTGGAGTGTGTCTCCGGGCGCAACTGAACTCGGTGGATGCCCTGCTGATGAACTGCACGATCTCCGGGAACAGCTGTGCGCCCGATGGTGGGGCCGTGTCATGCAATGGCGTCAACTACCCGGTGAGCCTTACCCTCAGCGATTGCATAGTCGCCTCCAATACTGCAGGCTGCGCAATCCTCTGTACTGGAGCGTTCACGGAACCCGCGCTCAGCTGTTGCGACATCTACGGCAACCCTGGCGGCGACTGGATCGGCTGCATCGCCGGTCAGTACGGGGTGAACTCCAACTTCTCCGACGACCCGCTCTTCTGTCTGGAGGACAACCCGGGGGAACCGTACAGCCTCCACGAGGGCTCGCCCTGCCTGCCTGAGAACAGCCCTTGCGGGGAACTCGTCGGGGCGGTCGATCAGGGGTGTGGAGCGGTGACGGTAGTCGAGGCAGTCAGCTGGGGAGCGATCAAGGCGATGTACAGGTAGGCAGCGATTCCGATCCATTACTCCGGTGTTCTCGCCGCAGTGGAGGTGCCCCGTGCGGAGTGAGGCAGAACCGGGGTGTGCGCAAACAGACGGCTGGGGCGTGGGTCGGGAGGCTGACGTCGTGAGGTAGCCAGCTGGGGCGCAGTCAAAGGGAGGTTCTGCCTACGTTGGGACGATTGACGCATCGTTGGGCATGGGCGCTCCGACGGAGTGGACCATCGCATTCGTGTCCTGTTGTGAAAGGGGAACGGTCGTCATGAAGAAGCTACTGGCAGTTTGTGGACTCGTCTGTCTGGTCGCTCTGGTCCTCGGGACCGGAGTCGCGAGCGGGCAGTCAAGCGGTTCCATAGTGGCTTGGGGCGACAACGACTACGGCCAGTGCGACGTCCCGGAGCCGAACAAGGACTTCGTGGGCATAGCGACGAGCTGGTATCACAGCCTGGGCGTCAAGTCCGACGGGACGATCGTGGCCTGGGGGTTTGACTCCTCGGCCCAGCTTTACGTCCCGGAGCCGAACGAGGACTTCGTGGCCGTCGCTGCGGGTGCTGGTACCTTTTGGTTCTGGGGTGTCCCCTATGGTGAGACTGGACACAGCTTGGGCCTCAAGTCCGATGGGACGATCGTGGCCTGGGGAGACAACGATTGCGGCCAGTGCTCGGTTCCCGCGCCGAACGCCCACTTCGTCGCGATTGCAGCGGGAGCTGAACATAGTCTGGGCCTCAAGTCCGACGGGACGATCGTGGCCTGGGGAGAAAGTGGCAATGTTCCCTTGCCGAACGCGGACTTCGTTGCGGTCGCGGCCGGGGCGTCCTGGGTCTGCGGCCTTCCCTCGTTTCCTGTTGGTCACAGTCTGGGCCTCAAGTCCGATGGGACGATCATGGCCTGGGGAGACAACTGCTATGGCCAGTGCGACGTCCCGGAGCCAAACGCGGACTACGTGGCGGTTGCGGCCGGAGCAAGTCACAGCCTAGGCGTCAAGTCGGACGGGAGCATCGTGGTGTGGGGGCATTGCCCCTGGAACCTGTGCGAAGTCCCTGAGCCGAACGCCGGTTTCATTGCTGCTGCGGCAGGCCGGTCGCACATCCTGGGTCTCAAGTCCTACGGCGGCGTCGTGGCCTGGGGAAAGGGCCCATGGCCGCTCCCCGAGCCATGCCCCGCGTTCGTGGCCATCGACTCGGGCCCCTCTCACTGCTTGGGACTCACGGTCATTCCGGAGCTCGCTACGCCGTTCCGCGCCAAGTCGGCGTCTGTCCCCGGAGAGCTGGCGTTTGGGATTCGGCACGTGACGCCCAATCCTGCCACGACCCGCGCGAGCATCGGCTACGCGCTCCCTGGGGGCTGGCGGTCAGCGCGCCTCTCGGTCCACGATGTGGCCGGGCGGCTCGTCCGGCGGCTGGATCCCGCGACGGGAGCTCAGGGTCTCGTCGCGGTCGATTGGGACGGGACGGCTGGTTCAGGGAAACGGGTCGCGTCCGGGGTGTACTTCGTTCGGCTCGAGGTCGATGGTGCGGTGGCGACGCAGAGGCTGGTGTTGCTGCGCTGAGTCAGATGGCTCGTGCGGGATCAGCGTTTCCATCGCGGATTCCAAGGAGGAGACTGATGTGCGCCACACGAAAGGGACGGGCCATCCCTCTCGCGGGGGTTCTCACCCTTGCCTGCCTCGTCCTCGCGACAAGTCCGGAGCTTGGCCCCGTCCCGGCAGGAGACGTGGTTGTTCGAACCGAAGCCGAAGCGAAACATCCGTGTCCCACTTGCGACGAGCTCATCCTCGACAAGACATACGTCCGCTGGGATGCCGTCGGCTTTGTGAGCCCGGAGATGACAACGGGGGAGATCCTGCGTCAGCGGGAGCGGCCCACGCTCCCGTACTACGTCGACACGGAGCACTTCAGGATCTGGTACGACATCTCAGGCCCCGACAGCATCTACGGCTGGCCGGACACGACGTTTCTTCATGAGTGCAAGGTAGTCGCTGAGCGATCCTGGCGCGGACTCGTGGATACGCTTGGCTTCAGGCCGCCTCCGCCGGACGGCGACGACCCGGACGGGGGCGGGGGGAGCGACCACTACGACATCTACCTCAAGCATCACACCATCATGGGCGGGATCGGCTACACCCAGCCCGGTTGGCCGGTGCCTGGCTATCCCCCCATCGACCGCACAAGCCACGTCGTGATCGACAACGACCTCGCGCTGGCGCCTTGGTACCCTCCCGTCGAGATGGTCCGGTCCGTCATGGGCCACGAGTTCGGGCACGGGACGCAGTTCGCCCACACTTATCCCCTCCCGAGGTGGTACGCCGAGGCCACGTCCGTATGGGATACGGAGAGGCTGTACGACTACATCAACGAGTATCTGCTCGACGTGGGCGGCGGTCCGATCATCGGCTACGCGCTCGCGAGACCCTACGAGTCACTCGATCTGGACGCGAACCCCCAGTGGTACTCGAGGGTGCTGTGGAATTTCTACCTGTCGGAGACGTTCGGCAACGCCATCGTCCCCGAGATCTGGCACGACATCGAGGAATGGACCTCTCAGCCGCAGGAGATTGTCTCCATGGCCACCGTGCTGGCCGGGTACGGCGTGGAGTTCGGGGACGCCTTCGAGGACTACTGCGTCTGGAACTGGTTCACCGGGGACAGAGACGACGGGAACCACTATGAGGAGGGTGGTGACCCAGGTTGGCCGGAGGCCACGCCGCAGGCGGTCTATTCCATCTTCCCCGTCATCGACGGCAGCCCGCCCGACACGTGCAGGCCCGACCACCTGGCGTGCAACTACATCCATTTCGAGCGGGGGAGCTCGGACGATGAGGTGCTCCACATCACCTACGACGGGCCGGCGGTGATCTCCCATCCGAGTGCCGCGCACGTCACCTATCTGGACAACGACCTCAACAGCTTCTACCTCGCCGAGATCGCTCTCAATCCGTGGGGCAACGGGGGGATCTACGTCGAGGGCTTCGACGAGATGAACACGGTCTGTCTCGTCGTGGTCAACAAGTCTCTGGGAATCGATGACATGGACTACACCTACGACGCGGAGCTCTTTCCGACCGGTGTGCCCGACGTTCGTGGATTCGAGCTCGCGGCCGCCGTACCGAATCCCTTCAGCTCGGGCACCGACATAGCCTACTCGATTCCAGCGGGGGCGGCGCAGGCGCTCCTTTCGATCCACAACGTGGCCGGGCAGCTGGTGACGACCCTGGTCGATGGCGAAGTCGCTCCCGGCGGGAGCGCGGTCCGCTGGAACGGACGCGACGCCCGCGGCGTTGCCGTGTCGTCGGGCGTCTACTTCGTGAGGCTCGAGGCCGACGAAGCGGTCGCGACCGAGAAGGTTGTTCTCATGAGATGACCGACTCCTGTTGGACCGATCCAGCATCCCCCAAGTGATGAGTCGGGGCTCCGCATCTGTGCGGAGCCCCGATCGGCGAGGAGCTTCTGCCCCGAACCGCTTGACGATGGGGCGTGCGGGTGGGATGATAGCATCCGCCAACCGGAACGGGCCGTATCTTCAGCGGCCGCGCTGCGTCTCTCGGAGGAGGTCTTGAATGAGGAACGGGAGTGTCGGGTTCTGGGCGAAGGTCCTTACGATCTGCGTCGCCGTCTTTCTTATCACCACGGGCTGCGCCTCGCTCGTGAGCCGCTCTTCGTACCCCGTGGCGATCACCAGCGACCCGGATCGCGCGGATTTCATCATCAACAACGCCGCGGGTGAGACCATCCACGAAGGCGTCACGCCTGCGACCATCACGCTCAAGTCCGGAGACGGCTACATGAGCGGCGCGGACTACACCGTCGTCATGGCGAAGCCGGGTTACGCGGTGCACACTGCCGAGATCAAGCGGGGCATCGACGGCTGGTACATCGCGGGGAATCTCTTCATCGGCGGCGTGATCGGATGGCTCATCGTCGATCCGATCACCGGCGCCATGTGGACGCTCCCGAAGGAGATCTCCGTCACCCTCGAGCCCGTCACGGGCTCGCTCGACGGACCGGATGAGATCCACCTCACCAGCCTGGAGGATGTCCCGCACGATCTGAGGGCGCAGATGATCCGGGTCAGGTAGCCTGGACCGAGCGGCAGCGCTGCCCGGATCTCCGGATGGCACTGACAGGAGTCGGCGAAAGACGCGATAGGAGGTAGCGGAATGAAACGCAATGCGCTTCTCTTGAGGAGCTCCGGTGCGACTCTCCTCCTCGTTCTGACGTTCTGCCTCACCTGTCTCGTGCAGCCCCTCGTGGCGGGGGAGCTGGACGACTTCGAAGAAGAGGCGACGGCGGCGACGGCGGCGGACACGACCAGCTCGTACTCGTCGGACAGCGGTGGGGGATCCGGATGGGCGATGTTGTTCGCGGAAGTCTTCTATATGACGTTCATCTACGGCGGCGCCAGCAGCATCAACAGGATGCGCCCACCGGACGCTGTCGACGCCGAATCCCCGATCGAAGGCCTGCCCGTGAAGAACAAGGGCGAGCCCGTCATTCCCTACCTGCGCCTCGACGCCTTCTACCAGGACACGACGACCACCGTCCAGGCCTTCGACGGCAGGATCGAGGTCGGGTGGGGACCGATCGGCCTCCAGTACCGACACACGCGCTACGATGAGGACCGCCCCGACGACAGCATGGACGTCTCCCAGTGGCACGTGCTCTATCGCATGTCGTTCAGCCAGTTCGTCGAGGTGGACATGGGGTTCGGTTCCATGACCCTCAAGGGGAACAGGGAGTACTCCGCGTTCTCCTTCACCCTGCCCGTCCAGGTCCGAACACCGTGGGGCATCGGCGTCGAGTACAGGCCCGCCTGGTCGACGATCAACGGCAACTCGGTGCGCGACCACACACTGAGTGCGGGTTACGGCCTCCGGTTCGTCTCCGCCTCCATCGGGTACCGCTGGTTCAATGTCGGAGACGCGAGCCTCCAGGGTCCCTTCATCGGGGCGTCCCTCTACTTCTAGGGAGTTCCCGCCTTCGCACGCACCTACTCCTGACTGTGCGCCTGCACGACGGTGACGGCGACGAGGTCGACGATGTCCTCGACGCTCGCACCGCGTGAGAGGTCGTTCACTGGCTTGGCGAGTCCCTGGACGATCGGCCCGATTGCCCGGGCGTTGCAGAGTCGCTCGACGAGCTTGTAGGAGATGTTCCCCGCGTCGAGGTCGGGGAAGATGAGGACGTTCGCGCGTCCGGCGACGTCGCTCTGGCCGGCCTTCCTGGCCGCGATCGACGGGACGAGCGCGGCGTCGACCTGAAGCTCGCCGTCGATGCAGAGCTCCGGCGCGCCCTCCCGCACGCGCTTCGTCGCCTTCACGATCCGCCTCACGTCCTTGTCGTCCGCGCTCCCCTTCGTCGAAAACGAGAGCATCGCCACGGCCGGTTCGTCTCCGACGAGCCAGCGCCGCGTCTCTGCTGTCGCGATCGCGATGTCGGCGAGCTGCCTCGGTCCGGGGTGCGGCATGACCGCGCAGTCGGCGAAGAGGAGGACGCGCTCGGGGGCGTCGGATGCGGCCGCGCCAGCGCCCTCTGCGCCGGCCGCCTCCGGCATCACCATGAGGAACGCGCCCGACACCGTGCTCGCGCCCGGCGCGACGCCGATCGTGTGGAAGGCGGCCTTGAGGAGATCTCCGGTCGGCGTGGCCGCCCCGCAGACGCAGCCGTCCGCGAGACCGTTGCTCACGAGGAAGACCCCGAACAGAACGGGATCTCGGACGCGCTCCGTCGCCTCCTCGAGCGTGACGCCTCCCTCGTGCGACCCGAGTTCCCGGCTCAGGCGCGCCATCTCGGGCAGGAGGTCCGAGGTCGCCGGATCGACGATCTCGATGCCCGACGTGTCGACGCCTCGCGCGCGAGCGGTCTCGGCGATCTTGTCGGTTCCCCCGAGTACGATGACCCTCGCGAGCCCGAGGTCGGCGGCGCGGACCCCGGCTTCGACGATCCTGCCGTCGCTGCCCTCTGGCAGCACGATCGTCAGGGGCGCACGGCGAGCCGCTTCCCTGATCTGCTCGAGGACGCTTCTTCCCGGACGTGTGACCATGCTCGACCTCGCGATGCTCGTGTCGTCTCCTCGAGACAGTCTAGCGAGAGCCCCGGCACGTGGCCAGGGATTCGTGAGCGTCCCCGGCTCCTCTCATGAAGCGCGACCTCGCTTGGGTGAATGACGGCTCACTCACTGATGCTCGAGCTCCACCGTGCTCATCGGATCCGCCGGAAGCCCGCACTCGCGACAAAGGACTTGACGCGCGGAACGTCGCACGCTAGCGTTGCCCTCGTTCTCGTTCCTGTCACCTCAACCCCGAAGGTGTCCTCAATATGTCTCACTTGCAACGATCAGCGGGGTGAGCCTCCGGCCCCCGGCGTATGGCACCGCCGGGACTAGCTGGAGCTGATACCTCCCGCAGCGGGTGACGAGCCGTCCGACGGCGTCACCCGGTTCGTTGATCTCTGCATTCGAGCAGAGACCGGCTGTCCGATGCGGCCCTCCAGGGCTGCTATCGGACCAGAACGGAGGTGAGGCATGCAGAACGATGAGAGCATCCGTCGCCATTTCGAGGCCATCGGAGCGCGCGCCAAGGTGCGTCTGTTCGGAGGACGCCCCGGGAGCAGTTTCGCGTCCGCCTTCCTGAGGATCGACGTCCTCTCGGACCGTCGTGGTCGCTATTTCGACATCGAGGTCGGATCGCGAGCGCCTGAGATCGTCGTTCTCCAGGTCTGCCCCAAGGAGCGTCATCTTCTTCTCTACAGCCGTGGTGGTGACCGCTTCCTCTGCGGTCACGACGAGCGTGACTGGTTCGTCGCCGCTGTCCCGAAGCGCGTGAGCACCGTGCGGGAGGCAAAGCAGGCCCTCATGCCGGCCGAGGTGTGGGAGGAGGCGCGACTCCTTCGCTACTCGGCGACGAACAACAGGAGGAACCCCCTCTTCGTTCGTCAGGGCGAGTGGTTCTTCGTTCCTGTCGATCGCGAGTTTCCGGAGGCGCTCATTCACCGCGACGAAGTGCTCCGCCGCTGGAACAGCCGCAAGCCGCACGTCTGCGAGGAGCTCTACCGTGAGGGCGGGCAGCTTCTCTACATCGTCGGGGGCCGCGCGTACACCAATGAGGAGTATAAGAAGAAGCGTGGAGAGAGCCGGAAGTTCGCGCGCGCCCGTGTCGAGTACCGTACGGGCAACCCGGTGGTTTATGTGCGTGGGCGCGTGCGCCATCCCGATCATGCGACCGTCCGTCTCGACGGATGGCACCGCGTCTACATCAACGGCGAGCCGCAGATCGGGTCGGTTGCCTTCGTCGACTAGCGGGACGCGGTGTGTCGGGGCGCCCGCGCGGATCTGAAAGCGCGGGTGAGCCCGCCTGGGTTCGTCGCCCTGCGGGGGCGAGCAGAAGAATCGAAAAGGAACGGGATCATGATCGCGTGGCCGCTTGTACTCGCAGCTCTCCTTGTTGCGAACAGCGGTTCGTAAGGGGACAGCACCCACCCGACCGCGGTCGCGGTCGTGCGGTATGGGGAGGGGTCCTCCGTAACGACCACGAGCGACCGGCGGAGCCAGCCCGACGTCGACCCGTTGTACTTCTGGATGCCGGAGGACTTCGTGACCGAGGAGGGCGCGCACGTGACGTTTCGTGCGACCTCGGGCGGTCAGTACGTGATCGGGTGGGGCACGTCCGAGTTCACGCGCGAGTTCGGTGCACGCGGCCCGCACGGACGGGGCCACTACCCGTGGCTGGCTGCGGAGAACGAGCACGTTCTCATCCTGCAGGCCGCGGGGGGAACCAACACCTGGTATGCGTTCGTCCTCCCGCTCAACGAGACCGACGAGCCCGAGTGCTTCTACGCCCCCGTGGTCTACGACATGGAGCGGGACCTCCTGGTGCATCTCCACGGTTCCGCCGACACACTCCTCGCTGTGCGGAACGTCGCGACGGGGGCCGTGCAGTGGGTGACGGGCCCTGAGTGCGAGCCGCTCTGCATCAGCATGTGCGTGGATTCCGTGCGGATCGTGGGCGACGAGATCCTGATGCGTTTTCGCCACTTCGATGAGGCGGGGGACGACCCGTGGTGCGAAGACCTCAGCGAGAGACTCGACGTGGAGCGGCTGGTGGAGTGATCCGAGCCGGGGAGGCGACGGCGGGAACGGCGCACTGCCGCCCGATTCCCGGTTCGGACGCCGTTCGGAGGGCACCGGCTTCGGCCGGCGTCCTTCTAGCGTAAGAGCGTCATCTTTCGCGTCGTCTCGAATCCAGCGGCCTCGAGCCTGCAGTAGTACACACCAGACGCGACGGACGCGCCTCGCTCGTCGCGGCCGTCCCAGCGTACTTCCTTCCGGCCCGGCATCTCCGGCCCATCGACGAGCGTGCGCACGAGCCTCCCAGCGACATCGAACAGGCGAATCGTCACGTGACCGCCCTGGGCGGGGACGTCGTAGCGAATCGACGTCGTCGGGCTGAACGGGTTCGGGACGTTCTGGTAGAGCGCGAACGCCCGCGGAGCCGTCGGCCCGTCGACGTCCGTCACCGTCTCCGGAGGGGACGGAGCGCTCTCGTTTCCGGCGAAGTCGACTGCCGTGATGAGGTAGTGGTACTGCCCCGCCATCGGGTCGTCGTCGATCCACTCGGTGTCGGTCGTCGCGTGGGCGAGGCTCTCCGGCGAGGGGACGAAGTCGGGGTCGGTGCTCCTGTAGACCCTGTAGTGGTCGAGGTCCTCTTCCTCGTTCGGCTCCCACGCAAGGTGGTTCCCGTCCGGGCCGTAGTCGAGAGTGAATCCCGAGGGGGGCGCAGGGGCGAGATTGTCCATCGAGAAACCACTGTCGGGCGGGGAATCGAAGAACACGCTCGGATCGTCCGTCGCGGCGCGCACGAAGAACACCGAGTAGCCGGTACCGGTCTCGACGTCCCAGTCGACGAGCGTCGGCGCCATCACCGAGTACTCGTTGTCGCAGCGCGCCGGCACGGAGAGGACGTAGTGCCAGTCGCCCGGGGGATAGCGCGTGGGGTCTTCCGGAACGCCGCGGGGCGATTCGAGCTCGCGGCCGTCGTCTTGCCGGCCCGTGGTCTCGGGATGCCCGCGGAGATCGTCGATCCTCCGAAAGACGGCGTAGAACGTGATCGGGTCCGAGCTGCCGATGTAGTCGTATCCGCTCCTGGTCCACGTGAGGCTCACCTGCCGGCCCTGATCGTCCGGGAGATCGACGATCGCCTCGACCGTCGGGATCTCGTAGGCCCACTCGATCGCCAGGTCGGTACACGCCGGATTCCGGCCCTCCCCACGGTAGTAGTGTGCCGTCCGCCACATAAGATCAGTCCCGCGATGAGGGGGCTTGACCCACCCGTAGTCGGGGCGCAGATACTGCCAGTTCTCGCCCCCGTTGAGCGAGACCTCCCACCTGATCGAGTCGACCTGTGAGAAGGTGAGCCTGGCGAACGCGACCTCGTGCTCCGCGTTCTCGAAGGGAAGGGACTGTCCGAGGTTCGCGTCGATGAGAAACTCAGCCTGGGAGATCCAAGCCACGTGCAGACCGGAGTAGCTGGCGGCTACGTAGGCGAAGTCGCCCGCGATGGCGATGGCTCCGGCGTGTCCATCGATGAACCCTCCCAAGAGGCGCTGCGGATCCGTCGGATCGCTGATGTCGACGGGGTAGATGGCCCCACTGTAGCCTGCGATGCTCCTGCACGCGACGTACGCGAGGTCGCCCGTGATCGCCACGTCGGTCACGTGCCCGGTCACGTACACCTCCGCGACGATGGCTGGGGCCGTTGGATCACCGACGTCGATCACCCGGAGGTACCCGGAACCCTCGTCGGCGACGAACGCGTAGTTGCCGGAGACGGCAACCATCTCGGCATACCCAGGCGTGTCGCAGGTCCCCACGACGCTCGGATTCGCCGGGTCGGACACGTCGATGATACTGAGTCCGGCAGTTCCGTCGGCGACGAACGCGAGATCACCTGTGGCCGCAACGCCGATCGCGTATCCGGGCGTGTCGCACCATCCGATGCGCGCGGGGGCAGCCGGGTCGGACACGTCCGCCACGTAGAAGCCGGGGCTGCCCGCAATGAACGCGTAGTCGCCATCAACAACCACGGCGCGGGGGTTTCCCAGCGTGTCGCAGAGTCCGACCGCGGTCGGATTCGTCGGGTCGGACAGGTCGAAGACCTGAAGGCCGGAGATCCACGCCGCCACGTAGGCCAGGTCTCCAGCGACCGCAATGTCGTACGGGGAATTCACCGGTACGGCTGTTCCAAGGATGACCGGCTCTCTCGGGCTAGAGATGTCTGCCACGCTCAGCTGGGAGCTGTAGGAGTGGGTGAAGCACACGAGATCCCCGTCGATCGCGATGCCCCTTGGGTTGCCGCCAGAACCGCATCCTCCAGCGGCATCTGGGCGGGTGAGGAAGTCCCTCACGTCGATGACCTGAAGACCCCCAAACCCAGCGGCGATGAAAGCGTGTTCGCCGGCGAGAGCAAGACCGAAGGCCTGACCGGCAGTGGCCTGGGAGAGAAGGAGCTCCGGACCCGTCGGGTCCGTGATGTCGACGACGCAGAGGCCTGCGGTGCCGCTCGCGACGTACGCGCGATCGCCATCGATCACGATATCACTGGCGAGCCCGTCGACCGCCTGCGCTCCCACGATCAACGGGTTCGCGGGATCGCCGACGTCGATCATCTGAAGGCCGGCCGCTCCGTCCGCGACGTAGCAGACGTCGCACGCTACGGCGACACCCCGAGCGCTCCCGGGCGTGTCGCACACGCCCACGAGAGACGGGGCCAGGGGGTCCGTGACATCGATCAAGAGGAGGCCGGCGGCATCGGCGGCGACGTAGGCGAGGTCTCCGGCAACGGCGACGCCCCATGCTTCGCCAACCGTGTCCACGGCGGCAAGCACGAACGGATTCGCCGGATCGCTCACGTCGACGAGCGCGAGGCCGCCCGAGCCGGCAGCCACGAACGCGAGGTTGCCCGCGGTGACGACATCGCGGCCACCTCCAGGGAGGCTGCAGCTGCCCACGGAAGCCGGGGCTTCAGGATCAGCAACGTCGATGACCTGGAGCGTGCCTCCCGCGCCAACGTAGACGGTGTTCCCAGCGACCGCAACTCCGTTGCTGGCGCCGCCGGTCATGTGCATGGCCAGCGAGGCCGGATTCGTGGGGTCCGAGATGTCGATCACGAAGAGCGCGCCGATGGAGTCGGTCAGGAAGGCGAGATCGCCATCGAGCGCGATATCATTGGATCCCAGGACGCCCGGCGCGCTTCCGACCGTCGTGAGTTCGAACGGGAAGAGGCCGATCTCGCCGGCGAGTGTGTCCCAGCGCGCCGTCGTGTTGGCGGTGTCGCGATACGTCGTCGTGGTGAAGTCCTCGACGTACTGGCGGACGACCGCGGGGCAAGGTACGCTCGCGAACATCACGAGGAGCGCCAGCAGCACGCCGCATGTTCTGAGATGCTGCTTCTCCACAACGTCCTCCCGCTACCTCAGCACCATCATTCGGCGCGCCTCGCTGTGCCCAGGCGCCGACAGTCGGTAGTAGTAGATCCCCGCGGCGACGCGCACCCCTCGCTCGTCGGTTCCGTCCCACGTCGTCTGCTTCCGTCCTGGAGGCTCGGTCCGCTCAACGAGCACGCGCACGAGGCGCCCGGCGACATCGAAGATCTCGATCCTGACGTGACCGCCCTCTAGAGGGACGTCGTAGCGGATCGTCGTTCCCGGCGCGAAGGGGTTCGGCGCGTTCTGGTGGAGCGCGAACCTGTTCGGCGTCGTGGGCGTGTCGACGCCGGTCACGCTCCCGGGAGCCGCCGGATCGCTCTCGTTGCCCGACACGTCGACAGCCGTGATCCGGTAGTGGTACTGCCAGCCGTGCTCGACCTCGTCGGTCCACGTCACGTCCCCTGTCGAGTGAATCAGATTGTCGGGGAGGGGCGCGAAGTTCGGGTCCGTGCCGCGGTAGACGCGGAAGCACTCGAAGTCCACGGCCTCGCACTCCGACCACGCCAGATGATTCTCGCCGCTGCCGTATTCGACGGCGAAGTCCCCCGGCATCTCGGGGCTCAGGTTGTCCACGGAGTATCCGCTGTCGGGCACGGAGTCGAAGTAGACGCCGGGCGTCGCCGTGAGGGCGCTCACGAAGAAGACCGACCAGTGCATGCCGTTGGCGACCGTCGAGTCGACGAGCGTCGGTGCGACGGTGGCGTAGTGTTCCTCCCCACACGCGGGGACGGTCGTGACGAAGTGCCAGTCGCCGGGCGGCGTGAGTGGCGCGGACGCCTCGGGAGAGGAAAGCGTCCTCTTCGCGCTCGTGCGTTCCGACCGACCGTCCGCGGACGTGGAGGCGGCGGGCGCGCCGAGCGCGCCGTCGATCCGCCGGTAGACGGCGTACTCGAAGATCGGCATGTCGCTGCCGACCGCGTCGAACCTCGACCTCCACCAGCTGAGGCTCACCTGGCCGCCCTGGTCGTTCCCGATGTCGACGATCGAGTCGATCGCGGGGAATTCCTCGTTCCACCACTCGATGCGAAGGTCGATGCACGTCGGAATCCCGCCGCCGACCTCGTACACGAGGGTCGACCGCCACAGGAACTCGCTGCCGGGGAAGGGAAGCTCAGTCCACGTCGCGTCGGAGGGCACCTCCGTCCAGTGCGCGCCGCCGTCGGCCGAGAGTTCCCACCGGAGCGAGTCGGTCGTCGTGGCGGCGAGCGACGCGAACGCGATGTCCTCGCCGACGGGCTCGACGTCGAGCGACTGCGCGGTGTCGAGCGCGGTCACCGCAGTGCTCTGGGCCACCCGGATCACCTGGAGCCCGTCATAAGCGACCGCGACGAAGGCGAGATCCCCGGCGACCGCGAGACCGAGGGCGTAGTGGGACGTGCGGTAGGATCCAATGTGCGTCGGATTCCACGGCACGCTCACGTCGTAGATGTGGAGCCGCTCGTCAGCCCAGTCCGTAGTGTAGGCGCGGTCCCCCGAGACCCAGATATTGTCTGCCTGATCGGCCCCGTCGCCATCAGCGATGCGCGTCGGGTTCGTCGGATCGCTCACGTCCACCACGATGATGAGCTCTTCTGACCCACCTGCTACGTACGCATAGTCCCCGTCGACCGCGACGTCCTGGGCGAAATAGGCTTCCGGACATCCCCCGATGAGGAGAGGGGTCGTCGGATCGCTGATGTTGAAGATCTGAAGCCCCTGGCCGCCGCACGCAACGTACGCGAGGTTCCCGGAGATAGCCACGTGAAACGCATCCGAGGGCGTCGCGACGGTCGTGGCGAGCGTCGGGTCCGTGGGGTCGCGCACGTCCACCACCGCGAGGCCGTCATCGCCGCAGGCGACGAAGGCGTAGTCGCCGTCGACGGCCACCGCCCGGTTTATGGTGAAGAGGCTGCAGCTCCCGACGATAGCCCTGTCGGGAACGTCGATCACGTGGAGACCGTACTCGCGATCGACGACGAAGGCGTGGTCGCCCGCCACGGCGACCGCCATGGCCTTGTTGGGCGTGTCGACGTAGGAGGGGTAGCCGAGACTCGAGGGATCGCTGATGTCGATGATAGCGAGGCCCGACTCGAGGTCGGCGACGAAGGCGGTGTTCCCGTAGACGGCAACGTCCCTCGCGTTGTCCTGTGTGTTGCGGCTTCCCTCGAGAAGGGGGTACACGTCCTCGCGTCGCTGCAAGATTGCGACGCCCGTGGCGCCACAGGTCGCATAGGCGTGGTCCCCGGCAATCGCGACTCCGGCAGGAGTCCCCGGCAGGGCCGCGGTCCGCAAGATCTCCGGGGCGAGAGGATCGACGATATCGACGACCGCGAGGCCGCCCGAACGATCGGTGACGTACGCGAGATCCCCGTCGACCACCACCGACGCGGCGCCGCCGGGTACGACCGCGCTTCCGCCAGCGAGGGGCGCAGTGGGGTCGCTGATATCGACAGCGACGAGACCGAGCGTTTCGTCCGCGACGAACGCGACGTCGCCGTCGACCGCGAGGCCGGAAGGAGAGGGGAGCGCGTCGAGGCTCGCAGCGGCGACGGGCGACATTGGGTCCGTGATATCGATCACGCGGAACCCGGGTGCCGACGCCGTCACGACATACGCGTAGTTCCCGGCGACCGCGACGCCGCGCCCCCCAGGAATGGGGAGGTTCGCCATCGGCGTCGACGCGGGGTCCGTCGGATCGCTGACATCGACGACGAGGAACATGAGATCATCGGCTATGTACGCGAAGTCGCCCTCGACGGCAACGGCCCACGCGTCGTCGGTGTCGTACCATCCTGCAGGCGCGGGATTCGCCGGGTCGCTCACGTCGAGCACCCGGAGGCCCTGGTCCGCATCGACCACGAACGCGTGGTTGTCTTCGACGACCACGTCCCGAGCTGTCCCGGGCGTGTCCCAGCCTCCGGCGAGCGTCGGGTTCGCCGGGTCGGTGATGTCGAGCACCTGGAGTCCGGAGCCGCCGTCCGCGACGTAGGCGTAGTTTCCCGAGACCGCGACGGCAGCGGCGTCGCCCGGCGTGTCGATGGTCGCAGCGAGGCTGGGCAACGTGTGGAGACTGATCTCTCCCGCGAGCGTGTCCCAGCGGGCGGTCGTCGCGACAGTGTCGCAGAAGGTCCTGCTCGTGAAGTCCTCGAGGTAGAGACCGGCGTCCGCCGTCCAGGGCAGGCAGAGAAGCGCTGCCACGAGCGGGGGCAGAATGCGTGCGATCGATCGGCGATGCCGCCTCACGGAGCCTCCTACTTCACGACGATCATCTTCCTCGTGCCCTCGAATCCCGGCGCCAGGAGCCGGCAGTAGTACACGCCCGAGGCGACCGGCGCCCCGCGCTCGTCCCTGCGATCCCACGCCACCTCTCTGCGCCCTCCCGCTTCCCAGCCGCTCACCAGCATCCGGACGCGTCTCCCGGCGACGTCGAAGATCACGAGCGTGACGTCGGCACCCGGCGCGGGGAGATCGTATCGGATGACCGTTCCGTCAACGAGCGGGTTCGGGGCGTTCTGATGGAGCGCGAAGCGAACGGGCTCCGGGGACTCGGGCAGCTCGGTCACCGCCTCGGGCGCGGCGGGGTCGCTCTCGTTGCCTGCGAAATCGGTGGCCGTGATCCTGTAGACATACTGCCAACCGTGCTCAATCTCATCGACCCAGTCGAGTGCCGTCGTCGTGTGGACGAGATGCTCGGGGCCCGGAACGAACTCGGGATCGGTAGATCGGTAGACGCGGAACCGATCGAAGTCCTCGTCCCCCGACTCCTCCCAGGAGAGCTGGTTCTCGTTCGCCTCGTACTCGACGGCGAACCCCGACGGCGGCTCCGGCGCGAGATTGTCGACCGAGCAGCCGCTGTCGGGTGGGGAGTCGAAGTAGACGGTGGGTACGGCCGTCATGGCGCGGATGAAGAACGTCGAGTGGTGCACGCCGTTTTCGGTCGTCGAGTCCGCGAGCGTCGGCACGACCGCCGCGTACTCTGCATCGTCGGCAGCCGGCACCGTCGTGACGAAGTGCCAGTCGCCCGGCGGCCACAGAGTGGGGGCCTCCGGGCCGTCGGCGATTCCGGGCGTCTCGCCGTCTGCGGCTGTGGCTTCACGCGAGTTGCCGTCTCCCGCCGCCGCGATCTCGAGACCCCGTCGAGCCGATCCCGGCAGATCGTCGATCCTGCGGTAGATCGCGTACTGGACGATCGGGTTCGCGCTACCGACGTAGTCGCAGCCGCACTTCGTCCATACGAGGCTCACCTGGCGGCCCTGATCACCGGGAACGTCAGCGATCGATTCGATCCACGGCGCCGTCCGCACCCACTCGATCTCGAGATCGGTGCACGCCGGGTTGTCTCCCTCCGGGAAGAAGGTGTGGTGCGAGCGCCAGAAGAGCGCCGGGCCCGGCGACGGGAACTCGTGCCAGGTGCCCGTCGGGGAGATCTCCGTCCAGGCGGCGCCGTCGGGGGAGAGCTCCCAGCGGATGGAGTCGGCCTGCGCCGTCGTGATCCGTGCGAACGCGGCCTCGTAGTCCGAAGGCTCGAGGTTCAGGGAGCGTCCGTCGTTGCCCTCGGTCATCACGTCGCCCTGTCGAACCCAGACGACGTGGAAGGCGGGATCCGCGTACGCGTTGAGGGGAAAGCCGACCGTGTAGGCGCAATCGCCGCCGAGCGCCAGGGCGGTGCCCTCGACGGGAAGGTGGTCGGTTCCGGCGAGGACAAACGGGTTCGCCGGGTCGCTGATGTCGACGACGTAGAGGGCGGACGAGGACGGGTTGTGCTCCAGGACGTACGCGATGTCTCCATCGACGGCCACGCTCCCGACGCTGTAGCCGACGTCGCAGGTTCCCAGGATCGAGGGGTTCTGGGGAACGGTCACGTCGAACACGACGAGGCCGGCGGACCCGTCGGCCACGTACACGCGGTTCCCAGCAACAGCCAACTCCGCCGCCGACCCGGGCGTGTCGTGGGTCGCCACGACCGTCGGGGCCGCAGCATCGCTGACGTCGATGACCGAGAGGCCGGCGTTCCCGTCCGCGACGTATGCGTAATCCCCGTCGACGGCGATGTCGATGGCCGCGTAGGCGACCGCACAGCTCCCGACGAGCGCGGGACTCGTAGGATCCGTGATGTCGAAGACGAGAACGCCCTCGTCGAGCGCCGCGATGTACGCGCGGTCTCCCGCGACGTCGATGCCGCCGTAGGGTTGAGACGAGCCGCCGTCCACGACGATCTGGGGGTCCGCGGGATCGCTGATGTCGATGACCGCGAGATCGTAGCCGACCCACGGCCACGAGGTTGCGACGTAGGCGTGGTCGCCCGCGAGGGCGATCCCAAAGCCTGGTACATCCACGGTTCCGAGGAGGGCTGGATGCATCGGATCGGTCAGGTCAACGACGTCGAGATTCGTACCGATGATGTAGGCGCGTCCGTCGGCAACAACCATGTCACCCCGGTGGCCGTAGGGGTCCTCCGTTCCCCACTCCCCGATGACGACCGGTGGGATGTTGTCGGAGATGTCGACGACCGCGAGTCCCGCGGCGCCGTCCGCGACGAAGGCGTGCTCGCCGGCGACGGCCACCCCCAGTGCTTCGCCGGCGGTGTTGCGGCTTCCGACCTGCGAGGGGTTCTCGGGCTCGCCGACGTCGATGATCTGGAGTCCGGAGGAACCGCTGGCGAGGTACACGCGCCTTCCGGCCAAGGCCACACCCGCGGCGTCGCCTGGCGTATCGAGGCTCCCGACCGGCACAGGGTTCGTTGGGTCGCTCACGTCGATCACGGTGAGCCCGGCGCTTCCGTCGGCAACATAGACGTGATCCCCATCGACCGCCACACCACCGGCCTGACCGGGTGTGTCGCAGGCTCCCAGGAGGAAAGGGGCGCTCGGATCGCTGACGTCGACGATCTGGAGACCCGCGAGATCGTCGGCGACGTAGGCGAGGTTGCCCGTGACGACCACGTCCCGGGCCATCCCGGGAGTGTCGACGTAGCCCACCGGCGATGGATCCGAAGGGGCGCTCACGTCGATCACGTGGAGCCCTGCGCCGCCCGCGGCGACGAACGCGTGGTCGCCGTCGACGGCGACTCCGCCGGGATCTCCCGAGAACTCACAGACCCCGGTGGGGAGGGGGTTCGCCGGGTCCGTGACGTCGATGATCCCGAGCCCCGCGGGCTCGACGGCCGAGTACACGCCGGAGACGAACGCGTAGTTCCCCGAGATCGCTACACCGAAGCTCTCGCCGCCGATGCCCGCCTCCGCGACGAGTTCCGGGTTGGCCGGGTCCGAGATGTCGACCGCGACGAGCTCGCCGTTCTCGTTCACGCCGTACAGGTGGTCGCCGGCAATTGCCAGGTCCGCGAGGGGAGCCACGCCCGCGAGGGTCCCGACCTCGGGGAAGCCGAAGGGGAAGAGGCCGATCTCCCCGGCCACTGTGTCCCAGCGGGCCGTCGTGAGATCGGTGTCGCAG
This sequence comes from bacterium, assembly GCA_025774245.1. Taxonomy (GTDB): domain Bacteria; phylum Joyebacterota; class Joyebacteria; order Joyebacterales; family Joyebacteraceae; genus JALGVN01. Next base: position 29,695 of record JALGWI010000004.1, read on the forward strand.
TACGTCTGCGTGGTGAAGTCCTCGACGTAGCGATGGACGCCCCCGCCGGCAGTGACCGGGAGGAGGAGCGCCAGAAGTGCGCCCGTGATGCCGATCGCGCTCGCGGACCTCGTCCCCATCGATCCTTCTCCTATCTCAGAACCACCATCTTCAGCGCCTCGCGGTAGCCCAATGCACTGATTCGGCAGTAGTACACACCCGCGGCAACGCGAGTCCCCGTATCGTCCCTCCCGTCCCAGCGCGCATCCCTGCGGCCTGCTTCGACCGGCCCGTTATGAAGGACCCGCACGAGCCTCCCGGAGACGTCGAATATCTCGAGCCTGACGTCGCCTCCGCCGGCCGGGACGTCGTAGCGGATCGCGGTGCCGGAGGCGAACGGGTTCGGGGTGTTCTGATGGAGTGTAAACGACGCCGGCAGGACAGGCGAGTCGGCGCCCGTGACGGTCTCCGGAGACGTCGGATCGCTCTCGTTGCCCGACAGGTCGGACGCCGTGATCCGGTAGTGGTACTGCCATCCCTCGTCGACCTCATCGTCCCAGCTGGTGCCGCCGGTCACGTGAACCAGGGTGTCGTCGCCGGGAACGAAGTCTGGATTGGTGCTCCGGTAGATCCGGAAGTGGTCGAAGTCCTGCTCCGGACACTCGCTCCACGAGAGCGAGTTCACGGATGCTCCGTAGTCCAGGGCGAAGCCATCGGGCGCCCCGGGCGACAGGTTGTCGACCGAGTAGCCACTGTCGGGCGGGCAGTCGTAGTGGATTCCCGGCGTCTCTGTGAGAGCACGCACGAAGAAGGTCGAGTAGTGCATCCCCGCCGTGGCACTTGAGTCGACGAACGTCGGTGCAACGACGGCGTACTCGTCTTCAGTGAACGCCGGCACCGTCATCACGAAGGCCCAGTCCCCGGCGGGAAGCGACGACGGAGGCTCGGTCGGTGCATCGGGCACGCCGATCCGGCCGTCGCCGACGGGACGCTCGTGGTTCCGTCCAGGGCGAGCACCGCGTGCCGCGTCCTCGATCCTCCTGTAGACCGCGTACTCCATGATGCGGTTCTCGCTGCCGGGCGAGTCGTAGCCGCTCCTCGTCCACGACATGCTCACCTGACCTCCCTGATCGTTCGGCACGTCGACGATCGAGTCGATGGCCGGAAAGCTCGTGAGCCAGTCGATCTGGAGGTGCGAGCACACCGGATTCGCGCCCTCTCCGGCGTAGTCGTGCGTCGATCGCCAGAGAAGCTCGCTTCCTGGCGCCGGGAGCTCGTGCCACGTCGCGTCCGGGAGAATGTGTCCCCAGGTGAGGCCTCCGTCACCCGAGACCTGCCACCGAATAGAGTCGACCTGCGTCGACGCCAGCCGCACGGCGGCGACGTCGTGACCCTCGGGCTCGATGTCGAGCGACCGGGCCGTGTCGTCGTCGCGCTCGACGAGGCCTTGCAGGACGCACATGACGTGGAAGGGGTCGTCGTAGAACAGATCCTGAGGATCGCCGACGACATAAGCATAGTCGCCGCTGACCCCCACGGCCTGCCCCTCGATCGGAAGCTCGGCGCTCTCGGCGAGTACCGTCGGATTCGTCGGATCGCTCACGTCCACGACGTAGAGCGACGCGCCGTATCCCGCGAGATCCACGACATACGCGTAGTCGCCGTCGACAGCCACGTCTCTGGCGGTGTAGCCGACCTCGCAGCTTCCGACGATCACGGGGCTGCCGGGAACCGACACGTCGATCACGACGAGCCCGTTCGATGAGTTCGCCACGTAGATCCGGTCGCCCGCGAGTGCCAGTCCGACAGCCGACCCGGGGGTGTTGATGGTCGTCACGAGCACCGGGTCCCCCGGATCACTGACGTCGATCACCGAGAATCCCGTACTTGTCTCAGCGACGAAGACGTGGTCGCCGTCGACAACGAGGTCGTAGGCGCCGCCGGCGGTCGTGAGCGTCGCGATGAGCGAGGGGGCCGCCGGATCCGTGATGTCGAACACGTAGAGGCCTTCGCCTGCAGCGGCAACGAACGCGTGGTCTCCCGAGACGGCGACTGCGTATCCGACGCTGAGCGTGTCGCAACTCCCCACGACGTAGGGGTCAGTGGGATCGGCGACGTTGATCACCGCGAGTCCGTCTGACGTAGCGACGAACGCATGGTTCCCGTCGATGGCGATGGCCCTGGCGCTCACATCGTCGTTGCTGCCGAGGAGGACCGGGTTCGTGGGGTCGGTGATGTCGATGACACGGAACGGCGGCTCGGCCACATAGGCGCGGTTGCCGTCGATGGCGACGTCGACGAAGACTCCGAGGCTCGGCGGCGAACCGTAGGACCCGACGCGGACAGGATCGACGCGATCCCGGACGTCCACCACGACCATGCCGCCGGATCCGTCGGCCACGAAGGCGTGCTCGCCCGCAACGACCACACCGAGGGCCTCGCCTCCGGTGTCGCAGCTCCCGATTGTCTGGTGGGTCGTGACGTTTCGTACGTCGAGCACCTGAAGCCCGCCATCGTCATCGGCGATGTACGCATAGTCTCCGACGATGGTGATGCCTTGCGCTGAGCCCGGCGTCCCGAAACCGCCCATGAGCACCGGGTCCGTCGGATCGCTGACATCGATCACCGAGACGCCTCCGGTGCCGATGGCGACGAAGGCGCGGTCGCCGGAGACGGCAAGGCCGACGGCCCCTTGCGACGTGCTGAAGCTCCCGGCGGGGAACGGGTTCGTCGGATCGGTCACGTCGATCACCCTGAGCCCCGCATTGCCGTCGGCCACGTAGGCGTAGTTGCCACAGATCACCACGGCGTGCGCGTCACCCGGCGTGTCGCACGCGCCCGCGATCGTGGGGTTCGTCGGGTCGCTGATGTCGACGACCTGGAGTCCGGCAGCGCCATCGGCCACGAAGGCGTGGTTCCCCGCGATGGCGACGTCGGAAGCTGCGCCGGGTGTGTCGGTGCTCCCCGCAAGCGCGGGGTTCGACGGGTCGGTGACGTCGATGACGAGGAGTCCCGATGTGCCGTCGGCCACGCAGGCGTGATTCCCCGCGACCGCCACGCTCTCCGCGGTCCCGGGCGTGTCGAGGCTTCCGGCGAGAGTCGGGCCGGCTGGATCCGAGACGTCGATCACCAGAAGCCCGGCTCCGCCGTTCGCGACGTAGACGCGGTTGCCGGCGATGGCAACGTCCGCTGCCGTTCCCGAAGTGCCGAAGGCAGAGACGACGGTGAAGTTGTACGGGAAGAGCCCGATCTCACCGACGAGTGTGTCCCACCGCGCGGTCGTGAGGAGCGTGTCGCAATGCGCCCTCGTCGTGAAGTCCTCGACGTAGCTCGGGACGTCCGCTCGCGCGGTCACCGGGCAAAGGGACGCGAGGATGATGGCGGACACGAGAACGGGCGGGCGGAGGTGACGCACGTCGGCATCCTCCTGGGACTGGATTCAGACGTCGGTGCGGATGCGCTTTTGCCGGAAGTGGGGTCAGTATACCATAACGGGGGCGCGAAGGTCAACCTCGCACCGTGTTCGGCACCGGGTCCACGGCACTGCGGAAGGCCGCGGAGCAGGCGCGGCCAGGCCCGATCCGGCACGCCACCATGGGCCCTGAAGAGGCCCTCCGGGGCGCAATCTGGCCCACATCATGCATCGCTCTTGACCTCGGTACGGGTCCGTTCGTACGTTCTTTCGTGCGGAACCCCGGACCCCGCGGCGGCGCGTCGCGGGGCCGGTCTTGAACGTCGTCTTCGATCAGCGAGGTCCTCGAACCCGATGGCCTACACGTCTCGCAGATTCTACCGAGGCCTCCCGGCCGCCGTGCAGAAGGTGCTCGTCGCGTGGCACGGGCGGCGCATACGCCAGGAGCGCTTCGGCCCCGAGTACGATCAACTCGCGCGGTTCCTCAAGGAGTCGGAGCGGTCCGATCCCGGGAAGCTCCGCGAGTACCAGGAAGAGCGGCTCGGGAGACTGATACGCCACGCGTACGAGACCGTGCCGTACTACCGCGAGGTGATGGACGAACGGCGTCTCAAGCCCGCCGACATCAAGCACATCGAAGACCTCACGAAACTCCCCGTCCTGCACAAGGAAGACGTCCGGCGAGCGGGCACGCGTCTCCTCTCCAGCGCGATGCCGAAGAGGGCGCTCAAGCGCGTCGGGACCTCGGCGACGAGCGGCACCCCACTCTCGATCTGGTGGGACCGAGAGGTGTCGGTCATGAACCACGCTTGCTACATGAGGCTCAGGTCGTGGGCGGGGTTCCCCTTCGGGGCGCCGTACGCGACCATGCAGGGGAGGCCTGTCGTCCCGACCCGCCAGACAAGGCCCCCGTTCTGGCGACACAACCCGAGCTGGAACCAGCTCCTCCTTTCGACGCTCCACCTGACCGACGAGAATCTCGGGCTCTACGTCGCCGAGATCCGCAGGTTCGGCACCGTCGCGCTCGAGGCCTTCCCGACGTGTGCGTACGTCCTCGCGCGGTACCTCGAGACCAGGGGAGAGTACCTCCCGCTCTCCGCGGTGACGTCGACGGGCGAGCAGCTCCTGCCGCACGAGAGGCAGCTCATCGAGGAGCGCTTCCAGGTCCGCATCTTCGACGCGTACAGCCAGGCCGAGCGCATCGTGTTCTCATCCGAGTGCGAGGAGCACGACGGGCACCATCTCTACGCCGAGTACGGCGTCACCGAGATCGTCGACGAGGACGGCCACCCCGTTCCCGCCGGGACGCCGGGGCTTCTCGCAGGGACGAGCCTCCACAACTTCGGAATGCCCCTGATCCGCTACGCCTGCGGGGACGTGGGCGCGCTCCGCGATGGGGGCTGCGCTTGCGGCCGCACGCTCCCCATGCTCGACGGCCTGACGAGCAGGGTCGGTGATTTCATCGTCACACCCGACGGACGCATGGTCCCGGCAATCATGGTAAGCTGGTCGATGAAGGAGGTGCCCGGGGTCAAGCTGTGGCGGATCATCCAGGAGCGCCGCGAGGCGATCCGCATGTTGGTCGTCAGGGACCGGCCCCTCGAGGAGAGGGACGAGAAGGTCATCCGGGTGTACTTCGCCCGGCGGCTGGGTCCGGAGGTCGACGTGCAGATAGAGCAGGTCCCCGACATCCCCCGAAGCAGCACCGGGAAGTTCCGGCACGTCGTCTCGAGCGTACCTCTCGTCTGGGGCGACGCGAATCGCTGGGAGCGATCCTGAAAAGAGAACCCGCCGGTGCTACCGCGCCACGCGTGACAACGCGCTCGCTACCCGCGAACGGCCGTGAGAGTGCGACGCCGCATTCCGTTCTGCACAGGAGGCAGCCGTGGTGAAGGCAGGAGAGGGGAAGCCGACCGCCGCCAGTCTCTGGCGCATCGAGCTCGCCCGCGAGCTCACGCCGTTCTACTCGAGCCATCCGGGGACCAGGATGGTCATCGTGAGCGGCTCGACGCCGAAGGGTCTGTCCGACGCCTACTCCGACCTCGACGTGATCGTCTTCTGGGACGAGATGGACGTCGCGTGGCTCGAGGCCGCTCCGCTCCGCGACGTCGAGTGCGAGCTTGCGTACTCCCGGAAGATGGGGGAGTCCGACGTCTACCTCGAGTCCTACTACTTCGGGGAGCTCAAGGCGGACTTCGGACACGTCACCCTCGACGAGTGGAAGAAGGAGGTCGACAGCGTCCTCGTGGATCTCGACACCTCCGACTCCACCCAGGGAGCGCTCGGAGGATTCCGGTCGTCGCTGCCGCTCTACGGGGAGGCGCTCTTCGAGGAGTGGAGGAAACGGGTCGACGCGTACCCCGAGGGGCTCGCGGAGAAGATGGTCAGGCAGAACATGCGCATGTTCGTGCCGGGGTACCTGTTGAATCAGGCGCTCGGGCGCGGGGAGGTCATCGCCTACTACGACGGCCTCTGCCGGATGCTCAAGAACCAGCTCGGCATCCTCTGCGGGCTCAACCGGATGTACTCGTTCACGGAGGAGCCCAGGTGGGTCGAGTACTACCTGGGGAAGATGGAGGTCCGGCCCGAGCGGGCCTGGGAGCGGATGAGCGGCGTCATCACGGCTGAAGGCGGGGAAGGTGTCGAGATCCTCGAGGGGCTCACGAACGACGTCCTCTCTCCTATAGAGGAGCACATGCCGGACGTCGACGTCGCGAGGCTGCGCGACCGACGCAAGCAGATGACCGTGCGGGCCAGGGAGGAGAAGCCCGTGGTCCGCGAGCGGAAGACGGCCTGACGAGGGTAGGGCGCGTGACGTCTGCGCCCGACGCGCCAGCCGGCGGAGACCCGCCTCTGGCACAGGAGGTGTTCCTTCATGACGAAGACCGATTCCGGCGGCCGATCGAGAGGCGCGCCGACGCGGGCGATGACCGCGAGCGCTCTCGCGGGCGGCGTGCTCGCGGCGTTCTTCCTCTCCGGGGCGGCAGGTCTCATCCACGAGATCACGTGGATGCGTCTCCTCCGCCACGTGATGGGGAACACCACGTTCGCCGTCTCCACGGTCCTGAGCGTGTTCATGGGCGGGCTCGCGCTCGGAAGCCTCCTCGGCGGGCGGTTCATCGACAGAAGGAACGACCCGCTCCTGGTCTTCGCCGTCCTTCAAGGGGCGGTCGCCGCCTACGGCCTGCTGCTGCCGTGGCTCATCGGAGCTGCGGAGCCGGTCTACGGTCTGATCTACCTGGGAGCGTCCGGGAACCCCGCCCTTCTCAATCTGGGTCGATTCCTCTTCAGCGCGCTTCTGCTCCTCGTGCCCGCCACGCTCATGGGCGCGACGCTCCCGGTGCTCACGAAGTTCTTCACCCGCTCCCTGTCGGACGTCGGGTGGTCGGTCGGGCGGCTCTACGCCGTGAACACGCTCGGGGCGGTCCTCGGGGCCGGGGCGACCGGGTTCCTGCTGATCCCGTCTCTCGGTGTCAGCCGGACGATCTACCTCGCGGCGGTCCTGAACCTCGCCGTCTGCCTCGCGAGTCTCTACCTCCACCGCCGGTCGCCGGCGATGCCGGAAGAGCCTCGGCCGTCCCGCGCTGAGCGGAGACGCCTTGAGGGAGGTGGGGAGGAGCCCCGCCGCGCCCGTCGCACACCCGGAGACCGTGTCGAGTACGCGCCCGCGGCACTCACCGCTCTGCTCGTCGGCTACGCGATCTCGGGCTTCGCGGCGATGGCGTACGAGGTGGCGTGGGTCCGGATCCTGACAATGATGATCGGCTCGTCTGTCTACGCGTTTGCCATGATCCTGACCTCGTTCATCCTCGGCCTGGGACTGGGGAGCGGCGTGTCCGCGCGGCTCGCGGATCGTCTGCGCGATCCCCTGCGGGCGCTCGCGATCATCGAGGTGGCGATCGGCCTCTCGGCGCTCGTCGTCGTGCCGTTCATGGGCCAGCTCCCTCTGGTCGTCACGCGGATGATCTCGCGGTTCGGCGAGTCGTTCGGCCGCCTTCAGATGGCCGAGTTCGGGCTGATCCTGCTGGTCGTGCTCGTGCCGACGTTTCTCATGGGAGCCGCGTTCCCGCTCGCAGCGCGCGTGTTCGTGCAGCGCCGGGAGAGCGTCGGTCGTTCGGTCGGCACCGTCTACGCGAGCAACACCGTCGGCGCGATCTTCGGGTCCTTCCTCGCAGGTTTCGCGCTCATTCCGTGGCTCGGAACGCAGGCCACGATCTTTGCGGCGGTCCTCCTGAACGTCGCGATCGGGTGCGCGTTCTTCGGGTTCAGCGTGAGTCTCAGGCCCTCGTACCGCGGGCTCGCCGCAGGCGCCGCGGTGGCGATCGTCTGCATCGGGCTTCTCACGGTCCCCGACTGGAACCCCGACGAGATGACGATCGGCCCCTACATCATGGGGCGGAGGCTCTCGGCGGAGGTCGCCCAGTCGTCGGTCGCGATGAAGGCGAAGGCGTCGAGTTCAGAGCGGCTCTTCCACAAGGAGGGCATGTCGGCGACCGTCATGGTGAAGAAGAGCGGGGAGGGCGACCTCTATCTCTCGATCAACGGGAAGCCCGAAGCGTCGACCGCGCAGGGCGACCTCCCGACCGAGGTCATGCTCGCGCAGACACCTCTCCTCCTGCATCCGGCCCCTCGAAGTGCGCTCGTGATCGGCCTCGCGAGCGGGATTACTCTCGGGTCGGCGGGAACGCACCCGCTCGAGGCGATCGACTGCGCGGAGATATCGCCCGAGGTGATCGAGGCCTGCCGGTTCTTCGACGAATACAACTACCACATCCTCGACGATCCCCGTGTCCGTGTGCTGCTCGTCGACGGGCGGAACCACCTTGTCCTCGGAACGGAGCGCTACGACGTGATCATCTCGGAGCCTTCGAATCCCTGGATCGCCGGGGTCGCCGACCTCTTCACGCTCGAGTTCTTCCGGGCGTGCCACGACCGGCTCGAGGACGGCGGCATCGCGTGTGTCTGGCTCGACACGTACAACGTCAACGAGGACGTATTCCGGAGCGTCGTAGCGACGTTCCGCGAGGTGTTCCCGAGCACGTCGCTCTGGGAGCCGCCGAACTCGAACGAGTTCCTCCTGATCGGTGCGAAGAACGAGCTCGCGGTCGACTACGGCGCCGTCGTGGAGAGGATGGCGAATCCGAGGGTCGCCGCGGACCTCGAGCGTGTCGGGATCTCGACTCCGCGCGAGTTCCTCGCGCGGCTCGTCATGGGCGAAGGTGGCGCTGAGCGCCTGTCGGATGGGGCGCGGATCCACACCGACGACAACTCGATCCTCGAGTTCTCGTCTCCGAAGTTCCTCGCGAGCAACGAGAGCAGGGAGGAGCTGCTCGAGGCGGTCAGCAGCCACCGGGAGGCCGATCTGTCGTTCCTGGTCGGGGACGAGGCGGAGCTCGCGGCGTTGCGCGGACAGGTGGCACGGTCCATCGAGGCCCGCGGGCACGTCTTCCGCGCGCGGGTCGAGTGGCGCGGCGGCCGGCAGGAGCGCGCGATCGCCGAACTGAGGAAGGCCGGCGCCCTCGATCCCGAGAACATCGAACTCGCGGTGCTCGTCGAGGAGGCCGTCGAGCAGGTGCTCGGTCCGGGGTCGCGCGCGTCGAGAGCGGCGGCAGCGGGTCTCCTCGACGATCTCCTCACGGTCGTCCCCGGAGACACGCGCATGCGTCTCGTGCTCGCGGCGATGCTCGCGCGCGATGGCAGGACGGCGCAGGCCATCGAGCACTACCTGCGCGTGCTCGAGTTCGAGCCCGACCACGCGAACGCGCACCACGACGTCGCGGTGCTCCTGGGCCACGAAGGTCGGTACGGGGAGGCCATCAGCCACTACCTGGATGCAGTGAGGATCGACCCCGACCGCGCCGCGGCGCACTTCAGTCTCGGCGTCGTGCTTCGGGAAGAGGGCGAGTCCGAAGCGGCGATCGAGCACTTCCGGCGAGCGGCCGGGATCGAGCCCGACGACGCCAGGGCGAGGATGGAGATCGGTGCGACCTTCCACCGACTCGGGAGGCTCGACGAGGCCATCACGGAGTACGAGAGCGCGATCGAGATCGATCCCTCGCTCCCCGAGGCGCACAACGGGCTCGGCGCGGCCCTCGCCTCGAGCGGCGACTTCGAGGGTGCCGCCGATTCGTTCCGCGAAGCGCTCCGGCTCAGGCCCGACTTCCCGGAGGCGCGCAGGAACCTCAACATGCTCACGGGCGTCCCGGGGGGACGCTGACGCGCGCAGACGCCGAAGTCGCGCAGGATCCTGAGACTCGTGCGCCCCCGTCTCGATGGCGGGGGCGTGCTCTTCTGGGGGGCGTGCTTCCTCTCTTGGGGCGTGCCTGAGGCGTGCTTCCCGACGTGCGTGTGCCTCGCGGCCTGCCTCTACCGCGCCACCAGGAGCTTCCGCGCGCGCCTGAGATCGCCGCCCTCGTACATGAGGAAGTAGACGCCGGAGGAGACGGGCCGGGCGCCGTCGTCCGTCCCGTCCCAGGAGATCTCGTGCCGTCCGGGAGAGACGGTGCCGCTCACGAGGGTCCTCACGTGCTGCCCCCGCAGGTTGTGGACGGAGATCCTGACCGGGCCGCCCTCCGCAGGCGCGTCGTAGAGGATCCGGGTACTCCCGGCGAACGGGTTCGGTGAGGGCACGAGGAGCAGCGCCGCGTCGTCGTCTCCTGGTTCCCCGTCGTCGATGCCCGACGGGTCGAAGCACACGCACCCTACGCCACGCGCGCCGATGTCGGCGCCTTCCAGTCCGGCCCCGACGCAGGGGGAGCACTCCTGCAGCCAGAGCTCGGTGCTCGATTCACTGCAGAAGGCCGGGTCGGCCGAGATGTTCCCGTACGCGTTCCCGCAGAGGGTGTCGCCGCCGGCGTTGTCGTAGACGCAGCTGCCGGCGATCGTGAAGTTGCTCGCGCCCGGGCAGTAGAAAGCGCTGCCGGTCACGCAGCCCGCGACGATCGAGTTGGTGATCGTGGGCGCCGCGTCGTAACCGTAGATGGCTCCGCCGCGGACCGCGCCGTTCCGCCAGAACGTGCAGTTTGTGATGATCGGAGCGGAGTAGCAGCAGTACACGCCGCCGCCGAAGGTGGGGGCGGTGTTCCCGATGAAGGTCACGCGCGTGAGCACGGCGGGCTGATACAAGATGCGCACGCCGCCCCCCCCGTGGCTGCCGTGGTTGTCATAGAAGAGGCAGTCGGTGATCCTGGCGGGGGAGTGCCAGCAGAACATCCCGCCGCCGTCGTCCGCGGTGTTGCCCTCGAACTGGCACCCGACGATCGTGGGGGCGCAGAACATGGCGAACGCGCCGCCCCCGTAACCCTCGACCGAGCCCGTCCCGGCGTGGTTTCCGATGAAGTTCACGCCCACGAACTTCGGGTCCGACTCCTCACAGTAGAGGCCGCCGCCCCGGTCGGACGCGAAGCCGTTCGCGACCGTGAGCCCGGCGACGACGCTCGTGGAGTCCTCGCCGCTGTGGAAGTAGAACCCGCGCCCCGCGCCCTGGCAGTCGATGACGACCGAGCCCGGGATCCCCTGGGCGGCGAGGCGGATGTTGGTTCCTCCGAAGTCGAGGTTCCTGTTCTGGGGGCCCGTGTACGTCCCGACGGAAACGAGGACGGTGTCGCCCTCGCTGGCGGCGTCGATCCCCTGCTGGATCGTGAGGAAGTCACCGCCGCCCGTCCGGTCGACGCGGATCGTGGCGGCCGAGGCGGCAGGCGAGGTCGCGACGAACGCGAAGGCGACGGCCGCGGCCGCGGCAGCGGTGATCAGGATCGGAACGGCCCCTCGATTCATGGGCACCTCGCGTGAAGACACAAAGGTGATAATGTATCAAGCCTAGCACCGTGTATGCAAGATGTCAAGAAGCGAACATCGTCGCTCTCGCCGCGGAGCGGCGGTCTCGTGCGGTTGACCGGCCTCTTGACGATTCTTCATCTTTGGTGTATAATCCACTTGAAGTGTTCCACCCGGCGGACGTGCGAATTCGGTATCGCTCTTGCACGCTTACTGCGGAACGTCGCTCCGGCGGGATCGACGCTCCGCAGATGTGTGTGGTGGGGCGGAGGGCGGAGCGGGCGAGCCGCTCGCAGTGTGTTTGAGACGGATTTCTGTGGAGGCAGACATGAAGAGAGTTCTCGGATGGGCGTTGCTCGCGGCTGCACTGGCGGCCGCGGTCCCCTGTGCTGAGGCCGTCGTCCGCGTGCCGACGGACTACGACACCATCCAGCTCGGTATCGACGCGGCGGCTCCGGGAGAGGTCGTGCTGGTGGAGCCCGGCATCTACTCGGGAGACGGCAACCGGGACATCGACTTCGCCGGCGCGAACGTGTTCCTCCTGTCTGAGGCCGGTCCGAGCCAGACCATCATCGATTGCGGGGGTGGCGGACGCGGATTCTACTTCCACAGCGGCGAGCCCGTCTCGTGCACGATCGACGGGTTCACGATCAGGGGCGGCAGCGCGCCCCGAGGTGGGGGGATGCGGTGTGAGGCGGGTTCCTCGGTCACGGTTCGTCACTGCGTCTTCAGGAACAACGAGGGCGGCTACGGCGGCGGCGGGATCAGTCTGGCGGGCGCGTCCGCGCTCGTTATCGAGTACTCGACCATCGAAAGTAACTCGGCGCTCCGCGGCGGCGGGATCATGGCAATCGAGGGAAGCACGCTGGCGATCTCGGACGTGTCCTTTCTGAACAACACCGCGTCGCTGAGCGCGGGGCTTCGGTGCGAGGGATCGCCGGCCACGCTCACCGACGTGCTCTTCGAGGGAAACCTCGCCTACGAGACCGTCGGAGGATTCGCCTGCTTCGACGAGAACTACACGCTGACGAACGTGACGTTCCGCTCGAACTCGGCGACGACCTGCGGCGGCTTCGGAGGCGCGTCCTCCTCGGCGACGCTGACGAACTGCACGTTCGCCCTGAACGCCGCGACGCAGGGAGCCGCGATCAACTGCGGCGAGGGCACGGACTTCCAGGTCACCAACACGATCATCTCTCTCCAGATGGCGGGGACGCCGGTCTTCTGCGACGCGACCTCGACGTTCAACATCACGAAGAGCTGCATCTACGGCAACGCCGGCGGTGACGCTCTCTGCGGCAACGTCTACGACAACATGTTCGTCGATCCGCTCTTCTGCGACGTCTGGGGCGGCGATCTCAGGGTGCACTGGGAGTCGCCGTGTCTCCCGGACAACAACGCCTGGGGCGAGCTGGTCGGGGCGCACGGCGGTGGCTGCGCCGGTCCGAGCCCGGTGGAGACGCAGAGCTGGGGCCAGATCAAGGCCCTCTACCGGTAGCAGCACCGAGGCGACGGCACCGACGGCAGGACCGGTGCCGGTCCGACAGCGGCAACGAATCGAGGGCCCCCGCGGCGAGACCGTGGGGGCTCTGTACTTCCCGCCGCGTTCCTCGCGCCGCCGCGTCGCGCCTGCGAGATTCCGTCCAACGCGCTCCGTCGACCGCGCTCCGCCGCTTTCCCGAAGCGCCACGCATTGACAGCGCTACCCTCGAAGCGAACTCGCCCACGATCGCATGACGAAGGTGCCGCGCAGAGATCGACCCCTTGCGCGCGCTTGCCATGGCACCCAAAGCACAAACAGAGTCTTGCGCTGAATCGGCGTGTGCGGTACTGTGCCCCCATACTTCGAAGGCAGGGTGACCAGTGTCATGCGGGCGCCAGTTCGAAGGACGAGAGATGCATCGGCAAACGCACACTTAGCACAAATGAGCAAGTACGAATCAACCATGCCGCACCCTTCTCGGTGGCGAATACGCCGAATGTGTATTCGTGTATAGCCTGCAACCTTTTTTTGTTGACTTTGTCATGGCCGTTTGATAAAGTGCCATTGCTTGACCGGAGTGCTGTGTAGTGTCAGGTCGAACGTCGCTTCCCAGGCGAGCTCGTCGGCCGACCACAGAGACACCGTGAACGACAACGAGATCAGTGACAGTGAGTGTCGGGCTCTTTGGTTGCTGAGGATCTGTGGTATCGACGCAGCGCTCGTCGCGTCTCCAGGCCGATTCTATCTCTCGATCGGAGGAGTGGAAGTAGGCGGTTCCAGCTGCGGCAGACAACGGTCCGAGAAGCGGATTCGAGAGGCTCCAGAAGCCCTCCGCGACCTCCAGAGAAAGCGCTTGGTGTGGTCGTCGGGGGGTGCTTGAATCTCGGCCAACGTTGGCAGCAGCGCGAGGTGGACTGCAGCTTGTCCGGTTCTTGATACGCCAGTGAACGCAGAATGACAAGGCGGGATGCGGTAAGTCCGTGAACGTGGTGATCGCGTGAGGTACTGAGCACACCCGCTTGCTTGTGTTCGCAACCACGGAGCGTAAGCAAGCCAATTGTCGGGGATGAGCAATGGAGCGGCAGATCCCAGCAGTGTCCGAGCCGAAGACAACCGACGTACGTTGTCCCAATTGCGATCTGTTGCTGGCGAAGAGAGACGATTCAGGTCAGATCGTCGTTCGCTGGAAAGAACTCTGTGTGACGGTGGTTGGAGGTGAGGCGGCGGTTCGGTGTCGCAGGTGCGGCACCACCTGCGATGTATGACGGAACCGCCCCGCGAGGTTCGAGAAGCCTGAGTCGAAGTGTGCGCGTTTCGAAGAGAGCGTCCTGACTCTGAGCAGTCGAACGAAGATCCCAGAGGTTCGAGAAGCCGAGGGCGACCGAAGTGGGAAGGTCGGAAGGGTCGCCGGGGCTTTTCGGTTCGAGCGGAGGGGGCGCTTGTGCGCATCAGGAACGCCGAACAGCGAGTGAGCTCTGGACGACAGACTGATGCGGCGGAGGTCAAGGTGAACGGAACGCAGAAGGACGGCGGAAGGGGAACGTCCCCGACCGCCGGGATCGCGGAAATCGGGTCGAAGGGAGCGCTGATTATGCTCCTCTGCCTCGCGATGATCCTCTGTACCTCGGTCGCTTCTGCACAGGAGCCCGTGACCATCTCGGTCGACCCCAGCTACCACTACCTCGGTTCCATCTCGACGCTGTCGTCGCTCGACTCGGTCCTCGTTGCGGGAACTGCCACGATGACCATCTACTCGCCGGAACCGTGGCAACTGGAGGTGCAGCTCGAGGGGCCGATGAGCAGAACGAGTGACGGCCTCGAGCTTCCCCTTCAGCGGTTGTCGGAGACACATCCCGGCATCCCGCTGGAGATCGTCAACCTGCAGCCGTACATCATGGACAACGGGTCGGGGGCGAGTCAGCCGTTCGAGATCGACGGCGACTGGCTCGATCTGGCGTCGGGTCTCGAGGCGTACCTGGACCCGGGAGACCCCCCGGGAACCTACGAGATCACGATGATGTCGCGCGTGCTCGACGGAGACGGCAATCCCGTGACGGACTACGTCCCCCTGACGATGCAGTTCGACATCGACCGGTGGGTGTCGTTCGAAACGTCGATCCTCCCCGACGCCGAGATCTCGCTCCCCGAGGGGAGCGTCCAGGGGGAGAGTCCGACGGTCCTGGTCAGCCTGTCGAGCAACACGAGCTGGACCCTCACCGCGCAGGGGACGGGCGATCTGGAGATGATCGGAGGCGAGGAGATGCTCTCGCTCGACGGTCTCTCCGTTTGTACGGAAGAAACTGGTGGTAATAGAGAGAGGCCCCGGAGGTCCGAATGCGTGGCAGTTCAAGTTGATCCGGTCGTTCTCGTCGAAGGCGAGGCACCGCTGCCGTTCACGGTTGCTGTCGAAGAGATCCCGGTCTTCCTGACGTACGAGGGCGCACCGCCGCTCCCGTCAGGGAGGTTCGGAACGTCCTTGCTCTTCGAAGCGCTCGTGACCGGATTCTAGCCGGCGGGCGACTGGATCGAAGGGAGGTGTGCCCAGCAATCAGGGTAGTTCTTGTGTCCGGGAGTGCCGGACACCAATAGGCTCCTGGTAACGGCTCCATCAGAGGGTTGCGACTTCCAACCGAAATGGCCGTAGCCATGACGCGCCGACAGAGCGCGAACGAGACGGGAAGACACGCTGGATCCACTGACGTGATGCCCGGGGCCGGAGCCGACTTGGGGAAGGTAGCATAGAGAGTCATCTAATCCTCCGGGAGGATTCTGATAATGAAGTGGACCATTCTCTGTCTGGCGATCGTCTTTGCGGCCTACGGGCTCGCCTTTGCAGATCCTGATGACGACGCCACCATGGAAGTCTTCGTCGAGGTCGACGCCAACATGACCGTCGCGCCGGGTGCCGGCTATGTTGACCTGGGTCACATCCAGGTCGGCGACATCACGGGCTACATTCCGTTCGTGGTGGATGCTAACACCCAGACCGTGATGTTCTGCGGCGCCGCTTCGCACCTGTTCAAGGGCGACGATCCGGTCAATCCGGAAGTCCCGCCGATCCTCATTCTCGAGCCGCCGGGCATCGAGTTCAACGCTCCCGATGGTAACCCCACGGGCGGCATGGACAACGTCGTTGCCTACATCTGCGACACGGTGATCAATGGCTTCCCCGGCCTTTGCACCGAGTGGGTTGAGTTCGAGAGCTCCCAGAACAACCGCTTCTCCCAGGACATCACGATGACGGTGATGTGGTTCCAGGACAATCCTGAGAAGCCGATGGGTGAGTACAGCGGTTACGTCGAGTTCTCGGCGATGATCGTTCTTCCCTAGCTCGTAGGGAGAGGACTCATCAAGCTGGGGTCGACTCCCCGGTCGGGCGCCTCGCCCGGCCGGGGGTCACCTCGGTCGACGGTGGGTCCATTGGCAGGTCAGCTGAAGCAGGGAGAGGATGAGATGTTCAAAGCCGCGACGATCGTAGCCGCCGTTCTGGCGGTCGCCACCGTTCTTCTGCCCGTATCAGGGCGCGCTTCGCTCTCGGTCGATCCGGCATTCGTCGAGTTGAGCCTCGAGAAGGGGAGGCCCTCAGAGGTCATCACCGTCACGAATGTCACACAGCAGGAGATGCGCTACCGAGTCAAGGCGGTGCACTTCGTCTACACGCGTGGTGGGAACTTCGAAGAGATCGAGCCCGACGACAAGTCGCTCGCGCTTTGGACCAAGTTCAATCCCAAGGAGTTCACGCTCGCACCGAAGGGGAGCCAGGCGATCCGGCTCACGATCGTGCCGCCGGGCAACCTCAAGGACGGCGAGTACTGGGCTGCGCTTCGCTTCGAGCCGCTCGTCGGCATCGCGGTCGGCGGTGACGACGGAGAGGGCCGCAGCGTTGCGCTCGAGGTCAGGACGAACATACTGGTTCCGGTCGTGGGTCACGTTGGCAAGGTGACCGCCGTCTGCGAACTGAAGGACCTGCAGGCGTGGCGCACTGACGACGGGCTCGCCATTCTGGCGTACGTTGCGAACACCGGGACCGGGCGCGTCAGGGTGAAGGGCTTCTACGAGGTGCTCGATCCGTCCGGCGCCGTCGTGGCCGACGGTCTGATCGGCGAGGATACGATGCTCTCCGGAGGGGAGAGGCTCCTCGCCCGCGCGGTCGAGGGCGACTTCCCGGAGGGGGAGTACACCGTCCGCGTCCGCTACGAGTCCGAGAAGCTCGAGAAGCCGCTCGCCGGCCAGACGCGAGTGCGGAACGAACCGCCCGCAGGCTACGCCGGCGAATCTCCGTAGACGCGTGGGTCCGCACCCCGAACTGCACCAGTGGCCGACCGGCGTGTCCGAACTCGGCTCGCGACGCGGGCCGAACGCCGGAGAGCGTGGGAGGCCCAGAGGCCCAGGCAAGATGAACCGCACCGAAGAACAGAGAGCGCGCACGAGCTCAGCCGGGCGCTTCGTCCCACGCGGGGGAAGCACCGGCTCGTTCTTTGTGCCGAGAGGCGCGATCCGCCTCTCGGTGTCCCTCCTTGCACTCCTGGTCCTCGCGTTCGCGGCACCGCGGTGTCTCGCTCAGTCCGCATCCGGCGATCCCGGCGCGGCCGGCGGGACGGCGGGCGCCGAGGCGACCGGGCTCGACGCGATCACCGAACCTCTGCTCGAGACGACGGTGGTGGGCCTCACCCTCGAGGGGAGGACGAAGTACGAGCGCGTCAGGATCTCGGACTTCGACATTCTCTTCACCGAGGACGAAGAACCGCTCATTCCGCTTCTGAGAGTGCTGGACCGACTCGGCGTGCACGTGACCGAGTCGGGGACGACGATCGAGTTCCACCTCGATGGAGCTCCGCTCGTCACCCTCGACTACGCCACCGGCGCGGCCGTCGTCGACTCGCTGTCCCGCCAGACGACTCCGGTGGTGGGTCTCTCTGACATAACCTACGAACCGGAGATCTTTGTCCCCCACGAAGACGTCTCGGAGTTCCTCGCGATCGATATCGCGTGGGACCCGACGATGTACGCGATCGACATGTCGGTCGACCGGGGGCTCGACGTTTTCCGGCGCCGCCGCGAGTCGATCGCCCTCCTCCGGGCCAAGGGCTCGGGGGCCGAGATCGAGCTACCCGGCAACCTTCCTCCCGCCGGCATCGACCGTTCGCTCGCGCCGAGGCTCGAGTTCCTGCAGCTCATGGTCCACACGAACGCGATCAGCAGGAAGGACGAGGAGAAGATCACCGGGTCGGTCTCCCCGCCGCGCCTCAACCTGTGGGCGCATCTCCTGGGCGGCAATCTGGGCACGACGATCAGCCAGAAGTCGACCTCGCTCGCCGACGGCGTCAAGCTCGACTGGCTGGCGTGGAACACCTATCTCTCCGAGGTGCAGCTGACCCTCGGGACCAGCATCTTTGGGCTGTCGCCGCTCACGTTTCCGGCCATGAGCCTCTTGGGCGCTCGGGCCAACGGGATCGTCGGGACGGCCAACGCCACGCGCCAGCGCGATCCGTCGGAGAACGGGAAGCGCCAGCTCTATCGCAGGCAGCACGTCATCGACGGCTACGCGCCCATGGGGTCGGAGGTCACGCTCCTCATCAACGGCCGGATCATCGACTCGATGATCGTGCGGGATACGGATCACGCGCCTCCCGGCGAAGGCGTCTACCGGTTCACGGGCTTCAACCTCCTGGTGAGCCGTCTGAGCGAAGTCGTCGTCCGGGTCGAGGAGCCGGACGGCACGGTCGAGGAGACCGTGCGGGACGTCCTCGAGACAGACCTTCTGAGCGATTCGGGCGACCTCTCCTTCATCGCGGCGGGAGGCGGACGGCGCCCTCCGGGAACCAACGATCTCTCCGCCGAGGGGCGCTTCGGCGGAGCGCGGCTGAGCTACGGCCTGACGAATGCCCTGACGCTTGCGGTGACGGGCGCGTACCAGGACAGCATCTACGCCAAAGACGCCCTCCGGTTCACCGGTCAGGACACGCTCGAGACGATCCCGATGGAGAGCTACCACGCGGACGGCCGTGTCGTGTGGCAGCTTGCCGATCCACTCCTTCTGTTCGGAGAGGGTGCAAGGAGCGAGGTCGTCGACACGGGGGAGGTCGACTACGCGTACAACGCGCAGGGCGAGTTCCACGTCGGCGGGCTGCGTCTCTACCCCGCGTACTTCCGCTACGGCCCGCAGTTCTTCGACGGCGTGAACCCCGAGCTCAAGGACGTCGAAGGCGCGGCGGTCGGCTTCGTGCTGCGCCAGGGGCGGGGCAACGAGCTCACGTTCGGGGTGTCACAGCTTCACGACAACGTCGCAGGCCAGCTCGAAGAGACGACGTACGTAACCGAAGGCGTCGTCAATCTCGACCTCAGGCGCGTCATCCCGAACTCGACCCTTTCGATCGGGACGCTCGGCCTCTCGATCGACGACGCCGACCCCTGGCTGCTCTACTCGATGGGCTTCGACAGCAATCTCTTCGGGGGATGGCGCCTGCGGAGCCGCGTCACGAGGGGCGACCCGATCCGACGGCTCCTGCGGGATGTGCTCGCGCCGGGCGCCGCCACCAAGTTCGACCGCATCCTTCGGCAGTCGACACGGTACGACGTGCGGGCCGTCGTGGGCTCGAGCACGATCGGGACGAGGGTCGACCTGAGGCGCCGCCTCGGCTCCAACTGGCAGATCACTTTCGGCTACCGCCAGTCGTCGAGTCAGGAGCGGACGACGTTCGATCTCATGCGGAACGCGACGGGCGAGAGCTACTGGCAGTGGCGATTCACGCCGGGTTACGACTGGCTGCGCGAGGAGTTCTTCGTGGAGAACAGGTTCGAGTACCTCCTCGGCGGCAGCCACCGGAACCGGGTCGTGCTCGAAGGTCACTACCGCGCCGATGACTGGGTGGCGCGGCTCTCGCTGCAGCTGCAGCTCAGCGTGGGGTTCGCCGACAACGTCCCCGTGCCGATGTGGAACGACTACCTGAACCCCGACGTGGGCGGCGTCAGGGGTCGCGTCTTCATCGACTCCAACGGCAACGGCCTGCGCGACTCGGGCGAGCCCGGGGTCGAGGACGTCGACGTCGCCTCGGGCATGGGGTGGAGGGTCGCCTCGCGGAGTCGCGGCCTCTTCGTCATTCCGAACACCTCGTTCTGGAGGCAGACGGTCGTGAGCCTGAACCCCGAGACCCTCTCGGCCGCATACACGCCGACCCAGGCGACGCAGGAGGCCATCATTCGGCCCGGGATGTTCACCGTGGTCAACCTTGGGGTGGGGGCGTTCGGAGCGATCAGCGGCAACGCCAGGGGACGAACGCTGGAAGGGGAGCTCGTAGGCGTCTCCGGGCTCAACGTCCTCCTGATCGACGGACAGGGGAAGACGACCGGGAAGTCGGTCACGGCGCGCGACGGCAGCTACTACATCGGCGACGTCAAGCCCGGGAGCTACACCGTGAGGATCAACCCCGACGCGCTGCCCCCGAGCTTCGAGCTCGAGGTGGGGGAGGCCGCCGTCGACGTCTTCCCCGACAGCGAGTTCTTCGAGCTCGAGGGCATCGACTTCTCGGGCTTCTACATCCAGGCTCCGGAGCTCGACGAGGAGGCGGCGGAGGAGGCCAGGGAGGAGACGCTGTACCAGGTCTTCGACTAGGCCGGGTTTGACTGGTCCGGGAGCGTCCATACCGGGATTCGACGAGGCCCTCGCCGTGTGGCGGGGGCCTCGTCGCGTCACCGCGGGACGACGTTTCCCGCGCGGCGTTCCCGCGGGGCGACGTCAACGAAGTGGACACGACGCCGACGGCGAGCTTCCGTGAACGTACATTCAGTCGACGTGTCAAGGTATTGCCGCGGGCCCGAGCGCCGGCGGCGCTTTCGTTCTGCGCCCGGGGCGAGCGCGAAGCGGCCGGAATCAGGGGCTCGTGTGCGCTTCGCACTCCGGCGGTGCGCCGTCCGTCCGTCCGTGGCACGGCTCATGCATGGCTCTGACAGTGCATGGTGCGTGAACGTCCGTTCACCACCGCTTGAGAGGTGAACGGGGCGTCCGCGATCGACCTCCGATCTGGCAGTTCGGGAGAGGACGATGCGGTGAGACGCGCGGCCCTCATACCGGTAGCACTCACACTGGTGCTCGCGTTTACCCTGCGGGCCTGCGGGGAGAGCAGCATCTCCGCCGACCTCGCCCCGGGGGTCCGGGCGAGCTTCAAGCACAAGATCATCGTCGAAGAAGAAACCTGGCCATCGACCCTCGCGGAATCTCGCGAGGGTCGCGCGCTTCTGGAGCTCGAAGCGCGCGGCGGGTTCCGCCTCCACGTGCGCGTCCGCGAGCATCCCGGCGACTACCTGATCTGCATCATCTACGTCGACGGCGAGGGACAGCTCTCTCTCGACCGCGACGCGGCGTTCGTCCTGGACTACGGCGATCGGGAGGTCGAGAGCATCGAGGTGCTCTTCACCGACAGCCCCCTCGAGATGAGGGTGTTCAGCACCGGCGAGGAGACGATCGTCCTCACGAGGAATTCCGACGAGTACTCGAAGGCGAGAAGCGGTGGTTACCTGGCAGCCGTGAGGTTCCCTAGGGACTCTCTGCCCGAGGGGGGCAGGTGGGTCCCGGACTCGTTCGAGTTGAGAGGAGGTGACTGCGATGAAGGCGCTCGTGGCTAGAATCGCTCTGGTCGTGCTCCTGGTTCTCACTACGCCCGCGATGGCGCTCGCCGCTGACGGCGGGCCCGACGGGGTCTGGTGGGAGTGGTTCGTCAGGATGATTACGTGGGGGTCCGGTGGCTGGCACGGCTTCTAGAGCACGTCGGACCCGAGGGCCGTCCGCCCCGCTGAGGGCGATGGCGGAACTACTGTGATCTCGCGGCAGCGCCGGCCGTGACCGACCGGCGGAGTCCCGCGAGGGCGCTCGACGCACAGTCGGGCGCTGGCATGCCCGGTGACTCCGGTGCGGCGGGAGTCGCCGGGATCGGAAGGCAAGAAGAGGCCGCCGGCTGCGAAGAGCCGGCGGCCTCGTTGTGTCGCGCTGCGTTCGATCGCCGCCTACACGGTCTGGGGCGTGAGGATCGCCGCGAGGTCCTCTGCGGCCGTGCTGATCGGCTTGATGTCGAACTTGTCGACCAGGATCGAGAGGACGTTCGGCGAGACGAACGCGGGAAGCGTGGGGCCGAGCCTGATGCCCTTGATCCCCAGGTGGAGGAGCGTCAGCAGAATCGCGACCGCCTTCTGCTCGTACCACGAGAGGATGAACGAGAGCGGGAGCTCGTTGAGCCCGAGCCCGAAGGCTTCTGAGAGCGCGGCAGCGATCTGGATCGCCGAGTAGGCGTCGTTGCACTGGCCGACGTCGAGGAGCCTCGGGATCCCGCCGATGTCGCCGAAGTCGAGCTTGTTGAAGCGGAACTTCCCGCACGCCAGGGTCAGGATGATCGTGTCGTCCGGCGCCGACTCCGCGAACTCGGTGTAGTAGTTGCGGCCGCTCTTCGCCCCGTCGCATCCGCCGACGAGGAAGAAGTGCCGGATCTTGCCCGCCTTGACCGCCTCCACGACCTTGTCGGCGACGCCGAGCACCGCGTTGTGCCCGAAGCCGACCGTGATCGTCTTCTCGGGTTCGGTCTCGGCGAAGCCGGGAGCAGCAAGTGCTGCTTCTATCACCGGGGTGAGGTGATTGCCAGTTACGTGCGCCACCCCCGGCCACGCTACGAGACCTGTCGTGAAGATCCGGTTCTTGTACGAGTCCCTCGGCTTCTGGATGCAGTTGGTCGTCATCAGGACGGCGCCCGGGAAGGCGTCGAACTCCTTCGCCTGGTCCTGCCACGCGCCGCCGTAGTTGCCGACGAGGTGCGGGTAGCGCTTGAGACCGGGGTAGCCGTGCGCCGGGAGCATCTCGCCGTGGGTGTAGACGTTGATGCCCTTCCCCTCGGTCTGCTTGAGGAGCTCCTCGAGGTCCTTGAGATCGTGGCCGGAGACGAGGATGGCCTTCCCCTTGACGGTCGTGATCCGGACCTGCGTCGGCTCCGGGTGGCCGTACGCATCGGTGTTCGCGCTGCTCAGGATCTCCATCGTCCGGAGATTGAGCTCACCGGTCTTGAGACACCAGGCGAGCAGATCGTCGGTCGGCACGTCGTCCTTCGCGAGAAGGTCGAGCGCCTCGTGGAAGGTGGCAAAGATGCCGTCGTCGGTCCTTCCCAGGAGCTGCGCGTGGTCGGCGTAGGCTGCCGTGCCCCTGAGCCCGTAGGTGATGAGCTCCCGCAGGCTGGCCGCGTCGGGACCGTAGGTCTCGGACCACGTCGCGAGCGTCACGTCGCTCCCCTGAGCGACGAGCCCGGGAAGATCGGACGCGGGCGTCCAGGTCGCGGGACCGTCGAGCGATTCCGGCGCCGAGCCTGCGCTCTTGCACGCGTTCTCGTAGAGCGCCTTCGCCCGGTCGCGCATCGCGGCCGCCTCGCGCAGGAGAACCGTCATCCTCTCGGGGTCGAAGTTGACGTTCGTGACCGTGGTGAAGAGCGCCTCGACCACGAAGACATCGATCTCGCGATCCGACGCCTTGAACTTCCTGGCCCGGTGGGCGTACATCGAGATCCCCTGCGTCGCGTGAAGCAGGAGGTCCTGCAGGGCCGCCGTCGTCTCGTCCTTGCCGCAGACGCCCTTCACATCGCAGGCGCCACCCTTGGCCGTCTGTTCGCACTGGTGACAGTACACGTGTCTTCCTTTCCTGGCCCGCCGGCCGAGCCGCGCGGGTCGTATGTTCCGCTCCCGGACGGGGTTCTCCGACCCCGCTCAGGAGCGCCGTGCCTTCTTCCTCCTCGGTACCTTGAAGTCATCGAGCGTTGCGGCGGCGAGCTCCCTCGCAACCTCGCCGTTCAGTCCGGCGAGGAGGCGGGAGAGGGGGCACTTCCCGCTGTCGCAGATCGGCAGATCGAACAGGCAGGGCGACGTCTCGATCGGCCCCTCGATCGCCTCGTACACATCGCCGAGCGAGATGTCGCCGGCCGGCCTCGTGAGCGTGAAGCCGCCGCCCGGGCCGGGCCGTCCGTCGACCAGTCCCGCCTTCGAGAGACCGTTCAGGACCTTGGCGAGGTGGGCCTCGGACGCGCCCAGGAGATCGGCGATCTGGCCGACGGAGACCGGGTCGCCCCCGTGCCCCGCGATGACGGCCGCGGCGTGGAGTCCGAGCGAGGCCGCTTCCGATACCCTGACGAGTCCGTGCATCGTTCTCTCCCGCGCGCCCGGCTTCCGCCGCGCCCAGGGCCTTCCGCTCGCCTCTCTATAAGGAGGGGCTCACGGAGCGATGGCTGCTCCTATTCCGGTAATGCGGTACGACAATATAGGAATAGACTTCAGGGCGTCAAGGTGTTTCTCGCGGGGGGAGGTCGAAGAGACGGAGGCGCCCCCTCCGTCCCGGCTGGGGGGTCGGAGGGGGCGTGGGGGAGGAGCACGAGACTGAGCGATCGGTCTCCTGCAGGTGGTGGTCCGGTCACATCGCCGTGGGGACCCGTTCGGCCGACGCGATGGAGATCTCTCCGATGCCGGCCTCGACGTTGATGTTCATCTGAACGTCTGTCTCGCCGTACGACTCGTTCACGAAGAAGCCGTCCTTCTTCGAGAACCCGCTGACGTGGATCGATCCGATCCCGACGTCGCGCTTGAGCTTCACGCCGACGTCCGTGGGAAGGCGCAGATCGACGCTCCCGATCCCGCCCTCGATGTCGACCTCGACGTCGTTCTCCCAGTTGCCCCTGAGGTCGATGGTCATGCTTCCAATGCCGGCTTCGATTTCAAGCCTGGTGAGCCCGAGGTTGCCGAGGTCGAGATCGGTCTCTCCGATGCCCAGATCGAGCTCGAGGACGAGCGGCACGTCCGGCGGAAGCGCGATCCTCCACTCGCTCTCGGCTCCGTTCGGGATCCTCTTCGAGCTGGCGGAGCGTTGCTTGAGGAGGAGCGTGCCCTTCCCGCCGCTCGTGGTGAACTCGACGTCGGGTTCCCACTCGGCGACGTTGTACTCGACGTCGGCCTCGATCGTTCCCGCGGCCCCGCTCGTGACGACGACCTTCCCGATCGCCGCGTCGATGGTCGCGGTGAGCTCGCTGATTCCGCCGATCTCGAATTCGTGATGGTCGGTTCTGGGATCGATGAGCGTGACGGACTGGCCGCCGGAGCACGTGCATCCGGCAACGAGGGTGAACAGGCCGACGACGGAGATGAGGCCAATCGCGCGTTTCAGTCTGAACATCACTGTCTGCCCCCTTCTTTCAGGTGCCGCTGCCTCGTGCCGTATCGGCGCCCCGCGCGTCGGCGCGCTCGTTACGTATGACCTCGGAACCGGCCCCCGGGTTTAGCTCTTCCTGCGCAAGCGGCTCGTCGCGGGGCCCCCGGGCCTGTGGTATGATGGCTCGTCCGGCCCGCGACCGGAGTTGCGGGCCGGCGGACCCTGTGCCGCGGCTCAGAACCGTGAGCAGCCAACCGCGAGCTCCGAACCGCGCTCTGAGAGGAGAGCGATGGGACGATCCACTCCCGGACCGGCCGTGTCGGTCGTCATACCGGCCCGCGACGCCGAACTCGACCTGGAGCGCTGCCTGACCGCGCTCGAGGGCCAGTCCCTGTCCCGGGAGGCGTTCGAGGTGGTCGTCGTCGATGACGGTTCGCGGGACGCGACCGCGGCCGTCGCCGAGAGGAGAGGGGCGCGGGTGATCCGCCAGGACGGCCTCGGTGCGGCGGCCGCGAGGAATCGGGGGGCCCGGGAGTCGCGCGGCGAGATCGTCATCCTCCTCGACGCCGACTGCGTTCCGGACGACCGGTGGGCCGAAGAGCTCGCGCGCCCGTTCGCCGACGACTCCACAGCCGGCGCCGTCGGGCCGATCGATTCTGCTCAGCGGTCGCTCGTCGCTCGCTACGTGCAGCTCGAGGTCGAGTCGCGGTACGCGCGGCTCGAGGACGGCGGCCCGACCGACTTCATCAACACCGCCAACTGCGCCTTCCGCAGGGACATCCTCTCGAGCTACCCGTTCGACGAGGCCTTCGGGCGCCTCGAGGACATCGAGCTCTCCTTCCGGCTGACCGGCGGCGGGCATCGCATGGTCTTCGTCCGGGGCGCGAGGGTGTCGCACCGCCACCCGGAACGGATCTGGTCGCTCATGAGAAGGCAGTTCGGGTATGCGCGGTACGCGGCCGCCCTCTACCGCCGGCACCCGGGGAAGGTCGTCTCGGATGCGAGCACGCCCCACGGCCGCCGGGCGCGGCTGGTCAGCCTCGCGCTCGCCCTCGCCCTCGTACCCGTGGCGTTTCTTGTCCCGGCCGCCTGGCTCGCCTGCGCGTGCCTCGCCGTTCTCTCAGTTGCCTTCTCGTTCCCGGTCTTCGTCCGGGCCTTCCGCGTCGATCCCAGGCTCGGGCTGCTCGCCCCCTGGATCGTCCTGACGTCGAATCTCGCCTTCGTCGCCGGCGTCGTCCGCGGCCTCCTCCCCGGAAAAGCACGACTCGTGAGGTAAAAGCCGCCGCGCCGCGCGTTCCTTCCGCCCACTCCGCCTCTCCGGAGCCGGTCGGGTGTCGAGACGGGTGTCTTCGACCGGGGCGTGGTCGGCTCCCCGCCTCACCGCGCCTCCGGGCGCCGCCGTCGCCGGTCGGCAGCGGTCCGCTCGGAGCTCCGCCGGGACGACGCCCTCCGGCTCTCCCGTCCTGGACTCGATTCCCCCGCCCGATGCCCGCCCCCCGGGGCACTATTCCTTGACGCCTGTCGGCCAGTGCCCTACAATAGCTTGCGGGGATACCGTGGTAAGACGGTGACTGGTGACAACTCAGCTCGGTCCGCAGTCTTGCCACTCTATTCCCTTGTTGTCTGCTTGGCGCGCTCATCCCACTCGAGTAGGCCGGGGGGTCCAACATGCCTCAGGATCTGCCCTCGACTCCGAAGAGCACGAAGATGAAGTACTGGCGGAAGCCGCTCGATGCCGACAAGGTGAAGGTCCCGCACGGCGAGCTTCACATCATCGTGAACCGCTGCAAGGGGTGCCTGTTCTGCGTCGAGTACTGCCCGCGCGACGTGCTCCAGATGTCCGAGGACTTCAACGTGAAGGGGTACCACTACCCGGAGGTGAAGGAAGACGACGCCTGTGTGAACTGCCAGCTCTGCGAGTTGCTGTGTCCGGAGTTCGCCATCTTCTGCGTCGAGAAGGAGGAGGAGGGAGGAGGCGAGAATGAAAGCTGATCCCAGAGGAGTCCTCACCGGCGCGCACTACCTCGACGGTGATCACGCTGCCGCGGAGGGGGGGCTCGCGGCCGGCTGCAGGTTCCTTGCCGGCTACCCCATCACGCCGTCCACCGAGGTCGCCGAGCGGTTCGCCGCGAGGATCCCGAAGGTGGGTGGTGGCGTTTTCATTCAGATGGAGGACGAGCTGGCTTCGATGTCGGCCATCCTCGGCGGGGCGTGGGCCGGGAAGAAGTCGATGACGGTGACGTCGGGTCCGGGCTTCTCGCTCATGATGGAGAACCTGGGCCTCGGCATCATGATGGAGGTTCCGACCGTGATCATCAACGTGCAGCGCGGCGGACCCTCGACGGGGCTGCCGACGCTGCCGGGTCAGGCCGACATGATGCAGGCGCGGTGGGGCTCGCACGGCGACTACGAGATCATCGCCATTTGCCCGAGCTCGCCCCAGGAGGCCTTCGACTACATGATCACGGCCTTCAACTTCTCGGAGAAGTACCGGGTGCCCACCCTCGTGATGATGGACGAGTGCGTCGGGCACATGACCGAGAAGGTCGTGATCCCTCCCGCCGACGAGATCGAGCTCACTCCGCGGAAGGAATACACGGGACCGCCCGAGGAGTACCTGCCGTATCTTCCCGACAAGGACATGATCCCCTGGATGACGAAGGCCGGCGACGGCACGCGCTTCCACACGACGGGCCTCACGCACGACGAGAAGGGGTACCCCGTCATGAACGCGGATTGCCAGGAGACGCTGGTCCGCCGCCTCATCGACAAGATACGGAAGAACGCCGACGAGATCGCCATCGTCGAGGAAGAGGAAGTCGACGGCGCCGACGTCGTGCTGATCTCGTACGGCATCTCGTCCCGCGTCGCGATCCCCGCGATAGAGCGCGCCCGGAGGGAAGGACTCAAGGTCGGGAGCCTGAGGCTCGTCACGGTGTGGCCGTTCCCGGAGACGCGCGTGCGGGAGCTCGCGAAGAACGTCAAGGCGCTCGTGATCCCGGAGATGAACTACGGGCAGATCTACTACGAGATCGAGCGGTGCGCGGCCGGCAACGCGCGCACGATCCTGGTGCCGCACGGCGGCGGCTGGGTGCACGACGTGAACGACGTCTACGCGGGAATCAAGGAAGGGTTGAAATGACGAAGGAGACCACTGTCACGGAGGAGACGCAGGAGCAGGCGCATCCGATGGACGAGCTCCTGCGGATGGACAGGATGCCCCACATCTGGTGTCCGACGTGCGGGTTGGGAACCGTGGTCACCGCTCTGGCGATGGCCCTCGACAAGAGCGGCATCTCGCTCGACGACGTCGCGGTGGTGTCCGGGATCGGGTGCACGGGGCGCGTGGCCGGCTACATCAAGGTCGATTCCTTCCACACCACGCACGGGCGGGCGATTCCGTTTGCGACCGGACTCCACCTCGCCAACCCGAAGCTCAAGGTGATTGTGGTGAGCGGCGACGGCGACCTGATCGCCATCGGCGGGAACCACTTCATCCACGCGGCGAGGAGGAACATGGACATCACCGTCATCTGCGTCAACAACTTCATCTACGCGATGACGGGCGGGCAGGTCGCGCCGACGACGCCGCTCACGGCGAACGCGTCGACGATGCCCTACGGGAACTTCGAGCCGCCGTTCAACATCCCGTACCTCGCGGACTCGTGCGGTGCCTCCTACGTCGCGCGCTGGTCGTCGCTGCACGTGAGAAGGATGACGACGGCGTTCGCCGAGGCGCTCGCCGCGCCCGGGTTCTCGTTGGTCGAGGTCGTGACGCCGTGCTCTACGCTCTACGCCAGGCGCAACCGCCTCGGTACCGGGCTCGACCTCCTGAAGTTCTACCACGACAACTGCGAGATCGAGCACGGTGCGGACACGAGGTCGCTCGACATCGACTTCCAGAGCACGATCAAGCTCGGGAAGTTCATCGAGCGGCGGCGTCCGACGTTTCTCGAATCGCTCGACGACTGGTACGGTCAGGTCTTCGGCGACAAGTACGAGCCTTACGCGGGAGCCACAAGTGAATGAGATCAGGATCTCCGGATTCGGCGGACAGGGCATCATCAAATGCGGGTACATCGTCGGAAAGACGGCCTCGCTCTTCGACGGCAAGTTCGCGACGCTGACGCAGAGCTTCGGTCCCGAGGCAAGGGGAAGCGCGTGCAGCGCGCAGGTCCTGGTCGACGACGAGCCGATTCGGTACCCGTACGTCACGACGCCGGACACGGTCGTGGCGATGTCGCAGGAGGCCTACGACAGGTTCGGGGCGGACATCACTCAGGACGGCACGCTTCTGATCGACGAGGACCTCGTGAAGTCGCTCGAGCCTCCCAAGGTAGGGAAGTTCTACTCGATCCCGGCCACGAGGATCGCGGAGCAGCTGGGCTTGAGGCTCGTCGCGAACATCGTGATGTTCGGGTTCTTCACGGCGATGACGGACATCATCACTCCGGGTGCGGCCCGGGAGGCGCTGCCGAGCTCGGTCCCGGCGAGGTTCGTCGAGCTGAACATGAAGGCCTTCGAGCAGGGCTACGAGTACGGCCTCGCCGTGCTCGGCAAGCTGCCCGACGGAGGCGAGGAGAAACCGGAAGAGACGAAATCCGGCGCGAACGCAGGCGCCGGTTCGAAGAGAGAGGCCGGGTCGAAGAAGGCGAAGGGCAAGTCGTCTTCAGGCAAGAACACCGGCAAGAAGAAGGCCACCCAGGGGGAGTGAGGAGCGCCCGAGAGCCGGCCGGCGCCGTCGGGCGCCGCCGGGGCGACCGTGCGAGGCTCCGGCACCGGCTCGAGTGATCGACAGGTGATCGCCGCGGGCGTCGGCGGGTGGAGGAACGGTGGCCTCGTCTACGGGAACTGGAGGGGTCGATGGAGAAGGGTGTGCTGGTGATCGGTGGCGGCATCGCGGGAATCCAGGCCGCACTCGATCTGGCAGACGCGCAGTTCAAGGTCTATCTGGTCGAGAGGGCGCCCTCGGTCGGGGGGAAGATGGCGCAGCTCGACAAGACCTTCCCCAGCATGGACTGCGCCATCTGAATACTCGGTCCTAAGATGATGGATGTCGGTCGGCATCCCAACATCAGCCTCTGGACCTCGAGCGAGGTCGTCAAGGTCGAAGGCGAGGCCGGCGACTTCACGGTCGACGTGTTGAGGCACGCGCGCTACGTCGACATCGACGAGTGCACCGCCTGCGGCGCCTGCGCCGAGGTGTGCCCGATCGTGGTCCCGAGCGAGTTCGAGTGCGAGCTCAGCGAGCGCAAGGCCATCTACCAGCCCTTCCCGCAGGCCGTTCCCTCGGCCTACGTCCGCGACGAGGTCGCCTGCTTGAGCAAAGCGGGCCGTCCGTGCGGACTCTGCGCCAAGAAGTGCGAGAAGGACTGCATCGACTACGACGAGCAGGACGTGGTCGAGAAGATCAACGTCGGATCGGTCGTCGTCGCCACGGGGTTCGACTTCTACGATCCCGAGGAGGCGAGCGAGTACGGCTTCAAGCGGTTCAAGAACGTCGTCACGAGCCTCGAGCTCGAGAGGCTCCTCGCCGCCGGCGGCCCGACGAAGGGTCTCCTGGTGAGCTTCACCGACGGCGAACCGCCGAAGCGCGTGGCCTTCGTGCAGTGTGTGGGGTCGAGGTCGGTCAAGCGCGGGATCCTCTACTGCAGCCGCATCTGCTGCATGAACGCCGTCAAGGACGCGCTTCTCATCGAGGAGCTCTATCCCGAGACCGAGCAGCTCATCTTCAACATCGACGTCCGGGCGTTCGGCAAGGGCTTCGAGGCGTTCGTCGAGCGGTCGCACGGCCTCTCGCACCTCCGGTACATCAGGGGCAAGCCGTCGAAGGTGACGGAGGACCCGGCGACCGGGGAGCTCATTCTCCATTACGAGGACGGTGAGACGAGGAAGATCGAGAGGATCCCCGTCGACATGGTGGTGCTCTCCTCGGCGCTCGTGCCGTCGAAGGGGACCGCCGGGCTCGCCAAGGTCCTCGGCGTCGACGTCGACATCGACGGCTTTCTCAAGAGCAGGGACGCGTCGGCCTATCCGCTCGAGACGAGCCGCGAGGGGATCTACGTCGCCGGCGGCGCCACCGGTCCCAAGGACATCACCGACGCCGTGGCCGAAGCCTCCGGCGCGTCAGCGCTCGCGGCGCGGCACGTCCTGACCGAACGGGTCGAGCCGGTCGTCGTGGAGATCGAACAGATCGACGTCACGGGCGAGCCCCGCGTCGGGGTCTTCGTCTGCTCCTGTGGCATCAACATCGCGGGGGTCCTGGACGTCCAGAAGCTCGCGGGCTACGCCGGGACGCTTCCCGACGTCGCCTTCTCCGAGAACGTCCTCTTCGCGTGCGCCGAGAGCACGCAGCGCCAGATCCAGGATCGGATCGGGGAGCACGGCCTCACCAGGGTCGTGGTCGCGGCGTGCACGCCGCGGACGCACGAGCCCGTCTTCCGTGAGGCCTGCGCGGGCGTCGGCCTCAATCCCTACCTCGTTGAGATGGTCAACATCCGCGACCAGTGTTCGTGGGTCCACCGCGACGTTCCGGGACAGGCGACCGAGAAGGGACGCGACCTCATCCGCATGGCGGTCGCGAGGGCGAGGCTCCTCCGGCCGCTCAAGCAGCGCGAGCTCGGGGTCGGCCACGAGGTGCTCATCGTGGGCGGCGGCATCTCCGGCGTCCAGAACGCGATCGACCTCACGAAGCGCGGGTTCACGGTCCACCTCGTCGAGGCGGCGGATGAGCTCGGCGGGCGCGTCACCGATCTGGCGAGTGTCTACCCGAGCGGCATGTCGGGCCGAGCGCTCATCGAGGCGAAAGTGACCGAGCTCAACGAGTGCGGCGTCGACGTCAGAACCGGCACCACCCTCACGGGGGTGACCGGTTTCGTCGGTAACTTCGAGGTGACACTCGGTCCGTCGGACGGCGGCGGGGGCGCGGAGGAGAAGCTCGCGGTTGGGAGCATCGTGCTCGCGATCGGCGCCGACGTCTACATCCCCGAAGGCGACTTCGGCTACGGCGAGGTCCCGAACGTCATCGGGAACACCGACTTCGAAGAGGTCCTTGGGGTCGACGAGCCGACGTTTGGGGGCCGGCCCGTCAAGGACGTGGTCTACGTGCAGTGCGTCGGGTCGCGGGGGGAAAAGGGGAACCCCGAGTGCTCGCGCTACTGCTGCCAGGCCGCGATTCGCCAGGCGATCCAGCTTCGCGAGAAGGGCGTTAACGTCGTGGTGCTCCACCGTGACATCCGCGTGTACTCCCGCGGCGCCGAGGAGATGTACCGTCGGGCCCGCGGCATGGGCGTGACGTTCCTGAGATACGACCCGGACGATCCGCCGGTCGTCGAGAAGGACGGCGACCGGGCGAAGGTCGTCCTCCACGAGCCGCGCGGGTTCGACGTCGAGCTTCCGGCCGACGTCGTGGTGCTCTCGCTCGGCATGGTTCCCAGGAAGACCGAGACGAGCGCGCTCGTCGATCTCCTCAAGGTACCGGTCGGGAGCGACGGCTTCCTCCTCGAGCGGCATCCGAAGTTCGGGCCGGTCGAGACGAACACCGAGGGGATCTTCCTCTGTGGCTGCGCGCAGTCGCCGAAGGACATCGGCGACTCGATCGCGCAGGCCTCCGCCGTGGCATCCAAGATCGGCGCGATCCTGGCGCGTGACACGATCACGCTCGAGCCGGTGACGTCGGTCGTCAACGACAGGCTCTGCCGCGCCTGCGGCCAGTGCGTCGAGGTCTGCGAGTTCCAAGCGCTCGAGGTCCAGGAGCTTCCCGACGGGCGGCGGGCCGCCGTGGTGAACGAGGCCCTGTGCAAGGGCTGCGGCACCTGCGCGGTCGCTTGCCCGAACGGGGCGATCTCCATCAGGCACTTCACGGACGAGATGATCGGTACGATGATCGAGGCTTACCTCGAACCCTCGGAGAAGCACGGATCCGGAACGTGGCCGGAGGCTGACGTTGCCGAACAAGGATGAGAAGAAGGCCGGCGCGCCCTCGAAGGAGGACCAGCCGGCCGCGAAGCCCCGAAAGAAGAAGAGCGTCCTCTGGAGGGAGATTCCCGAGCCCAGGGCGGGCGCCGCGCGTCGGGAAGACGCCGATCGAGGCGACGGCGGGTTCGAGCCGAGGATCGTGGCGTTCGCGTGCAACTGGTGCAGCTACCCGGCCGCCGACGCCGCCGGGATCAGCAAGCTGCAGTACCCACCCAACGCGCGCATCATCAGGGTGATGTGCGCGGGACGTGTCCATCCGGGGTTCGTCCTCCGGGCTCTCGAGCTCGGCGCCGACGGCGTCCTGGTCTCGGGGTGCCACTTCGAGGACTGCCACTACCTCTTCGGAGCGAGGAGGGCCGCCGAGCAGTTCGAGAAGGTCGCCGAGATCGTGCGCATGCTCGGCATCGGCCCCGAGCGCGTCAGGTACGAGCAGATCTCCGCCGCGGAGGCGCCCAAGTTCGCCAGGGTGATGCACGAGTTCGTCGAGGAGATCAAGAAGATCGGACCGAGCCCCCTCGCGGGGACGGCCGAAGGCGAGCTCGAGGTGCCCGACGCGGTGGGCGAGGAGAGGACGTAGGCTCAAGAAGGAGCCGCCCGCGCCCCGTGTGCGGGCGAGTCATCGGTGAGGACGAGGGCCGGGCGGGCCGGCGAGGCGCCGGCGCGGATCCACGAGCGTCCGGCTGTGTGGAAGAGAGGTTCGAATGGCCGCGGCGGAAGAGGGTGTCGATCTCAGGAAAGAGCTGGCCGAGGCGCTCAAGAAGTCGAGGGCGCTCCTCTGCTACGAGTGCGGGAAGTGCAGCGGAGTCTGCCCCGTCGCTCGGTTCGATCGGAGCTTCTCGCCCAGATCGCTCCTCGTGAGGGCGGTGCGGGGCGAGGACGCCACGCTCATCGAGGACGTGAACGTCTGGTCGTGTCTGACGTGCAAACTCTGCGACACGAGGTGTCCCGCCGCCATCGACTACGGCCTCCTGACGAAGAGCGTCCGGGCGTTCGTGCGGCACGAGGGCGGTGAGGGGATGTGCACGCACGGGGGCGCGGTCCACGCCTTGACGAGGATCATGACGTCGAAGGAGCTCGAGCAGGACAGGCTCGGGTGGGTCGACGATTCGCTCAAGATCTCGAAGAAGGGCGACACGCTCTTCTTCGTCGGCTGCGCTCCGTACTTCGACGTCGTCTTTTCGGAGACCGGAGCGAAGACCCTCGACAGCGCGAAGGGCGCGATCCGGCTCCTGAACGCCGCCGGCGTCGAGCCGATGCTCCTGCCGAACGAGAGGTGCTGCGGGCACGACCTGCTGTGGAACGGGGACGTCGAGAACTTCCGCATGCTCGCCCAACAGAACCTGGCCATGATCGAGGAGTCGGGCGCGAAGCGCGTCGTCGTGAGCTGTCCCGAGGGGTACGCGACCATGAAGGTCGACTACCCGAACCACTTCGGCGACCTCGGGTTCGAGGTCGTCCACCTCACCGAGCTCCTGGCCGGGGAGATCGAGGAGGGGAACCTCGAGTTCGAGGGCGACGGCGAGACGACCGTTACCTTCCAGGACCCCTGCAGGCTCGGCAGGCACATGGGGATCTACGACGCTCCGCGCGCCATCATCTCCGCCCTGCCGGGGGTCGAGCTCATCGACATGCAGAGGTCCCGCGAGCGCGGGATCTGCTGCGGGGTCGGCGGGTGGATGAACTGCACGTCTTTCAGCAAGATGATCCAGGCGACGAGGCTCAGGGAGGCGAAGTCGACGGGCGCCTCGGTCCTCGTGACCGCCTGTCCGAAGTGTGAGATTCACCTCAAGTGCGCGTTGAAAGAACAGATGCTCAGGGACGAGCTCCAGATCGAAGTCCGGGATCTCTGGGAGCTGGCGGCGTCCCGACTGGCGTAGGGAACGGAGGTAGGGGATGGCGAAGCTGGACGCAGAGGGCGAACAGCTCAGGGTAGGCGTCTTCGTGTGCCAGTGCGGTCACAACATCGCCGGCACGGTCGACTGCGAAGCGGTGGCGAAGTTCTCCGAGACACTGGACGACGTCGTCGCGGTCTTCAACAACAAATACACCTGCTCTGAGCCGGGACAGCTGGAAGTCAAGAACGCGATCGACGAGCACAACCTGAACAGGGTGGTCATCGCCTCGTGCTCCCCGCGGATGCACGAGCCGACGTTCAGAGCGACGCTGGCGGGGGCCGATCTGAACCCGTACCTCCTCGAGATGGCCAACCTCCGTGAGCACTGCAGCTGGGTCCACATGGGCGAGCCGGAGATGGCCACCGACAAGGCGAAGGACCTGGTCAAGATGGCGGTCGCCCGCGCCCGCTCGCTCGAGGCGCAGGACGAGATGATCGTCCCGATCACGCAGAAGGCGCTCATCATCGGTGGTGGGATTGCGGGGATCCAGTCGGCGCTCGACCTGGCCGACGCGGGATACAAAGTCTGCCTCGTGGAAAAGGAGCCGTCCATCGGCGGGATCATGGCCGCGATCGACAAGACGTATCCCACCATGGACTGCTCAATATGAATTCTCGGGCCGAAGATGGCGGATGTCGGTCGACATCCAAACATTGAGCTTCTGGCCTACAGCGAAGTCGAGAACGTCGCGGGGTACGTCGGGAACTTCACCGTCACCGTCCGGAAGAAGGCGCGGTACGTCGACGTCAAGGAGTGCACGGCGTGCGGCGACTGCATCGACGTCTGTCCGGTGACCGCGCCGGACGAGTTCGAGGAGGGGCTTGCCACGCGGAAGGCGATCTACCAGCCCTTCCCGCAGGCCGTGCCGTCGGCGTTCGTCCTGAACATCGATGAGTGCCTCGGCAACAACCCGATCGCCTGCGGCAAGTGCCTCGAGGTCTGCGACAAGGACTGCATCGACTATGACGACAAGGACGAGCACGTCGACATCGACGTCGGGACCGTCATCGTGACGACGGGCATGGAGGTCTACGACCCGACCGAGCTCGACGAGTTCGGGTACACGCGGTACGAGAACGTCATCACGTCGATGGAGTTCGAGCGGCTCATCAACTCCGGCGGCCCCACGGAGGGGCATCTCATCCGGCTGACCGATCACAAGCAGCCGAAGACGGTGGCGTTCATCCAGTGCGTCGGGTCGAGGAGCGAGAACAAGGGGAACCCGTACTGCAGCAACATCTGCTGCATGAACACGGTGAAGGACTGCCTCCTCATCAAGGACCACTACCCCGAGATCGACATCAAGGTCTTCTACATCGACATCCGGGCCTTCGGAAAGGGGTTCGAGGACCTCTTCCAGCGCAGCAAGGAGAAGGGGGCGATCTACATCAGGGGCATCCCCGGCGAGATCGAGGAGGACCCCGAGACCAGGAACCTCAAGCTCTACGTCGAGAACACGACCGCGGGCGGCACCGACTGCCACGAGGTCGACATGGTCGTCCTCTCCGTCGGCGTCCACGCGCGGGCCGACAGCGACGCCATCCAGAAGCTCCTGACGCTCCAGCGGAGCCAGGACGGCTTCTTCCTCGAGGCCCATCCGAAGCTCAAGCCGGTCGACGCGGCGACGCAGGGCGTCTTCTTCGCAGGCTGCGCCGAGAGTCCGAAGGACATCAAAGACTCGGTGACGCAGGCGGGCGCGGCGGCGGCGCGCGCCAACCGACTCATGATGCAGGGCAAGGTGAGCGTCGAGGCGATCACATCGACGATCATTCCCGACCTCTGCAAGGCGTGCGGCATCTGCGTGAAGGTCTGCCCGTACAACGCGATCTCGTGCGACACCAAGGCCAAGACGCCGGCCGTTGTCGTCGAGGCGGCGTGCTCGGGGTGCGGCGCGTGCAGCGCGGAGTGCCCGTTCGGCGCGATCACAATGAAGCACTTCACGGACCGGCAGATCGAGGCGCAGATCGACGCGATGCTCGAGTACAACTCGCAGGACAAGGTCCTCGCCTTCGCCTGCAACTGGTGCTCGTACTCCGGCGGCGACCTCGCCGGCACGAACCGGTTCCAGTACCCGCCGAACACGCGGCTCATCCGGACGATGTGCTCCGGACGCGTCGACAAGAAGTTCGTGCTCCGCGCGTTCGCCAGGGGCGCGCCGATCGTCCTTCTCTCCGGCTGTCACTTCGCCGACTGCCACTACATCAACGCCGTCCACTGGACGCAGCGGCGGGTCGAGAAGCTCTGGGACGAGCTCGAGAAGAAGGGCATCCGTCCCGAGCGCCTGCAGCTCGAGTGGATCTCGGCGGCGGAGGGGCAGAAGTTCGCCACGGTGATGCGGGCGGTCGAGGACCTCCGGCAGAAGGTGACGCCCGAGGAGATCGAGCACACGAAGAAGGCCCTCGCCGGCGTGCTGGAGCCGCCGAAGCCCAAGGCCGCCGCGAAGAAGGCGACCGAAGAGGAGGCGGCCGCGCAGGCGGCGGCGTAGCGCCGCGATCCGAGCGGCTGGAGACACGAAATGGCCGAGGAAGCGAAGTTCAAGTGCCTGCGGTGTATGAGCGAGTTCTGCCTGCCCTACACCCCCGGCGTCACTGAAGAGCGGACGTGTCCCAACTGCATGAGCAACAGCGTCCGCCGGCTGAAGGAGAAGAAGGAGTAGCTCCGGCTGCCCCAGTTGTAGGGGCGCACGGGGGGGCCGCGGTGACGCTCGACTGCGTCCAGGGGCCTCGCCCGGCCGGGGCAAGCGGAGTGCGCCTGCTCGGCGCGCTCCCGGGCGGGCGCCTCGTGGCAAGCGCCTCGTCGCAGGTGCCCCGTGGCGGGCACCCCGGTCTCGGCCACCACGACGGCGGCTGCCGATCGATCGGCCCGTCGGGTCTTCCGGAGGGAACGAGATGAGTTTTCGTTACGAGATCCGGCTGAGCGGCGCCGGCGGCCAGGGGCTTCTTCTCGCCGGGAAGATCATCGCGGAGGCCGCGGCCATCTACGACGGCAAGCTCGCGACGCAGGCGCAGTCCTACGGCCCCGAGGCGAGGGGCGGCGCGAGCAAGTCGGAGGTCGTCATCAGCGACGAGGACATCGACTATCCCGTTGCCTCCAACCTCGATCTTCTGCTCGCCCTGACCCAGGAGTCGGTCGACGCCTACGTGCAGGACGTCAAGCCTGGCGGCATCGTTCTCGTCGACTCCGGGCTCGTCGCCGACGTTCCGGAGGGCGACCACCGGGTCGTGAGCCTCCCGATCGCTGAGACGGCGCGGGAGGAGGTGGGGAAGGGGGCCACCGCGAACCTCGTCGCCGTCGGCATCATCGCGCGCCTGAGCAACGTCGTCGCGTCCTCGGCCATCGAGTCGGCCATCCGCGCCCGCGTTCCGCGCGGCACCGAGGAATCCAACCTCAAGGCCTTCCGCGTCGGCTACGCCCTGGCCGGGGAGCCGGCCGGAGGCGAATCGTCCTGAAGTCCCACCCGGGACGGCCGATCACGGCGACCGCAGTTCCTTCCTGACCGGAGCGTCTGAGCCCGGGTCCGTTCCGGGACCCCGCGACAGCCGCTCCGCGCCCGCGCGAGGGAGTTCATGAGGGATCCCTTCCTGATGCTCGAGGAGGACACGGAGTCGCTCGCGAACCACGTGAAGCGCCAGCTTCACGCCGCGAGGCGGCACAAGGACGCGCTCATCGGGAAGCTCGAGCGCAGGGGCCTCATGGGTGACGTACACCTGTGGCAGGTGGCCCCCGACCCCGCGTCCGAGATGGACCTGGTCGCGAGCGTGGGCGACTCGCTCGAGGAGCGGCTCGAGTTCCTCGGCTGCTACTTCAGCCTCCAGTTCCTCCGGATGAACCTCGCGTGCATCGACTCGCTCAGACTCAACCTCATCTCGCCGCCCGACCGGTCCGTCGTCGAGCGGCAGTTCATGGAACAGGCCGGCGTCAACTTCCGCCAGCTCTCGGGCTCCTACATGCAGAAGATCCTCGACCTGTTCCTCGCCGGAGGGGAGGCGCCGACGTACGCGATCCTCGGCGTGGGAACGAAGGCCGACCAGGACGACATCGATATCGGGGTCATCGACGACGGAGGAACCGGCAGGGACGAGTTGAACGAGGCCGTCGGCCTCATGAGCCGGGAGATGCTCCGCTACGCGACGACGCTCCACTGCCACATCTCGGAGCACGTCGGGCAGAAGGGCTACAGCGCCTCGATCCCCGAGTACCTGGACATGCTCAACAAGGCCGTCCACGACTTCGTGATCATCAGCGAGATGCTGAACGGCGCCCTGATCCTCGGCGACCGCGGCATCTACCGCGAGTTCCGGGAGAAGGTCGTGTCGAGGTACTACCACCGCCCGGGCGAGGACTCGAAATGGCACGTGGGGTACCTGCGCGGGATCCTGGGCGAGGTGAGATCGCTCATCGGGAGGCCGCTCGGGCGCGAGCGGATCCACCCGAAGGACGACGGACTCCGGATGATCAAGGCGACGCTCTCGGCGCTCAAGACGATCCACGGCGTCGAAGAGGTCAGCGCGTGGAGGATCGTCGACGGGCTCCAGTCGAAGGCGCCCTGGAACCGTGAGCTCTACGGGCGGCTGTCTCGGGCGCTCTCTTTCCTCGAGGTGTTCCGCTACGTCTACCAGCTCGTCGTCGCGCAGGAGGAGGAGATCTTCCTCGACGACGAGGCGATGCAGCAGAACCTCGACCGCGTCGCCGAGATCCTGGGCTACCGCCA
Organism: bacterium; assembly: GCA_025774245.1. Classification (GTDB taxonomy): domain Bacteria; phylum Joyebacterota; class Joyebacteria; order Joyebacterales; family Joyebacteraceae; genus JALGVN01. Next base: position 69,091 of record JALGWI010000004.1, read on the forward strand.
CGTCGGCATCGTACGGCCGGGGACCCACCTCCTCGTCGACTACTACGAGCACGTCGAGAACGTCAGGAAAGACGTCGACACGCTCTCCCGGGAGGCGACCGACCACCTCAAGGAGACCACGGTCTTCGCGGACATGTTCGATCCCGAGTACCCCGGCAACGTCGCCGAGGACTTCGCGAGGCGGAGCGTCTTCTTCCGGGGCACGACGTTCTGGCGCGACATCCTCGAGATGCTGACGATCGACGACGGCCGCCTCCTCAAGAGGTACCTCGCCGATCTCGGCTCGCTGTCGCCCGCCGCCCGGGACAAGATCATCGAGAGGATCGCATCGTGCGCCGAGTACGCGCCCGGCACCGTGATGGCCTTGCTCGTCATCCTCGCCGGGAGCGCCGCGTGCGAGGGGTGCGACGCTCTCTTCGCCGACCTCCATGCCGCGTTCCGTGAGAAGATCCGGACCGTGCCCTACGCGGCCCTCAATCTGATCGAGCTCTTCTACAGGCGTCCCCACCTCGTGAACCGCTACCTCCTCTACGCCGGGAGCGACTCGGCCAACGAGCTGTCGGAGGTCCTCTCGACCGAGATCTGGGATCCCGAGGTCGCCGACTGGCGCGACAAGCTTGCCCGACTCGTCGATGTGCATGGGCGGACGAGCCGGTACTTCAAGCGCTTCATCGAGAGGGTGGGAGAGGAATACCCGTCCTGTCTCACGCAGATCGACAACCAGGACGCTCTGCGCGACACGTCGAGGGGGGTCCTCGCCGCCGTCGACGCGGAGGAAGACACCCCTTCCAGGAAGAGGAGGCTGGGGGAGTTCTACGATCTGGAGTTCTTCCGGATGGGACTCGCGACCCTGAGCGGGTCCCCGGCCTCGCAGATCGACTCGGAGTTCACCGAGGCGGCCGACACCTACCTCGCCCAGCTCTTCGAGCTCTGCCGGAGGGAGGTCGACGAGACGACGCGGTTCCGCGTGGCCACGCACGATCTCCTCGCCATCTACGCCACCGGGGGACTGGGGCGCGAGCAGGCGTACGACGACGACTTCGATCTCATGATCCTCCTGAACACGAGCCACGAGGAGGTGCGGTCGTACGCGAACAGGATCGCGGCGAAGATGAACGCGGAGATCATCAAGCGGGGCACGTTGCCCCACTACCGCTTAGCCGATCACTTCGGCCACTACGTCACGATGATGGACGAGCTCGAGGGCTTCCTCGTGGTCGACCGCCCCGACGCGTTCATCGACAAGTCGCAGCTTCTCGAGGCGCGGATGATCGTCGGCACGAGGAGGTTCGAGCGGGAGTTCAGAGCGAGGATCATCGAGCCGTTCGTGTTCGCTCAGTCGGCCGAGTACATCGCCCACATGCGCGACGAGATCGAATCGCGCCACAGGGACGCGGCGGAGCGCGGCAGGGCCCCGGACAACGTCAAGGACGGGACGGGCGGTATGCGGGACATCCTGATGCTGCTTCTCATGTACAAGGCCGTCTGCCGCCTGTGGGAGCCGGTGAACTCGAAGCTCCTGTCAGCCCTGGCCGCGATCGACCGGCAGCACAGGGGAGAGCTCGTCTTCCTGAGCGGAGCGCTCGAGTTCCTCAAGAACCTGAGAAACGCCTACCGGATGGCGGTCGGGGCCGAGGACGAGCTGAGGCCGGAGTATCTGCACATCGTGGCTTCTGCGATGGGCCTCGACTACGAGAGCGAGGAGGAGGCCGGGAACCGTCTGCTCCTGGCCTACCGCGGGTGCACGACGCAGGTCGCGGAGACCGTGACGCGGGCGGCCGGCCGGCTCGTCCGTGCCATGGGGGGCGGGACATCGAACTGAGGGACCCGGCGGCATCGCAGCGCACAGGCCCTGGGCACGCTGGTTCGCGTCGCGTCGGGAGGAGGACACCGTGAGCGACGACATCCTGGACGACGAGATACTGGTCGACATCGAGGGGAAGCTGGTCGGGCTCGTGGGGCTGACGTCTCTCTTCGACGAGTTCGCGAGCAGGGATCTTTCCGACGCCGTGACGGTCAAGGCGGAGTTGCTCGAGCGCGTCGCCTCGACGAACTACATTCCGCCCGGCCGGCACGAGAGCTACGGCGACGTGGTCTTCAGGGAGCTGACCCGCTACCTCGAGCGCCGCAAGGACGGGAAGGAGCGGAAGCGCCAGAGGATGACGTGGCGGGGGATCCCGCGCGAGTCGATCCAGTGGTATCCCACGGTCGACGAGGACGCCTGCGACGGCTGCAAGAAGTGTGTGGCGTTCTGCGCGTTCGGCGTCTTCACGTACTCGGGATCGCACGGGAACGTGAGCGTCACGGATCCGTTCGCCTGCGTCGTGGGTTGCAGCCTCTGCGCCTCGATCTGCGAGCCGCGCGCGATCACGTTCCCGCCGCTCTCGCACCTGGACGATCTCGCCCGCTCGAAACGATAGCCGCCCGGCACAGAGCCGCGTCGTGGGGAGAAACGAGCCGCCGCGCCTCATCGAGGCGCGGCGGCGGTGTCTGGCGAGTCTTCGGGCCCTTCGGACTCGGCGCTAGGCGGCCGGGGCCGGTGGAGCGCCGGCGACCACTCCGAGGCTCGAGAGGATCTTGTCGGCCTTCACCTTGTGGAGGTGCAGCCCCAGATCCTCCGGCGGGATGCCCTGCGCGAGCCCCAGGAGCTGGAAGTAGTAGATGACCGGGATGTCGAACTTGGTGTCCTTCTTCCTTCCGACCAGGATCTGCCCGAGGTCGAACGACGAGAAGCACGTCGGACAGATGAGTCCCATGCAATCGGCTCCGGCGTCCCTGATCGACGAGAAGATGTCGAAGATCATCTCGATCGGCATGTCGTCGTCCATGCACCCCTTGCCGCAGCAGAGGAGCGTCATGTCGTGTCCGATCGGCTCCGCGCCGATCGCGCGGATGAGATTCTCGAGGATGGACGGGTAGTCGGCGTCGTCGACGTGCATGATCTGGCTCGGTTTCAGAAGGTGGCATCCGTAGTGGATGGCCACCTTGAGGCCGTCGAGCGGCCTGACAACGGACTCCCGGACTTTGTCGATCCCGATCTCGTCCCTGATCACGACGACGGCGTGCTCGACCTTGACGGTGCCCTTGTACTCCTTGCCGACACGCTTGAGCCTCTCGTTGACCCGGTCCCTGAGCGATTCGTCCTCGGCCAGGAGGAACCGTGCCTCCTTGAGCGTCGCGGTGCAGCCGCTGCAGAGGGTGACGAGATCGGCCTCCTGCTCCTCGGCGACGCAGAGGTTCCGCGCCGCGACGGTCAGCCAGTCGAGGACGCCCTTCGTCTTGAAGAAAATCGGGTCGGGACAGCAGGTGAACCCCTCGAGATCGACCAGCTCGACGCCCAGGTTCGGCATGGTCCTTCTGAACGCTGCCTCCATCTGCGGGTACTTGATCGGGATCATACATCCGTAGAACGGTGCGAGTTTCATCGTGAGTCCCCTAGTCCTCGAGCAGCTTCAGCATCTCGTCTACCGGATACTCGCCGAGCGGCTCCAGACCGAGTCGCTCCCGTATCTTCTGTACCGCCGGCGTGATGATTCCGGAGACGCCGGCCTTCGTGATGTTCTCGGTCATCGAGGCGACCGCGTCGGGGGCGACGCCCTTCGCCACGGCGAGGCTCTTGAGCGCGACGATGACCTCGATCGGCCTGACGTCCTGCGGGCACCTCTCGTAGCAGCTGTAGCAGTTCGTGCAGAGCCAGATGGGGGAGTCTTTCGCGAGGAGCACGTCCTCCCGTCCCAGGATCGTGTCCTGCAGGATCGTCCGGGGATTGAACGAATCGTTGTACCTGGCGGCGGGGCACTGGGCGACGCACGCGCCGCACTGGTAGCAGTAGCTGTGGTGGTCGCCACCGACGATCTCGTCGAGCTTGCGTCTGAACTCGAAGTTGATGGTGACCCGCGGGTGGTTCTCTTCCGCCATCGTCAAGACTCCCGAGACGTGTGAAGGGCGACCCGGCCTGTAAGGGCCGGGGTATCAAGCGGCCCGGCGGAGACTGGGGGGTCCGAGGAGGGCCGCGGTACTCGAGCGGCCAGGCTCACAGCGGGCCTGCGGTTCCTCTGTGCGAATCATCCTACCCGAGCTTCTGCCGGGTGTCAAGCGCCTCTCGGACCGCGCGCTCAGGGTCTCGTGACGCGCGCCCGGCCGTTCGTCAGATGAGCGAGCGTCTCCTCGAAGCGGTCGGCGCTCTCCTCCGGCAGCTCGATCTCGAGGGTCACGTCCGAGCCGTAGACGGCGTCCACGAGCTCGGCCTCGAACTCGGGGAGGAGGTTCTTCAGGGGCGTGACGGTCGGGTAGTCCGTCCGGACCCGGAGACGGACGGTCCGGACCCGCTCAGCGAGTGCGAGGCTCTCGAGCGCGAGCTTGACCCCGCCGCCGTACGCTCGAACGAGGCCGCCCTTCCCCAGCTTCCGCCCCCCGTAGTACCGGGTGACGACAGCAACGACGTCGCCGACTCCACTCCCCAGGAGCACCGTCAGCATGGGTCTCCCGGCCGTGCCGTGCGGCTCGCCCGCGTCGCTCATCCCGACCCTGCCGGTGTCGCCCGGCGGTCCGACGACGTAGGCCCAGCAGTTGTGCGTGGCGTCCGGGAACTCGTCGCGGACGGCGTCGATGAAGGCCCGGGCGTCCTCCACGGTCGGGGCGGGGCCGATCGAGGTGACGAACCGGCTCCGCTCGATCGTCTGGTCGACCCGGCGGGTGGTGGCAGGGATGGGGTACCGGCGTGGAGCTGGCACGTGGGCTCCGGGGTTCAGGGGATAATAATGAAGGTCGATCATGTTGGGCGGTCGGCACCGCCCCCTCTATGGTACCACAGCCGCCCGCCGGAGCCGAGCCGGACGGGGGAGCACCCGAAAAGTGGGCGAAGACGGGATTTCTCCTCAACCTTTTCCTTGACATCTGAACTCAAATCATGTTACAATCTGTGTTAGTGGGCCGGGCGCGATCGCTCGCGCCATCGGTGATCAGAGGCCGAGGACGCGATCCGCAGCGAGAGCGCACGAACGATAACCCGATGTAAGTTGGTGCCTTGCGCTGGAAAGGAGGAAGAGGCGCACGAACGATTGCTGTGAGTGTGTGAGTCGACCATCCTCTGTTCTTGGAGGTCCTACGATGAAGTTCGCTACCTTTGCAGTGATTGCTCTTCTGGTGGCGGCGACGGCTTATGCCGTCAGCCCGAGCAGCCTTCCGCCCGAGAAGGAGCTCCAGTCGCACGGTGCCCCGCAGTTCGACAGGTCCGGCGGCGAGGACATCGGCAGTGCCGTCCCGATTACGCTTCCGTTCTTCGACACCGGCAACACGGGCACGTTCCTCAATGACTACGACGAAATCTGCCCGTACTCCGGATCGCTCTCGCCGGACTGCGTGTACTCGTTCACGCCGGCTGAGGACATGTGTATCGACGTCGACCTCTGCACGTCGCTCTACGACACGAAGGTCTACATGTACGAGGACGTGTGGACGCCTGGGTTCCCGTACGCGTGTAACGACGACCACGCCAGCTGCATAACCACGTTCCGCTCGTGGCTCGAAGGCGTGATGGTCTTCGCCGGTCACACGTACTACATTGTGGTCGACGGATACGGCTCGGACTTTGGCGACTACATCCTCGACGTCTTCGAGGTCGATTGCCCGACTCCGTGCACCGTTGATTGCCCGCCCGATGGGATCGACGAGGGTGAGGGTCCGTGCTTCGACGGCTACGTTGACAACTTCAACGGCGGCTGCAACTCGCTGCCGTACGTCTACAGCGTTGTCACGCCGGCCGTGGGCACGATCACCTACTGCGGTCTCAGCGGCAACTACGACGCGAACACGCTCAGGGACACCGACTGGTACGAGCTGAACCTGACGCTCCCGGCCACCACGATCACGGCTTGCATGGAGCCCGAGTTCAACGGACTCGTTGGCTTCGTCGACATGAGCCCGGGCTGCCCGAACATCACGAGCTTCTACAGCTACCTGCTGACGACGCCCTGCGAGCCGATCTGCATCACCGAGACGCTGCCCGCCGGCCCGTGGTGCATTTTCGTGGGCCCGTCGGAGTGGAACTACTGGCCGTGCGATGCGGACTATGTCCTCACCATCGACGGCTACGACCCGACCACGGCGGTCGAGGATGCAAGCTGGGGCGCGATCAAGGCTATCTACAGGTAGTTTGACCGTAGCCTGAGTTCGTTCCACGAGTTTGTAGCACACAAGAGATCGCCCCGTCGGACCTCACCCGGCGGGGCGATCTTCTCTCTGACCTCGGCGGTTGCCGGAGCTCCTCCGGTGAGCGCTTCTCCTGGCAGGAGGACCTCCATGGGGCGCGTCCCCCTATCGCTCGTGCTCTGTCTTATCCTCAGCAGCATCGCGGTCGGCGCGAGTCCGACCGACATCAGGACGGTACCCGACAGGGCGTCGGCGCCGGCGGGGGACCTCTCGTACGCGGGCCGGGTCGGTGGAGAGACGATCGAGACGGCCACCGAGATCGTCTTCCTCGAGTTCCTCGACACGGGAAACACGTGCGGGTTCCTGGACGACTACGACGAGGTCTGCCCGTATCCCGGCTCGACGGCCCCCGACGTCGTCTACTCCTACACGCCGAACCAGACCGAGTGGGTCGACATCGACCTCTGCGCCTCGGACCTGGACACGAAGGTCTACGTCTACGAGGGCGAATACACACCGGGCGCCCCGTACGCCTGCGTCGACGACGCTCTCCTCTGCGGGATGAGCGGGTGGCAGTCGAGGATCGTCGGCCTCGAGATGACCGCCCTCGAGACGTATTACATCGTCGTCGACGGCTACGGGGAGAGCTGCGGGGACTACGAGCTCTACATGCACGGTTGGGTCCCGTGCGTCTCCTGCCCCCCGGGCGCCCTCGTCGAGGACGAGCCCGAGTGCATCGACCCGACCGACGACGTGTGGAACGGTGGGTGCAACGTCAACCCGCCCGCTTTCCAGGAGATCCCGCCCGGCGGCGGGACGGTCTACATCTGCGGCACGAGCGGGACCTACAACCTCGGCGGTCCGAGCTACCGCGACACCGACTGGTATCAGATCGAGCTCGACGTCGAGACGACGATCACGTTCGAGTGCCTCGCGATGTTCAACGTCCTCATCGGCATCCTCGACGGCAGGAGCGGGTGTCCGGTCGCGGCTTTCTACAGCTCGGCCTCGGCCCCGGTGTGCTACACTGCAACGGGCACCGAGACGCTTCCCGCGGGAACCTGGTGGCTCTGGGTCGGCCCGCAGGAATTCGAGGGCGTCGCGTGCGGGGCCGCGTACCTCGCGACGATTGAGGGCTACACGGGCACGCTCGTCGACGACGACACCGTGAGCTGGAGCACGATCAAGGGATTCTATCGATAACGCGGTGAGGCTCGCCGCCGGCGGTCCCATCGTCGGCCAACGCTGCCGTACGCCTCCCGCGCCGCTCCGTGAGAGGAGGACGGTCTATGCGGTTCGTAGCTATCGCGGTCGCGCTCTGCCTCGTCTTCTCGGCCATCGCTGCGGCGGAGACGACGAGCCACCGATTCCCCCCGAAGGACAGCGTTCCGACGGGGACTCCCACCTACGAGGGGAGGGTCGGCGGCGAGAACATCGAGAACGCCTTCCCGATTCCGTCCCTTCCGTTCACCGACACCGGGTACACGTGCGACTTCCTGCACGACTACGACGAGGAGTGCCCGTACGGCGCCTCCCTCTCGCCCGACGTGGTCTACTCCTACGAGCCCTCGCACGACACGTGCATAACGATCGACCTCTGCCAGTCGTTCTATGACACGAAGGTCTACGTCTACGAGGACGAGTGGACGCCGGGGATCCCCTACGCCTGCAACGACGACGCCGACTGCTACAGCCCGCCGGTTCCCTACACGTCGGAACTCTGGCAGGTTGTCGTCGTCGTCGGACACACCTACTACATCGTGGTCGACGGGTACGGGGGCGACTGCGGCGAGTATGATCTCATGATCACCGAGGACTACTGTTGGGGCTGCGCCCAGTGTCCGCCCTCCGGGGTGGACGAGGGGGAGGGGCCGTGCTACGACGGCTACGTCGACGAGTTCAACGGCGGCTGCAACTCGGACCCGCCCGTGTTCACGGAGGTGGCCCCCAGCTCCGAGGTCATCGCCCTGTGCGGGCACGGTGGGAACTACGAGGCCAACACGCTCCGGGACACCGACTGGTACCTCCTGGATCTCACCTGCGAGGAGACGACGATCACGATCAGCGTCATCGCGGAGTTCGCGCCGATCCTCGGCTTGGTCGACATGAGTCCGGGCTGCGAGAACATCACGAGCTTCTACAGTTACGTGGTAGGCTACCAGTGTGGATGGGCCTGGCTCACCGAGACGCTCCCCGCGGGCGAATGGGTCGCTTTCGTCGCCACGAGCGACTGGAGCGGCTGGGCGTGCGATTCCAAATACGTGCTCGAGATCGAGGGCTACGACTCCTGCGTACCGGTTGAGGATCGGAGCTGGGGCACGATCAAGGCGATCTACAGATAGCGTCACCGGCGCGCCGGCGCGTCCGATCGGCTCGGGTCCGCGCCTGTGATCCGGGCGCGGCCGCGCCCGCGATCCCGGCACTGCCGCACACTACCGCGCAACCACGCGCTCGGGGGGACAGCCATTGAAGCTCGCCACGTTCACGTCAGCGCTCCTGATCGTCCTCGCCGTCTACGCCGCGGCGGCCGGTCCCGACAGCAACGGGGCGCCGCTCCCGAAGCCCGCGTCGATGGGCACGGCGCCGAGGGCTCTGATGACGAAGGCCACGACGCCCTCCCTTCCCGACCTCGGACCCCGCGTGGGCGGCGACACCGTCGAGACGGCCGTCGTGATCCCGTCGATCCCGTTCGCCGACACGGGTACCACGTGCGGCTTCGCCGATGACTACGAAGAGATGTGTCCGTATGATGCCCCCAACTCGCCGGACGTCGTCTACTCTCTCACGCCCTCAGAGTGGACGATGGTCGACGTCGACCTCTGCGATTCGGCCTACGACACCAAGCTCTACATCTACGAGAACGAGGTTACGCCCGGGACTCCGCTGGCGTGCAACGACGACGCGACCGGCTGCGGACCGGACGGGTTCCGGTCGAGACTCCAGGCGATTGCCCTCGCGCCGGGCAACACCTACTACGTCGTCGTCGACGGCTACGGGGGAGACTGCGGGGACTACCTGATCCACATCTACGACTCGTTCCCCTGTGTGTTCTGCCCGCCGTACCCGATCTACGAGGACGAGCCGGAGTGCATCGATCCCGACTACGACGTCCACAACGGCGGCTGCGATTCCGACCCGCCGGTCTTCGACGTGATCGGCCCGACGGGCGATCCCATTGTGATCTGCGGGACGAGCGGCACCTACTACGACGGCGTGAACTCCAGCCGAGACACAGACTGGTATCAGTTCGCCCTCGCCCACCCGGCGACGATCACGGTCAGCTGCGAGGCGGACTTCAACGTGCTCGTCGAGCTCATAGACGGGTCGGGCGGCTGTCCCGAGCCCGCGTCGCTGAGCTCGTTCGTGGCGCCCTACTGCCAGGTGGGCTCCTTCACGGAGACGCTCCTGCCCGGCACGTGGTGGATCCGGGTCGGGCCGGACCAGCTCGACGGCGTCCCGTGTGGCTCCGACTACACCCTGATCGTCGAAGGGCTCCTGCCCGCTTCGATCACGGAGGGCGTGAGCTGGTCGACGATCAAGGCGCTCTACCGCTAGCGGTGACGGCCGCGTGGGCCCGGACGGGCCCGGAGGAGGAGGGCTCATGAGACTCGTTGCGATTTCGGTGGTGATCTGCCTCACGGCGACGGCGGCAGGCGCAGCGTTCGGGACCGATGCCACCAGGCCTCCCAAGGTCGACATCGCGGGGCCTGCTCCGGTCATCGAGTTCCGGGACGGCGGTGAGACCATCGACACGGCCGTGCCGATCGAGAGCCTGCCGTTTGTCGGCACGGGCAACACGTGCGGGCACGTCAACGACTACGACGAGGCCTGTCCCTGGCTCGGCTCGACTTCGTCGGACCTCGTCTACTCCTATGTGGCACCCTACGACATGTGTGTCGACGTGAGCCTCTGCAACTCGTTCTACGACACGAAGCTCTACATCTACGAGGGAGGCTGGACGCCCGGCGTCCCGCTCGCCTGCAACGACGACGATCTCACCAACTGCGTCGATCCCCCGGTCCTGTACACGTCGCTCCTCGAAGGGGTCGGGCTGACGAGCGGCGAGGTCTACTACATCGTCGTCGACGGCTACGGCGGGCAGTGCGGCGACTACGTCCTCGAGATCGACGAGGTCGACTGCACGCCTCCGTGCGTGGTCGAGTGTCCGCCGGAGGGCGTCGACGAGGGCGAGGGGCCGTGCTACGACGGGTACGAGGACCACTTCAACGGCGGATGCGGCTCGAACCCGATCATCTTCTCGGAGCCGCCTCCGAGCAACGAGACGATCACGATCTGCGGCCTGAGCGGGAACTACAACGACAACACGTTCCGGGAGACCGACTGGTACCTCCTGGACCTCACATGCGAGATGACGACGATCACGGCGTGCGTCACGGCCGAGTTCGAGGTCTCCCTGGTCTTCATCGACCTGCGCGAGGGCTGCGCGGGGTTCTACCCCTACAGCTTCGCGATGGCGGACGCCTGCGAGACCGCCTGCCTGACGGAGACGCTC
>JALGWI010000076.1 GCA_025774245.1 bacterium
AGCTGTGCGTAGGGGTGAAAGGCCAATCAAACTCGGAGATAGCTGGTTCTCCCCGAAATAGCTTTAGGGCTAGCCTCGGGCAATAGAGTGACGGAGGTAGAGCACTGATTGGGCAAGGGGGTTCACCGACCTGCCGATCCCATTCAAACTCCGAATGCCGTTACATCGATACCCGGGAGTCAGCCTGCGAGTGCTAAGATCCGCAGGCGAGAGGGAAACAACCCAGACCAACAGCTAAGGTCCCCAAGTATTGGCTAAGTGATGTAAGGATGTGGGATTGCCCAGACAGCTGGGATGTTGGCTTAGAAGCAGCCATCATTTAAAGAGTGCGTAACTGCTCACCAGTCAAGCGGCCCCGCGCCGAAAATTGTCGGGACTCAAGCCAGTATGAGTAGCGATAATGCAGGCGAGAAACCTGCACACCGAAAGCCTAAGGTTTCCTGAGGAAGGTTAATCCGCTCAGGGTTAGTCGGGTCCTAAGCCGAGGCCGACAGGCGTAGGCGATGGAAAACGGGTCAACATTCCCGTACCACGAGCAAGGCGACAAAGACGCTATGGGGTGACGCAGGAGTGAAAGGTCAGCCGGGTGTTGGATGTCCCGGTCTAAGCGCGTAGGAGGGTCGCATGTAAATGCGTGCGGCCGTTACCTCCGAGACGCAATGGGGAGTCCCTTTGGGACACAAACTGACCCTAATCATGCTGCCAAGAAAAGCCTCTATGCGAGTCTTGTTGGTGCCCGTACCGTAAACCGACACAGGTAGGCGGGGAGAGAATCCTAAGGTGCTCGAGAGAACGGTGGTTAAGGAACTCGGCAAAATGACCCCGTAACTTAGGGATAAGGGGTGCCTTGCTCGAGAGAACGGTGGTTAAGGAACTCGGCAAAATGACCCCGTAACTTAGGGATAAGGGGTGCCTCTTGCGGTGATCCTCCTTGCGAGGTCAGCTGTGGGAGGCCGCAGAGAATCGGCCTGGGCGACTGTTTACTAAAAACACAGGTCTCTGCAAAGCCGTAAGGCCAAGTATAGGGACTGACACCTGCCCGGTGCTGGAAGGTTAAGGGGATGTGTTAGCTACCTTCGGGTAGCGAAGCGTTGAACCGAAGCCCCAGTAAACGGCGGCCGTAACTATAACGGTCCTAAGGTAGCGAAATTCCTTGTCGGGTAAGTTCCGACCTGCACGAATGGTGTAACGACTTGGGACCTTTACTGCAACTTGATATTGGGTCTTGGCCAAGTTCGTGTAGGATAGGTGGGAGGCTTTGAAGCGGGGGCGCCAGCCTTCGTGGAGCCATCCTTGAAATACCACCCTTGCTTTGTTGGGATCCTAACTCAGCACCGTTATCCGGTGCGAGGACAGTGTCTGGTGGGTAGTTTGACTGGGGCGGTCGCCTCCTAAAAGGTAACGGAGGCGCCCAAAGGTTCCCTCAGCGCGGTCGGCAACCGCGTGTCGAGTGTAAGGGCAGAAGGGAGCTTAACTGCGAGGCCTACAAGCCGAGCAGATGCGAAAGCAGGGCCTAGTGATCTGCCGCTGCTGCGTGGAAAGGGCGGCACTTAACGGATAAAAGGTACCCCGGGGATAACAGGCTAATTACCCTCGAGAGTTCACATCGACGGGGTAGTTTGGCACCTCGATGTCGGCTCAACACATCCTGGGGCTGGACAAGGTCCCAAGGGTTTGGCTGTTCGCCAATTAAAGTCGTTACGTGAGCTGGGTTTAGAACGACGTGAGTCAGTTCGGTCCCTATCCGTCGCGGGTGTAGGATGCTTGAGGAGAGCTGCCCCTAGTACGAGAGGACCGGGGTGGACGAACCGCTAGTGTACCAGTTGTCACGCCAGTGGCATGGCTGGGTAGCTATGTTCGGAACGGATAAGCGCTGAAAGCATCTAAGCGCGAAGCCCCCTCCAAGACTAGGCATCCCGTGGGTTATCCCACCTGAAGGCTCGTCGTAGATTACGACGTTGATAGGCCGGAGGTGTAAGAGGAGCAATCCTTTCAGCCGACCGGTACTAATCAGCCGTGCGGCTTGGCCACTATATACAGTACTGGATGCATCGTCCCGTCCGATTCTATTGAGATGTTGAGCAAGTGTGCACCTGGCTTTCGTAGTCTGCGATGCGATCGCGAGCGACTGACGCGGGGCGGGTCTCGCGCCTGATCGCATGCCAGGTGACGTCTTGAGGGCCGGCGAACTGCCGGTTCGGCGCGTTGTTTCGGTGGCAATGGCGGAGGGGTCACACCTGTAACCATTTCGAACACAGCAGTTAAGCCCTCCAGCGCCGATGGTACTGCTTGGGAGACCTTGTGGGAGAGTAGGACGCTGCCGGAACGTACGGATCCCCTTTGCCGAGAGGCGAGGGGGATCCTTTTTTTTGGCCGTTCGCCGCGCGGGCGAGGAGCGGTGGCTTGACGCTCGCGGCCGCGTGCTGATACCCTGAGACTTCGAACCCGCGCGCGGCGCGCGTCCTGACTCAGCGGTCCGGGGATGCGCTGCGGGCGCAGTCGGCCTGTCGACGCTCTCCACAAGGAGGAACACGATGCACAGACTCAGGGCCAGGGCGGCTCCGCTTCTCGGCGCCATCTGGATCGTCCTCCTGTGCCTGGGCTGCGCCGGCAGGGGCGGCGGGAGGGGGGACGACGCCGACTCCCCGACGGGCGACGAGCTTCCGCAGTGGGTGCGGATCGTCCCGCCCAGCCAGAACGGCGAGCGGTGCTTTGTGGGCGCGGCGCTCTCTGCCGTCGACGCCGAGACCGGGATCGAGATGGCCACGGGGGACGCGCACCTGCAGATAGCGAAGGCCGCGGGCGACAGGGTGCAGGACCTCTACACGGCGGCCGTCACGGGGTCCGGCATCGTCGTTCCGCCACAGGACAGGGTCGCGGTCAGGAGCGAGCTGTCGAGGAACTACGCGGAACGCATGGAGTCGCACGCCCGGGAGGAGAACGTCTACTACCGGCCCTGCGGGGAGGGCTCGGGGGACGATGAGGGGCGCGTCTGTGACATCTTCGTCCTCGTGAGCGTCGAGGAGGATGCGTGGGATCGCGAGCTCACCGAGGCCCTTCTCGCGACTCGAAGGGAGCGCGGGGAGTCCGCGGCGACCCCGATGCTCGGGATGATCGACTGGATGCTCAGGGCCCACGGAGAAGGAGCGGTCGGGCAGCGGGATGAGCGGGATCGCGACCGCGATCACAAACAGGAATAGGGCGCCGGGCACATGACCCACTCTGATTTCGTCCATCTTCACAACCACACCGAATACAGCCTTCTGGACGGGGCGTCGCGCATCGATCGCCTGATCGCGCGCGCGCACGAGTTCAGGATGCCGGCCCTCGCGATCACCGACCACGGCAACATGTTCGGAGCCATCGACTTCTACGCGAAGGCGACCGAGAGCGGGATCAAGCCCATCATCGGGATGGAGTCCTACCTCGACCCCAGGGGTCACACCTCGAGGCCCGAGGGGAGATCGTGGGAGGGCTACTCGCACATCCTGCTCCTCGCCAAGAACTACGAGGGCTACCGGAACCTCATGAAGCTCTCGACCATCGCCTACCTCGAGGGTTTCTACTACCGGCCGCGGATCGACAAGGAGCTCCTGCGCGAGCACTGCGAGGGCCTCCTGGCGACGTCGGCCTGCCTCCGCGGCGAGCCGGCGCGTCACATCCTCTCCGGGAACGTCGAGGCCGCGCGCGAGTCGATCATCGAGTTCGTCGAGATCTTCGGGGAAGGCAACTTCTACCTCGAGGTTCACAACCACGGCCTCCCCGAGGAGAAGACGATCCGGAGCGCCTACGCGGAGCTGGGTCGCGAGCTCGGCGTGCCCCTCGTCGCGGCGAACGACAGCCACTACCTGCGCCGGGAGGCGGCGCCGGCGCACGACGTTCTCCTGTGCATCCAGACGGGGAAGGAGATCGACGATCCGAACCGCATGCGGATGCCGAACGACGAGTTCTACCTCAAGACGCCCGAGGAGATGAAGGAGCTCTTCGCGGAGTTGCCGGAGGCCTACGAGAACACGATCGAGATCGCGGAGAAGTGCAACCTCTCCCTCGAGTTCGGCGCCGTCCACATGCCGCGGTTCCCGATCCCCGAGGGCTACGCCGACGCCTCCGAGCAGCTCGAGGCGCTCGCCAGGGAGGGGCTCGAGGCTCGGTACGACGAGATCACCCCCGAGGTCGAGGCGCGCCTCACGAAGGAGCTCGGGCTCATCAACGAGATGGGTTTCTCGGGCTACTTCCTGATCGTGCACGACTTCATCCACGAGGCGAAGAGGCGCGGGATCCCGGTCGGTCCCGGGCGGGGATCGGCGGCCGCGAGCATCGTGAGCTACGGGCTCGGGATCACCGAGCTCGACCCGCTCCGGTTCGGCCTCGTCTTCGAGCGCTTCCTGAACCCCGCGAGGAAGGCGCTCCCGGACTTCGACATCGACTTCTGCTACGAGCGGCGCGACGAGGTCATCGAGTACGTGACGCAGAAGTACGGACGCGAATCGGTCGCACAGGTGATCACGTTCGGGACCATGATGGCGAGGGCCGCCATCCGCGACGTCGGCCGAGTGCTCAAGTTCCCGTACTCCGAGGTCGACCGGATCGCCAAGATGATCCCGCGGGAGCTCAACATCACGCTCGACGACGCGCTCGAGCGCGTCCCCGAGCTTCGGGAGCTCCGCGACTCGGACGAGCGCTACGCGAAGCTCATCGAGTACGCCACGAACCTCGAGGGCCTCTCGCGGCACGCGTCGGTCCACGCGGCCGGCGTGATCATCGCGCCGGGACGGATCGACAGCCACGTGCCGCTCTTCAGGACCAACAAGAACGAGATCGTCACGCAGTATCACATGAAGGCGCTCGCGAAGATCGGGCTTCTGAAGTTCGACTTCCTGGGTCTTCGGACCCTGACGGTCATCCGACACGCGCTCGAGATGATCGCCGAGAATCGCGGGATCGACATGAAGCCGGAGGACATCCCGCTCGACGATCCCGAGACCTACGAGCTCCTCAGCACGGGACACACGGTCGGCGTCTTCCAGCTCGAGTCGTCGGGGATGCGGGACCTCCTCCGGAAGATGAAGCCGGAGAGGTTCGAGGACATCGTCGCGGTGAACGCCCTCTTCCGCCCCGGCCCCCTGGGCTCTGGGATGGTCGACGACTACGTGAAGCGGAAGCAGGGGCGGCAGAAGGTCACGTACTTCCACAAGAGCCTCGAGCCGGTCCTCTCGGAGACGTACGGCGTCATGGCGTACCAGGAGCAGGTGATGCAGTCGGCGAGCGCGCTCGCCGGGTTCACGATGGCGCAGGCCGATCACCTCCTGAACGCCATGCGGAAGAAGGTCGTCGAGCAGATGGACAGGCAGCGCGGCGACTTCGTCAAGGGGGCGGTCGAGCGCGGCGTCCCCGAGAAGACGGCGGCCTCGATCTTCGATCAGATGGCCCACTTCGCCGGATACGGTTTCAACAAGGCGCACAGCGCGTCGTACGCCATCCTCGCCGTCCGGACGGGCTACCTGAAGTCGCACTACCCCGCGGAGTTCATGGCCGCGACCATGACGACCGAGATGGACAACTCCGACCGGATCGTTGTCCTCATCAACGAGTGCCGGAGGAGCGGGATCCGCGTGCTGCCGCCCGACGTGAACGAGGGGCACGCCGAGTTCCGGGCGACCCCGAGGGGCGACATCCAGTACGGGCTCGGAGCGATCAAGAACGTCGGCCGGGCGGCCATCCGCTCGATCACGGCCTCGCGCCGGGAGCACGGGACGTTCGAGGACATCTTCGACCTGACCAGCCGGGTCGATCTGAGGCTCGTGAACCGGCGGGTGCTCGAGAGCCTCGTCGCGTCCGGCTCGCTCGACGGCCTCCACGGCCACCGCGCCCAGCAGATGACGGCCGTCGGCGCGGCGCTCGATTTTGGCCAGCGGGTCCAGACCGAGCGCGACTCCGGCCAGATGTCGCTCATGGGCGCTCTCGACGATACCGCGGGTGCGACCTCGAAGCCGAGGCGGCTCCCGGACGCCGCCCCCTGGAGCGACAGCGTCGCCCTCGCGAGGGAGAAGGACATCCTGGGGCTCTACGTCACGGGCCACCCGCTCGCGCGCTACGAGAGGGAGCTCAAGGCGTTCGCGACGGCCGCCATCAACGACCTCCCCGAGATGGAGGACGGCGAGGCCGTCAGGCTTGCCGGGATCATCACGGCCATCAAGGCGACGAACGACCGGAAGGGCGACCGGATGGCCTTCGTCACCCTCGAGGATTTCACGGGGAGGGCCGAGGTCATCGTCTTCTCGAGCGCCTACGCGAAGCGACGGGACGAGATCAAGCGGGACGCCGCCGTGATCATCGAGGGGAAGGTGTCGACCCGCGAGGACGAGGTCCCGAAGATCCTCGTCAACGACGTCGTCCCCCTGAGCCGGGCCTACACGAGGTTCGTCGAGCGCGTCGCGATCACGATCGCGAGCGCCGGCCTCGAGGAGCCGACGCTCGAAGAGCTCAAGTCGCTTCTCCTCTCGCATCCCGGCAGGTGCCCGGTCGAGTTGGTCGTCCGGCCGGCCGCCGGCGGCGCCGTAACGATCAGCGCGAGCGGGGTCCGCGTCGAGCCCTCGAGGGACCTCATCGAGGGCCTCGAGGACATGGTGGGGGAGACGAACGTCGAGCTCAGGGGCGCTCTGGTGGGGGCGCGACCGCCCGATCCGGGTTTCTAATTGACAGCCTGATAGGGAGTTGCTATATTCTGGCGCACGATCTTGGGAGTCTTTCGGGAAGCCGGGAAACCGGGAGGGCGCCCCGATGCTGAGGTTCGCGGCGTTCGTCGCGTTCGTGTGCGTGTTGGTTCTTGTCCCTTTCGGGGCACGCGCTGCCGACGAGCAGTTCGCGAAGCTCATCGACCTGCCCACGACCCACACCTTCTACCGAGGGGGCTACTCGCTCGGGCTCAGGGTCGTGGGGAACGGGGGCATGATCGGGGCGGTCCGCGTCGGTGTGGCCGACATGTTCCTGCTGGGTCTCTCGTACGGCGGCGAGAACGTCATCGGCGCAGGCTCGGTGGATTGGAACAGCTCTGTCGGGATCGATGCCAAGCTGCGCCTGGCGCCGGAGAACGGTCCCATTCCGGCCATCGCGATCGGGTACGACTCCCGGGGCTACGGGCCCGAGGTCGAGGATGGCCTCTACGCGAAGCCGTCCCTGGGCTTCTACGCCGTCGCGACGAAGACCCTGCCGTTCTCCGACTACTGGCAGGTCCACTTCGGGCTGGGACGGACCCTCGAGATCGAGAAGACCGCCCCGGACATCTTCGTGACCCTGTCGGCGCGGTTCTCGGTGGAGTTCTCGGTCCTGATCGAATACCAGTACGGTAACGACGCGACCAGAGAGGATCCGAGCGACAAGACCAGCTACCTGAACGCCGGGCTCCGCTGGGTCTTCATGGAGCAGCTCGAGTTCGACTTCTACTTCAGGAACCTGATCGGCCCGAGCGGCTCACCCGATCTGGTGAGCAGATCGCTCGAGCTGGTCTTCTACGATACGTTCTAGGACCGGACCCTCGCCGGGGCGCTGGCGCCCGCGGCCGGAAGGGCAACGGAGGTCGAATCCATGGCTGGCTGGCTGGAGTTTGAGAAACCGCTCCTCGAGCTGGAACAGAGAATCGACGAGCTCCGGAGCTTCGCGGACAGCCAGAACATCGACGTCGCGAAGGAGCTCTCGAAGCTCGAGGTCAAGGCCGAGGATCTCCGGAAGCAGATCTACGGGAAGCTCACGCGCTGGCAGGTCACGCAGATCGCGCGACACCCGAGGCGGCCCTACACGCTCGACTACCTGAAGCTCCTCGACATCGACTTCACCGAGCTTCACGGCGACCGAAGGTATCGGGACGACGAAGCCATCGTCGCCGGCCTGGGCTACTTCAACGACCGCAAGGTCGTCATCATCGGTCACCAGAAGGGGCGCGATACAAAGCAGAACATCCAGCGGAACTTCGGGATGGCGCACCCCGAGGGCTATCGGAAGGCGCTCCGGATCATGCGGCTCGCCGCGAAGTTCGGCAGGCCGATCATCACCTTCGTCGACACGCCGGGCGCCTGGCCCGGTGTCGGCGCGGAGGAGCGCGGGCAGGCGGAGGCGATCGCCGTCAACCTGCACGAGATGTCCCACCTGCCGGTCCCGATCGTCGTGGTCGTGATCGGCGAGGGCGGGAGCGGCGGCGCCCTGGGTCTCGGCGTCGGCGACCGCGTGCTGATGCTCGAGTACTCGATCTACTCGGTGATCTCCCCGGAGGGCTGCGCCTCGATCCTGTTCAGGGACGCCGCGCGGGCGGCTCAGGCCGCCGACGCGATGAAGATCACCGCGCAGGACCTGACGCAGCTCGGCGTCATTGACGAGATCATCCCGGAGCCGCCCGGCGGCGCGCACAGGGCACCGGAAGTGGCCGCGCGCAGCGTGGGTGCGGCGATCGAGCGGCACCTCTCCGAGCTCGAGAGCCTGAGTTCGGTCGAGCTTGTGAGGAAGCGGCTCGCGAAGTTCATGGCGATGGGCGAGTTCCGGGAGGTCTGAACCGGTGACCGTCCTCGTCCACATGGCCGTCGGAGCCGCGGCCGGATCGTTCGTCGGCGGGAGGGGAGCCGCGTTCGCCGTTGGTCTCCTGAGCCACATTCCGCTCGATGTGATCCCCCACTACGAGTTCGACAAGATGTGGATCGAAGCCTCGATCGTGGCGGCCGTCTTCGCCGCGATGCTCGCCCTCGGGCTCGGCGGGACGACCGTCTTCTGGGGGGCGCTGGGCGCGGCGGTCCCCGACATCGAGAACCTCCTGTGGCGGAGGAGGATCATCCCCGGCCGGTGGAAGGTGTTCCCCGGGCACTCCGAGCGGCTGTCGAAGTACGTCCCTCACGGAAGGGAACTGCCGCTCCGCCACGCCTGGTGGCAGGCCGCCATCGCGGTCGCCGCGGCCCTCGTTGCCGCGGGCAATCTGTCCGCGTGAGCGGACCGACAGGAGTGGATCGCCCATGAAGCTGTCTTCTTTTACCGACGCCAGGTACATCGACCTCGCCGTGCCGGCGGGTACGAAGGAGGAGATCATCTCGTCGATGGTCGGACTCCTCCGTCGTTCCCCGCACGTGGCAGACGTTGAGGCCCTCCGGATCGATGTTCTCGCGAGGGAGGAGCTGGTGACGACCGGCGTGGGGTACGGCGTCGCCTTCCCCCACGCCAAGAGCGCGGCCGTCAAGGAAGTGGTCTTCGCGTTCGGCAGGACAACCGAGGACGTGGATTTCGGGGCTCTTGACGGCCGGCCCGTGAGGCTCATATTTCTCATAGGGGCGCCGAAACGGCTGGAGCCCTCCCGGGTCTACCTGAACCTGATGGCGAGGCTCTCTTTCCTGATGAAGGATCAGGGAAATCGGGATCTCATGCTCGGGACCGACTCGGTCCGAGAGGTCCTGGCGCTCATGGATTCGGTCAAGTGAGCCCTGGGCCGTGAGGGCGGCCGGGAGGCCGCCGGACGGCCCGACGCCCGTACGCCGGGCCTCCTCGAGGTGGGGATCATGAAGGCTCGCGACTACATGACCTCGGACGTGATCACCGTGGGTCGCTCAGCCAACGTGGCCGAGATCACGTCCATATTGAAGAAACACCGGGTCACCGGCGTCCCAGTTGTCGACGAAAAGCGACGCCTCTTGGGCGTCGTGACGCATGAAGAGCTCATCAGCATCTTCATCCCGCACTACCTCACGATGTTCGACGAGCTGGCGTTCCTCGACGACCTCGGCGCGATCGAGGCCCAGACGATGGCCGAGATCGAGCCGTCGCTCTTTCTTGCGGAGGACGTCATGGCGACCGATCTCATCACCGTCAAACCGGAGACCTCCATGATGAAGGTCGCCGCCCTCATGCTGAACCGAAAGCTCGTCTTCCTGCCGGTCGTCGACGACGAGAACGTAGTCGTCGGCGTGCTGAGCAGGAGCGATATCTCGAGCGCCTTCACGGGGGCGGCCTCGGCCGCCTCACACGGAGGATAGATGACACGTGCGGCCCTCGCGATCCTCGTCCTTCTCTCCGTCTTCTCGCAGACCGCCGCGGGGCGTGTTCCCGTCGAGCTGGTCTCGTCCGACGACGGCGGCGTCGTCCTGAGGTACGTCCCGGGTGCGTTCGCCACGCGTCCGATCGTGATCGACGGCGCCACGTACACGCTCGTCACGGTCGACGGCGCCGACCTCACGGGTGAGCCGGGCGCGCCCGAGCTGCCCGTCGTGCGCGCGACGATCGCAGTTCCGGACTGCGACCGCGTCGATATCCGCGTCTCGAGCACGGGCACCACGACAGAGCGGGGGATCCGGATCGCCCCGTCGCCGTCGATC
Source organism: bacterium (assembly GCA_025774245.1). Taxonomy (GTDB): domain Bacteria; phylum Joyebacterota; class Joyebacteria; order Joyebacterales; family Joyebacteraceae; genus JALGVN01. The sequence continues at coordinate 10,344 of JALGWI010000076.1, forward strand.
GATCCGGTCGCCGACGGCGAGGTGAGCAGGTTCCTCTACATCGAGGGAGATCCGTACCGGGACGAGGGGCCCTGGCCGGCGCGCGCTGCCTCCATGGCCGGGCCGAAGTGGACCACGACGCAGCGCACGGTCACGATCGAGCTCTACCCGTGCCAGTTCGTTCCCTCGGAGAGCGAGCTCCTCCGTCACGGTTCGATCGAGGTCCAGCTCTCGTTCCAGGGCGTCAGGGCGCACGACGCCCCCCTGGGAGAGCTCCCGCGGAGGGAGCGGCTCATCGAGTCGCTCGTCCTGAACTACGAGAGCGCGAAGGAGTGGCGGCGGGGTCGCGTGCCGCGCCGCGCAGGTCCCAGGGACGACTACTTCTCGGCGTCGGGCAACTGGGTGAAGCTGAGTCTTCAAGATCGCGGCGTGTACGCGGTCGACTACAGCGACCTCGACGGCGCCGGGGTCGACGCCGGCGCCATCGATCCGGAGACCTTCCGCGTGTTTTTTGGGGGAGGGCTGTCGGTTCCCAAGAACGTGACCGAGCCGAGGCCCGAGTGGATGACCGAGTGCGACATCCACGTCGAGGGTGAGGGCGACGGATCGTTCGACCTGGACGACCGCGTGATCTTCTGCGCCGTCGGAATCGACGACTGGGTCGACGAGCTCGAGATCGAGAACTCCATCGAGCCCTACCACGAGAACATGTTCACGAACGACACCGTCTACTGGTTGACCTGGGAGAACGAGGGTACCTCGTCCGGGTTCACGGAGCCGCCGAAGAGGATGCTCGAGGACGATCTCCAGGACTCGCCGAACCCGCTCGTCGTCGAGTCGTACCGCGCGAGGCAGCACTTCGAGCGCAACATCTACGACTTCCTCGGCCGAAGCGACAACTGGTTCTGGTTCGAGATGAGGCGCACGGGCCAGTCGGAGACGCGGTACTTCCACGAGCAGCTCGACCACGTCCGCGTCGACTCGACGGGTCTCCTCCGCGCGCGGCTCGACGGCAACTCGAGCAACTCGTCGGTGTTCCCGGACCACCACGTGCTCTTCTACCTGAACGACACCGAGGCGTACGTGGGCGAGTGGGACGGCTACAGCCGCCTCATCTTCGAGTCGGACGGCCTCCCGATGAGGGAGGGTTACAACTCGTTCCAGATCACCGTTCCGAGGGAGGGCGAGGAGTTCGAGGAGGACTACGTCCTCATCGACTGGTTCGATCTCGAGTACTGGCGCGAGCTCTGGGTCGGCGACGGCCAGCTCCGCTTCGGGAGCTCGGGGAAGACAGGCGTCGTCGAGTACTCGCTGACGGGATCCGGGACGAGCGACGTGGACGTCTTCAAGGTCATCGACAAGTACTCCGTCCGGACGGTGCCGGGAGTGGGACCCGCCGCCGAACGCGTCGTCTTCCAGGACGACGTCGCCGACACCGCGTCCTACGTGGCCGTCGGGACGGGAGGCTACCGGACCCCGGCCGTCGAGCTCGACACCTTCGGCGACCTCCGGACGCCCGCGGGCGCCGACTACCTGATGATCGTCTACGACGGCTTCTACGATGAGGCGCTCAGGCTCAAGGCCTACCGCCAGAGCGCGACGGGGGGAGGGTTCTCGGCCCAGCTCGTCCGGACCTCCGACGTCTACGACGAGTTCTCGTGGGGCCTCACGGATCCCACGGCCATCCGGGACTTCCTGAAGTACGTTTGGGACAACACCGACCCGCCGCCGACGCACACGATCCTGATCGGCGACGCGTCCTACGACTATCGCCAGTACCAGAGCTCCAGCATCCCGACCTACCTTCCGCCGGTCTACACGGGTTCGAGCTACTGGCCGGCCGACCAGTGGTTCGTCGGATTCGAGAGCGTCACGAACTACGATCCGGCCATGGCCCTCGGCCGGCTGACGGCCCGATCGACGAGCGAGCTTGCGACGATCATCGACAAGATCGAGCGATACGAGGGCGAGACGATGTTCGGGACCTGGAAGAACAGGGCGCTCATCGTCGGCGACGACGAATTCAAGGGCGACAACGACCCCACGCAGCCCGAGTACTACCACACCACTCAGGCCGAGCAGATCGCCACCGATGTGCTTCCGTGGGCGCTCGACCGGGTGAAGGTCTATCTGATGGAGTACGACTACGACGCCGCCGGCAACAAGTCGGGCGCGCGCCGTGACATCATCGATGCCTGGAACGATGGCGCGCTCCTGATGAACTACACGGGGCACGGCAACGAGCTTCTCATGGCGCACGAGAACGTTTTCCTGCTGGACGACGTCCCGCGCCTGCACAACATCGACGCGCTGCCCCTCTTCTTCGCCGCGTCGTGCCGGCTCAACAGGTTCGACATGCCGACCGGAGACTCGCTCGGAGAGGCGCTCCTGAAGTCCCCGATCGGCGGGACGGTCGTATCGATCGGGAGCACCCGCGACTCCGGCGCCGGCCAGAACTCGGTCCTGAACCGCGCGTTCCTCCGACAGATGTTCGGCAACCAGCAGGACGAGCCCGCGACGGCTCTCGACGTCGGGCAGGCGTTCCAGGCCGGTTTCATCGAGACGTCGGGGAGCTCGTCCACGTGGACGAACAACACCCGGTTCGCCGTCATTGGGGATCCGGCGGTTCAACTTGTCTCGCCGCGGGGGAGCGCCGATGCCGACACCGACGGCCTCGAGCCGATGAGGCGTCACGACACCGTCACGATCGAGGGCGACAACACTGGAGAGACGGCGGGGGAGAGCGGCGTGATGCTCGTCCGGGTCACCGACAGCGCGGACACGAGCGGCTACGACCAGACGAACCCCGACTTCCCTCCGCACCACGTCAACTACACGCTCCCGGGCGACACGGTCTTCGACGGTCCGGCCTCCGTCACGAACGGGGCCTTCTCGTCGCAGTTCGTGGTGTCCACCTTCTCGGAGGAAGGGCCGTACGCGAGGATCCGCGGCTACTTCTACGGCGACGACATCGACGGGTCGTTCTCGGTCGAGGACGTTGCCCTCTCCGACAGCCGGGTTTGAGGGCGGGGCCACGTCGATCCTGCCCGGGGCCCCGTACACGATCACCATCGATGACGACCACGGAGTGAATCTCGTCGACCGCGACCGGGAGAACGGCATCGTGCTGCGCATCGACGCGGGGAGCGACACGACGAGCCTCACCGACGAGTTCCTTTACGATCTGGGAAGCTACCGGCAGGGATCGATCGACGGGGAGCTTCCGTCGCTCTCGCTCGGGGCCCACACGCTCTCGGTCCAGATCAGAAGTGTCGCGAACCACCCCAACCCGTTCCCGGACGGCGGCTCGAGGGGGACGACGATCCTCTTCCAGCTTCCCACCGCGGCGAACGTGAGGATCGACATCTTCACGGTCGGCGGCAGGCTCATCAGGTCCCTGCGGGACATCCCGGCGGCCGCTGGCGCCAGCCAGGTCTACTGGGACGGCCTCGACGCGCAGGGCGACGAGCTGTCGAACGGGGTCTATCTGTACAGGATTCAGGCTGTCTCGGAGGAGTACCGCGGCGACAGGGCCGAGGCCATCGGCCGCGCCGTGGTCATGAGATAGCCGGGCACCGAGGCCGAAAGGAGAAGAACAAGAGATGCGGAAGTCGAGAGTGTTCCTTGCACTGCTCGTGATTGGCGCGGTCGCGCAGGTCGCGAGCGCTCAGGTGTCGATCGGTGGAGCCCAGTCGCTCTACATCCAGCCCGGGGCCAGGCCGGCCGGCATGGGCGACGCGTTCGTGGCGGTGGTCGACGACGCGAGCGCCATCTCGTGGAATCCCGCGGGGCTCGGCTACCTCGGAGCCAAGTACAACTTCACGCTCATGCACACGCAGCTCGTTCCGGACTGGGACGACGTCTACTACGAGTACGTCGCTTACGCGCAGAAGGTCGAGGGGCTCGGGACGATCGGCGGCTCAATCATCTACCTGACGTACGGCGAGCAGCCCATGACCAATCCGGAGAGTCCGGACATCGTCGGGTACTTCACCTCGTACGAGGTCATCCCATCGGTCGCCTACGGAACGACGATCGGCAAGAACTTCGCGCTCGGTCTGAACCTGAAGTTCGTGTACGTTCACCTCGCTCCCGCGTGGGCCACGCAGGACCAGCAGAAGGGCGAGGGAAGCACGTTCGCCGCCGACTTCGGCGCGCTCTACAAGATGATGAAGGGAAGCCTGGTGCTCGGCGCGGCGCTCCAGCACGTGGGACCGAAGATCGCCTACATCGACGAGGAGCAGGCCGATCCGCTCCCGAGGAACCTCAAGTTCGGATTCGGCTGGACGATCCTCAATGACGACATGAACCACCTCCTCCTCGTCGGCGACTACAACAAGTCGCTCGTGATCGTCGAGGACATCGCCGACATCACGACCGGCGTCATCCTCAACGCGGGCGCGGAGTACGAGTACGCGAACCTGCTCGCTCTGAGGCTCGGCTACGTCTACGACGAGGACGGCGACGTCAAGGGCTTCGCGTACGGCATGGGCCTCAAGTACAAGAGCTGGGCGTTCGTCATCGCCAACGTGCCGCAGGCCGATGGTCTCAAGAGGCCGTTCAGATTCTCGCTCACCGCGACCTTCTAGCGGCCGGGGA
>JALGWI010000077.1 GCA_025774245.1 bacterium
TGCGAGAGCACCTGCTCGTTCACCTTCGAGGTCTACCCGCTGCCCGACTGCGACATCACCGCGGATCCCGCGGATGTGATGTGCTTGGGCGCGACCGGCTACACGCTCTGCGGCCCCGACGGCGTGGCCGCGTACCTGTGGTCGCCCGGCGGCGAGACGACGCAGTGCATCTCTATGGACGGGCTCGAGGTGGGCGAGCACGACTTCGACCTGACCGTGACCGACGGGAACGGGTGCGAGAGCACCTGCTCGTTCACCTTCGAGGTCTACCCGCTGCCCGACTGCGACATCACCGCGGATCCCGCGGATGTGATGTGCTTGGGCGCGACCGGCTACACGCTCTGCGGGCCCGACGCGGTGTCGTACGTGTGGTCGCCGGGCGGCGAGACGACCCAGTGCATCTCGATGGATGGCCTTGGGGTCGGCCTCCACGACTTCAACCTCACCGTGACCGACGCGAACGGCTGCGAGAGCACGTGTTCGTTCACCTTCGAGGTCTATCCTCTGCCTGACTGCGACATCACGGCCGATCCGACCGCAGCGATGTGCATGGGCGCGACGGGCTACACGCTCTGCGGGCCCGATGGCGCGGCGGCCTACCTGTGGTCGCCGGGCGGCGAGACGACTCAGTGTATCTCGATGGACGGCCTCGCGGTCGGCGATCACGACTTCGATCTCACCGTCACCGACGGAAACGGCTGCGAGAGCACGTGTTCGTTCACGTTCGACGTCTACGAGCTCCCGCCGTGCGACATCACCGCGGATCCCGCGGGTGCGATGTGCCTGGGAGAGACCGGCTACACGCTCTGCGGGCCCGACGCGGTGTCGTACGTGTGGTCGCCGGGCGGCGAGACGACCCAGTGCATCTCGATGGATGGCTTTGGGGTCGGCCTCCACGACTTCGACCTCACCGTGACCGACGCGAACGGCTGCGAGAGCACGTGTTCGTTCACCTTCGAGGTCTATCCTCTGCCTGACTGCGACATCACGGCCGATCCGACCGCAGCGATGTGCCTGGGCGCGACCGGGTACACCCTCTGCGGTCCGGACGGTGCGGTGTCCTACGACTGGTTCCCGGGCGGCGAGACGACCCGGTGCATCTCGATGGACGGGCTCGGGGTCGGTCGCCACGACTTCGACCTGACCGTGACCGACGGGAACGGGTGCGAGAGGACCTGCTCGATCGCGTTCAAGGTTCACCCGCTGCCCGACTGCGACATCACCGCGGAGCCGGACGACACCATGTGTCTGGGCGCGACCGGCTACACGCTCTGCGGTCCCGATGGCGCGGCGGCGTATCTGTGGTCGCTTGGTGGGGAAACCACGCAGTGCATCTCGATGGACGGGCTCGGCGTCGGCCTGCACGACTTCGACCTGACCGTCACCGACGGGAACGGGTGCGAGAGCACGTGTTCGTTCACGTTCGAGGTCTTTTCGGTCGACCCGTGCATCATCACCGGCCCCGCGGAGATCTGTGAGGGCGCCGAGGGCTTCGAGCTCTGCGGTCCCGGAGGCATGTCCTCGTACTCATGGCTGCCGGGTGGCGGGACCACGGAGTGCATCTCCCTCGACGGCCTCGAGGCCGGTACGCACGACTTCGAGCTCACCGTCGTTGACGCGAACGGGTGCCAGACCACGTGTTTGCACTCGGTCGACGTCTACCCCGGTGAGCCGTGCGAGATCTGCGGCCCCAGCCGGCTGTGCGAGGGTGCGACCGGCTTCAGGCTCTTCGGTCCCTACGACGCCGCGGCGTACCTGTGGTCGCCCGGCGGCGAGACCTCGCGCAACATCTCACTCGACGGACTCGAGCCGGGTATCCACCTCTTCGAACTCACGGTGACGCACCCGAACGGTTGCGTGAGCAGGTGCTCGCATGAGGTCGAAGTGTACGAGAGGCCGGAGGTCTGCCTCGAGGGCCCGACTGAGATCTGCATCGGCGAGCTTCCCGTCACGATCTGCGGTCCGGAGGCTCCTCCGGGCGCCAACTGGGTCTACGACTGGACGACGTCCGTTCCGAGGGCACGGCGGTCCGACGTCCTCGGGAGCAAGGGTGGAGGAGCGAACCGTGGCGGCGAGGGAAGACCGGACCACTGCTACGACTTCGATCCGGGCGAGCCCGGCACGTTCGTCGTGACGCTCGTGGTGACCGATCTGGAGACCGGCTGCGAGAGCTTCCCGGCCTCGGTCGAGATCACCGTCATCGGCGCTCCTCCGGCGCCGGAGCGTCCCGAGCTCGATCCGGAGCTGGCGTGCTACGGCGACGACGTCGCCGTCAGCTGGGAGCCCGTCTCACGCGCAGTCACCTACGGCCTCCTTCTGAACGGGGACGAGATCTGGTCCGGCAGCGAGACGTCGATCGTGGTTCCCGCCTTCGAGGGCGCGTACTCGGTCACGGCCGTCAACGGCTGCGGCGAGATCTCCGAGGGGGACGGGCGCGCGCTGATCGTGAGCGAGCCGCCCGAGCTCCTGTCGGCGGATGAGTACGGCGGGGCTCCGGGACAGGCTGAGATCGAGCTCTACGGACTCGGCTTCTGGGACGCTCCCCGCGATACGTTCGCGGTGGTGTTCGACGGCGGATTCCAGGTGCTGGCCGCCGACTGCATCAGCTGGTCGGATGAGCTGATCGCGCTGCTCGTACCAGCCGGAGTACCGACGGGCACGATGCGTGTGAAGGTGTGCGACGTCAGCAATGCGCTCGGCTGGACGCCGGTCGAAGGGGCCTTCTACGCGGTGCTGACTGAGGACGGCGCTGTGCAGCTCCGGTGGACGGTGGAGGCGCTGGCAGGGGTGAACGGTTTCAACGTCTACCGCGCAACGTCGCCGGACGGGCCGTTCGACAGGCTGAACGAGGAGCCGATCGCTCCGGTGTCGCCGGGCGCGTTCGAGGACGAGACCGCGTGGCCGGGCACGACATTCTGGTACGAGCTTCGTGCCATGCTGTCCGACGGTTCAGAGGACACGGTCGGCGGATCGCTTGCGACCGTCGCGACCGGCGGGCACCTCGGTCTGGCGCTGTCTCCCGGCTGGCCAAACCCGTTCACGGACACCGTGACGATGCAGCTCGACGTCCCCGTCTCGTCGGCGTCGGTCACCCTCACGGTCTACGACCTTCGCGGCAGGGCCGTGAAGCATCTCATCAATGGCTCCGTGGATCGCGGACGACGTTCCGTCGTCTGGGACGGAACCGACGCAACGGGTGAGCCCGTATCCTCCGGGGTCTACTTCGTGAGGCTCCGGATGGGAGACGTGGACGTGGCAACGAAGCTGCTTCTGACCAGGTAACGACAGGACAGCTCAACACAGAGCGGGGCCGTCGCCGAGAGGCGGCGGCCCCGCTCTTCGTGGGGGAGGCATCCCGCTCCCCCGCAGGCCCGTTTGCCTTGACTCCCTAGTCCTGGAATGCCATCATGCGGACGAAGATCGCGTGATCCTGGCGAACTGGCCAGGTGCCGAGGCGGATTGATCGTTGGCGTCTCGCCCTGGATCCCGACACAACACAGGAGGTTGGAGGATGAGCAGCACCCGCAAGTCTCTTCTCTGTTCCCTGCTCGGAGTCGTGCTCTGCGTGCTGGCCGTCGCTCCGGGCTTCGCAGAGGATGATGCCGACGCCGCGGCTGCGGCACTCGCCCAGGCGAACAACCCGCTGGCCAATATGACGGCGTTCAACGTCCAGAACTACTACCGCCCGACCCTGTACGGAGTGCCCGACGAGACGTCGAACACAACTTGGATGCGGTTCGCCACAGGCCTCGGCAAGTGGTTCGTGAGGATCTCCGCTCCCTTCCAGACGGTGCCGCCGAACTCCGGCTCGGACAGCGCCGGCCTCGGTGACATCGACGGCTTCGCGGCGTACAGCTTCATCCAGGAACCCTCCGCCACGTTCGGGGTCGGTCCCCTGATCGTTGCGCCCACGGGGAGTACGGATTCCGTGAGCACCGGCAAGTGGCAGGGCGGCCTGGCCGTCGTTTACTACGGGACGTTCAACAAGACCCTGCAGGGCGGAGGCCTCGTGACCTACCAGGCATCGTTCGCTGGGGATGAGGATCGTGCCGACACGAGCATGCTGATCGCCCAGCCGTTCTGGTTCTTCCAGGCCGGCGGCGGGACCTACTTCCGGACCTCCGCGCCCTGGACCTTCGACCTCGAGAACGAGCGGTACCTGGTGCCGTTCGGGGTGGGCATCGGCAAGGTCATCAAGTCCCCGGGGATCGTGTTCAACATCTACTTCGAGCCGCAGTTCACGATCTACCACAAGGGCGAAGGGCAGCCGGCGCTCCAGTTCTTTGCCGGTCTGAACATGCAGTTCTCGTCGTAGGAACCGAGCAGCGACGCTGCTCTCATCAGCAAGAGCACACATTCCACACCGAGGTAGCCCGGGTCGAGAGACCCGGGCTGCTTCGTCTGGGGTTCGGGGTGCACAGGGAGACCGCTCACGACCCGACGGAGGGCCGCAGGGTCGGCGCCCTCCAGTCGAGCCTCCGCAGGGAGAGCGGCAGAGAAGATTCCGGGTTGACAACCTCAAACGCGTGGTTTAAATTGGCGTTTCATACAGGAGGTTCATATGGCAACACCACGCGACAAGGGCGAAGGGACCCGTCTTCGGATTCTCGAGGCGGCGAGCGAGATCTTCAGCCAGATGGGCTTCCACGACGGCACCGTGGCGCTGATCTGCGACGCGGCCGCCGCGAACAGGGCCGCGGTCAACTACTACTTCGGTGGCAAGGACGACCTCTACAGAGAGGTCTGGAATCACACGTACGCGCTCGCGCTCGAGGCCTATCCGCTCGAGCCTGCCGAGAGGGGGCTCTCCGCGGAGGAGCAGCTTCGGGTCTATATGCGCTCTCTGCTCCTGCGCGCCTTCGACGAGGGACCGGCGGGTCACTTCTCGCGCATCCAGGCGTTCGAGATGCCCGATCCCCAGGAGTTCCTGCAGGAGGAGAGGCAGCTGGTCTGGGAGGAGCACAACCGCCGCCTCGAGGCGATCCTGCGGGAGATGCTCGGGGAGGGGGTCCGGCAGGCGGACCTGGATCTCTGTCGCGTCATGGTCCAGGCGCCGTGCTTCGGCGCGGGCATCCGCCACCTGCGCGCGCGCATCCGCCCCGTCCTGCGGGAGATGCGGCCGTTCGACCCGGAGGAGATGGTCGAGCGGATGTTCGAGTTCGTCATGGCGGGCGTCCGGGATCTCGAGAGGCGCATCGAGGCGAGGGAGACCGAGACGAGCAAGGAGGCCCGGGAATGAGACAGGCAACGAGGTTCGCGCGGCTGATCCCGCTCCTGCTCGTCGTCGCCGGCATCGCGGGCTGTTCCGTGGGCCGGCACGAGGTGCCGGAGGTGACCGATCTGCCGGTCGAGTACACGGCGACCGGCCGGGAGGTCCTGTCCGAACGGTGGTGGCTGGATCTGGACGATCCCTCTCTGGACGCGCTCATCGTGGAGGGCCTTGCGGGCAGTCCCGACCTCGCCATCTGGTGGGATCGCCTGGACCAGGCCCGGGCGCTGGCGAGAAAGGCCGGGGCGGACCTCTGGCCCGCCGTTGGTCTCGACGCCGACGCCGCGCGCTTCGGCCAGCGGGGAGACAGCGTCCCTGAGAGCTACGGCAGCAGCTTCTCACTGGGTGCCGCCGCGTCCTACGAGCTGGATCTCTGGGGCCGGATCCGCTCCACGACGGACGCCGCGGTCCTGGACGCCAGGGCCAGCGAGGAGGACGTGCGGGCCGCGGCACTGAGCCTGAGCGCTCAGATCGCGGCCACGTGGTACGAGGTGGCTGAGGCCCGCTCGCAGATCCGGCTGCTCGAGGAGCAGGTGGAGACCAACCGGCTGGTGCTCGAGATCATCACGCTGAGCTTCCGAAGCGGGCAGGTGGGTGCTGCGGACGTGCTGCGGCAGCGACAGCTCGTGGAGGCCAGACGCGGCGATCTCGAGCTGGCCGAGTCGCGTCTCCAGGTCCTGCGCAATCAACTGGCGGTGCTGGTGGGCAGGGCACCGCAGGAGCCCGTGGCCGACGACGACGCCACCCTCATCGAACTCCCCCCGTTGCCGGAGACGGGCGTGCCCTCCGAGCTGCTGCAGCGCCGCCCCGACCTGCGAGCAGCCCAGCTGGATCTGGCGGCGGCCAGCGCCCGCGTGGGTGCGGCGGTCGCCGATCGCTATCCGCGCATCAACCTCTCGGCCGGCATCAGCACCGGCGGGTCGGGGACGGCGAACATCTTCACGGACTGGTTCGGCACGCTGGCCGCGGGCCTGACGGCGCCCCTCCTCGACGGTGGACGTCGCAAGGCCGAGGTCGAGCGGCAGGAGGCCCTGCTCGCTCAGGCCTTCGACAGCTACCGTCTGGCCGTTCTCACCGCCCTCAAGGAGGTGGAGAACGCGCTGGTTCAGGAGAGCCGGCAGCGGGCCTATCTGCAGAGCCTGACCTCCCAGCTCGCCCTGGCCGACAGCGTACTCGAGCGCTCCCGGGACGACTACCTCGGAGGTCAGACCGACTACCTGCGGATCCTCGAGTCCCTCACCTCGCAGCAGTCGCTCCAGCGTCAGCATCTGATCGCCAGCCGCGCGCTGGTCGGCTATCGCATCGATCTCTGCCGCGCGCTGGGCGGCAGCTGGAACCTGCAACGGCCTGGCGAGACGGCCGCGGCCTCGGACGAAGGGACGCAATCGTGACGACACTCCTGAAGAGCGCACTGAAGAAGCGATGGATGCCCCTGGCGATCCTGCTGGCGGGCGTGGTCGTGGTCGCCGTCGTGGTGGCGACCGGCCCCGAGGCGCCTCGACGCGCGCCCCAGCGTCAGGCGCGCCTGGTGGAGGTCATGCCTCTCGAGGTCACCGACGCCCAGGTCGTCATCGGGGCGATGGGCACGGTCCAGCCTGCGCTGGAGGTCCGGGTGCAGGCTCAGGTGGGCGGGCAGGTGGTGGAGGTGAGTCCCTCGTTCCTTCCGGGAGGTCTGCTGAGGGAGGGCGAGGGTCTGCTGCGCATCGACCCCCGCGAGTACCAGTTCGCGGTGCGGCAGCGGGAAGGCGACGTTGCCCGGGCGGAGCAGGAGCTGAAGCTGGAGGAAGGTCGCCAGGACATCGCCCGCCGTGAGTACGAGCTCCTGGGCGACGTGGTCGACGAAGACGACGCCGAGCTGGTTCTGCGCCAGCCTCAGCTGGAGACCGTCAATGCTGCCCACGATGCAGCGTGGGCAGCGCTGGAGAAGGCTCGTCTCGATCTCGAGCGCACCGAGGTGAAGGCGCCCTTCAACGCCATCGTCGAGGAGAAGCTCGTGGATCCCGGCGCGGTCGTAACGCCCAACACGCCCCTCGCTGTTCTGGTGGGCACCGACGCGTGTTGGGTGGAGGTGCTGTTGCCCGTGGGTGACTTGGCCTGGGTTCTGATGCCCGGAGAAGAAGGGACCGACGGCTCGATCGTGCGCGTCCGTCAGGACGCGGTCTGGGAGGACGGCGTGTGGCGCGAGGGTCGCGTGCTGGGCAGCCTGGGCAGCCTGGACGCGCAGGGCCGAATGGCCCGCGTGCTCGTGGAGGTGGCGGACCCCTTCAGCCTGCGTCCTGAGAACGCGGCCGAGCTGGCACTCCTGGTCGACTCCTTCGTGGGAGTTGAGATCCTCGGCCGCGCCGTGAGCGATGTGGTGGTCGTGGACCGCCGGTACGTCCACGACGAAGCGGACGTCTGGCTGATGGACGACGACGACAAACTCCGGATTCGGACGGTCGAGCCGGTCTACGCCGGCGAGGACCGGGTACTCGTGGCGGAAGGCCTCGAAGCCGGCGAGCGCCTGGTGACCAGCCACCTCTCCGCGCCCGTGGAGGGCATGCCCCTGCGGGTGAAGGGCGGGAAGCGGCCTGTCGGTGCCGACGGGGCGGAAGGGACTGGTGGCCGATGACGGACAAGGTCAGAGGCGGCCCCATCGCGTGGATGGCCACGAACCACGTGACCGCGAACATCCTGATGCTCGTTCTCCTGATCGGCGGGTTCTTCATGGCCACCCGCATCAAGCAGGAGTTCTTCCCCGAGTTCAGCATGGACACGGTGACCATCACTGTGGCGTACCCCGGCGCATCACCCGAGGAGGTAGAGAGCGGGATCGTGCTCGCGGTGGAGGAAGCCGTGCGCGGCGTCTCCGAGATCAAGAGGGTTCAGGCCACCGCCTCCGAGGGGATGGCCCTGATCACGGTCGAGTTGCAGGCGGGGGTCAATCCCCAGAAGGTCTATCAGGAGATCGACCAGGAGGTCGCGCGCATCGTGACCTTCCCGCTGGAAGCCGAGGAGCCCCAGGTTCGCCTGCTGACCATGCGCAGGCTGGTGCGCAATCTCGTCGTCTACGGGGACGTGGGCGAGCACGCGCTACGGGAGCTCGGTGAGCAGGCGCGCGACCTGCTGCTTCAGTCGCCGGACATCACCCAGGTGGACGTGGCCGGCGTGCGGGGCATGGAGATCCACGTCGAGATCTCCCAGGAGACGTTGCGATCCTACGGGCTCAGCCTGGACGGTGTCGCCCGGACCATCGCGGCCGCGGCTCTCGAGATTCCGGGCGGTTCCGTGAGAACCGAGGGCGGCGAGATCCTACTGCGCGTGAAGGAGCGCCGGGACTGGGCGGAGGAGTTCGCCCGGTTGCCGGTGGTCACGGCCGCCTCCGGAGCGGTGGTGCGGCTGGCCGACATCGCCACCGTGTCCGAGGGCTTCGAGGACTCCAACGTCGAGCAGCGCTTTCAGGGGCTGCCGTGCGTGGATGTTGAAGTGTTCAGAGTCGGAGCCCAGACACCCATAGGAGTGTCGGCAGCGGTGGAGGAGCTTCTTCCCGCCGTGGAGGAGATCCTGCCGCCCGGCGTGAACGTCGCTTCTACGATCGATCGGGCTGCGAACTACGAACAACGCCTGCGGCTCCTGCTGAGGAACGGGTTCATCGGACTGGTACTCGTGCTGGTGGTGCTCGGACTCTTCCTGAATCTGCGCCTGGCCTTCTGGGTGACCATGGGCATTCCGGTCTCCTTCCTGGGCGGCCTGCTCTTTCTGCCCGGGATCGGCGTCACCATCAACATGATCTCCATGTTCGCGTTCATCGTCGCGCTCGGCATCGTGGTCGACGACGCCGTTGTCGCGGGGGAGAACATCTACGAGTACCGCCGCCGTGGGATGGGCTTCCTCGAGGCCGCGATACAGGGCGCTCGCGACGTCGCCGTACCCATCTCCTTCAGCATCCTGACCAACATCGTGGCGTTCCTGCCGCTGGCGTTCATCCCGGGCTTCATGGGGAAGATCTTTCTGTCCATTCCCATGGTGGTGATCACCGTCTTCCTCATCTCGTGGGTGGAGGCGCTGCTCATCCTGCCGGCCCACCTGGCGCGCGGGAGCTCGGAGGGCCACACCGGACTCGAGGGTCGCATCAACCACGCGCAGCAGCGCGTGGCCGGGAAGCTCGACGGGTTCATCCGGGGGCGCTATTCCCGCTTCCTGAAGACGGCGATCCGGAGCCGGCGCGTCACGGTGGCCCTGGGACTCGTGGTGCTCATGCTGGTGCTGAGCTACGTGTTCAGCGGGCGCATGGGCATGACCCTCATGCCGAAGGTGGAATCGGACCGGGCCGTGGTCACGGCGGTGCTGCCCTACGGCGTTCCGATCTCACGCGCGCGCGAGGTGAGAGGCCTCCTTGAGGACGCGGCCAACCGCGTGATCGACGAGCACGGAGGCGAGCGACTGTCCGAAGGCGTGCTCGGCAGCGTCAACGAGAACATGATCGAAGTAACCGTCTACCTGACCGACCCGAACGAGCGTCCACTGAACACCTTCGAGTTCAACGGCATGTGGCGTCAGGAGACCGGGCAGATCCCGGGCCTGGAGATGCTCCGATTCGAGGCCGACCGGGGCGGGCCGGGCTCGGGTGCGGCGCTGACCGTCGAGCTCTCCCACCGGAACATCGAGACCCTGAATCGGGCCAGCGCCGAGCTGGCGTCCCGGCTGGCGGAGTTCACCTACACGAGGGACATCGACGACGGCCACAGTCCGGGCAAGGAGCAGATGGATTTCCGAATCCGGCCCGAGGGCAGGGCGTTGGGGCTCACGGCCGATTCCATCGCCCGGCAGGTCCGGTCGTCCTTCTACGGCGCGCAGGCCCTCCGTCAGCAGCGGGGCCGCAACGAGGTGAGGGTCCTGGTGCGCCTGCCGCGGGAGGCGAGGAGCCAGGAGGCGGACGTCGAGAACCTCCTGGTGCAGACGCCGGCGGGGACGTGGGTGCCGCTCCTGGAAGTGGCCGAGGTGGAGCGCGGGCGCGCGTACACGAGCATCTCCCGGCGCGACGGCCGCCGCACGGTTCAGGTGACCAGCAACGTGGAGCCCTTCGACCAGACGTCCGTTGTGCAGGCCGATCTCGTCGAATCGGTGCTGCCGTCGCTCGTCGAGGACTATCCCGGTCTCTCCTACTCGTTCGAAGGATTCCAGGCCGACATACGCGAGAGCATCAACGCCCTCATCTCCGGCCTCGCGCTGGCCATGGTGGTGATCTACGCTCTGCTCACGATCCCCTTCAGGAGCTACGCCCAGCCACTCGTGGTGATGATGGCGATCCCGTTCGGCATCGTCGGGGCCATCCTCGGCCATCTCCTGATGGGATACAGCCTGAGCATCATGAGCCTGATGGGAATCGTCGCGCTTTCGGGCGTCGTCGTGAACGACTCGCTCATTCTCATCGACTACGCGAACAAGCTTCGCCGCGAGGGCGTCAGTGCGGAGGAGGCCATCCACCGGGCGGGTGTACGTCGCTTCAGGCCGATCCTGCTGACGACGCTGACCACGTTCGGGGGGCTGGCGCCCATGATCTTCGAGACGTCTCGCCAGGCCCGGTTCATGATCCCCATGGCGCTGTCGCTCGGTTACGGGATCGTCTTCGCGACGGCCATCACGCTGGTGCTCGTGCCGAGCCTCTACATGCTCGTCGAGGACGGGCTGGGGACGATTCGGAGCGCGGCCCGTCGGGTGCGCGGCGGGAGTGCCCCGCAGGTGGTCGAGCCCGGGGCCGACGTCCCCGCGTGAGCCGGGGAGCCCCTGAGGGAAGGAGTCGGAACCTGCCATGATCACACGAGGAACCCGTCGCGCGGTCGTCCTCTTCTGTTCGCTCGTCGCCCTCGTGTCGTGGCTCCCGCGCGTAAGCGCGGCCGCCCCAGGAGACACCCTCGTCGTCCGCACCTTCACGTTTGCCGACATCGAGACGCGCCGCGCGGAGTTCGATTTCCCCGACGACGACCGCACCTGGGAACGGATCCTCATGCGGTACACTCTCAAGTGCGACGAGGCCACCGTCGGCGATCCGTATCCCTGCGGCGAATGGGACGTCTCCACCCACACGCGCGTGCACGTGCACACCGGACGCATGGACTCGACGCTTCAGAGCCATCCCTCCTTCCGCGTCGAGGGCGAGTCGCCGCCCGAACTGAAGTACTGCGAGAAGCCCCGCTTCCATCGCTTCACCTACTGGGACGACCCCGACGGTCCCGTCGTCGACGACCACTACCTCCGCTTCGCCGGCACCGACTACGTGACGGTACCCACCTCGGCCGTCGCCGGGATCGACTCGAGCCTGACGGTCTCGTTCTGGGCGAGAGGCGACGCGAGCCAGCCGCAAAACGACAACGTCGTGGAGGCAGGCTCGACGGGCGGCCGCGTGGTCAACGTCCACCTGCCGTGGGGAACGGGCACGGTCTACTGGGACGCCGGCGGCAGGCTCTCCGGCAACAACAACCGGCTCTCCAAGCAGGCCTCGCCGGGTGAGTACAAGGGGCGCTGGAATCACTGGGCCTTCACGAAGGACGCCCGGACCGGTGAGATGGCCGTCTACCTGAACGGGGAGACGTGGCACCGCGCCGGCAACATGAAGAAGGGGATTCCGTCGATCGACAGCTTCGTCATCGGCGCCAACCTGTACAGGAGCGGCGGGTGGTACGCGGGCGACCTCGACGACGCGCGCGTCTGGGACGTTGCGCTCGATGGGGAGACCGTGGCCGCCTGGCGGCATCGCCCGATCACGCCCGATCACCCTTTCTACGATCACCTCCTGCTCGAGTACCGCTTCGACGACACTCAAGATCCTGAGAGCGACCGCGTCGTGGACAGCTCGCCCCGCGGTCACCACGGCACGACCTTCGGGCAGCCCCAGCGCGTGCCCTTCGGGTTGGTGGGGCGGGCCGACCTGAAGCCCGGACCGCGGGCCGTCCTTCGCACCGACAGCATTCCCGCCCCGCGCCTGAGCGTGGAGCTCTACGAGGACGAGAGCGAACCGACGAAGGTCACGCGAGTGCTCGACGTCTGGCCGGCGCACGACTCGTGGTTCGACGGCG
>JALGWI010000115.1 GCA_025774245.1 bacterium
TCAGGCCGGCCAGCCACGTGTAGACCGGCTTCATGTCCTTCCAGCGATCGAAGCAGTACCCGATCAGATCGCTCGAGTAGAGCTCCTTGGGGATCTTCCCCTCGTCCGCGGCCCAGAGGCCGTTGTACTTGAGGAGCTCCGCGCGTGGGTGCTCGGGATCGTACCCTCGCGGCACCCTCTTGTAGTGCGCGCCACCGACCTCGTACCCCTTCGACGTGACGCGCGACACGGCGCGGGAGAGTGCCGCCCCGCGCTTCGGATCCGCGACCGCGTCGCGGTAGGCGCCGAGGGACTCCTTCGAAAAGACGTGGGAGCCGACCGCGATCATGAGGCCCGAGGGCTCCAGGTGGAAGTAGAACCCCGGGCTCTCCATCTTCTTCCTGTCGGCCTCCCACCAGAAGATCCCGAGGAACGCCTTGTAGGGATTCTTGTCCTTGCTGAAGCGCGTGTCGCGGTAGATCCTGAAGATCGAGCCCGCCCCGCTCGTCCTCGGATCGGCCATCACGTTGGGCGAGAGCTTCCTGAGACGCTCCCCCATCGCGAGGACAAGGTCCTGCGCGGGCGCGAGGACGCTCTCTTTGTAGACGTGCTTGTTCTCCTCGAACCACCGCCTGTTGTTGTTCTTCTCGAGCTCCCGGTAGAACTTGACGGCCGCTCTCGGAAACCCGTCGAACGCGTGCCCGGTGCCCATCGTCGCCTACGGTGAGGGCAGGAACGGGTAGTCGCGGTGGAGCCGTGCGCGCTGGGCGGGTCCGTGGACGTCTAGAGCAGATGCGCTGCGCCGTCGGGAGGGAGCGCGCCCCCGGTGCGTCAGCTACGCCGTCGGCCGGAACCGCGCCCGTGCTCCGCAGCTACGCCGTCGGCCGGGGCGTCTCGCGCGTGGCGCGCCCCTCGGACTCGCGGGCGGCCCTGATCCCCGCGTCCACGTCAACGCGGAGAAGGAGCGCCGCCCCGACGATGATGAAGATGGCGAGCGAGACGATGCTCAGCCGACTGTGACCCATGACTTGGCTCACGACGCCGAACACCAAGGGCCCTGCGACCCCCGCGATCTTCGAGCTCGCGCTGAAGAACCCGAAGAACTCGGCCGAGCGGTCGCGAGGCACCATCGAGCCGAAGAGCGACCGCGAGAGCGCGGCGCAGCCGCCCTGCACCATGCCGACGAGGATCGCGAGAATGTAGAAGTGGATCGCGGTGCGCATGAAGTAGGCGCCAGTGCTGACGCCGGCGAAGACGACGAGCGCAAGGAGGATCGATCGCTTCGCGCCGAGCCTGCGGGCGAGCCTGCCGAAGGCGAGCGTGAACGGGATGCCGACGAACTGCGTGATGACGAGCGCGATCATCATGTCGGTGAGCCCGATGCCGATCTCGTCGCCGTACGCCGTCGCCATCCTGATGATGGTCCCGATGCCGTCGCTGTAGACCCAGAACGCCACGAGAAACAGGAAAAGGTGCCGGTACCGCCGGATCTCGTGGAACGTTCCGACGAGCCGCGTGAACCCCTCCGAGAGGAGCGCGCGGTCGCGGTCCCGCGGCGCGTGCGGCGGCTCCGGCACGCGGCGGAAGAACGGAATCGCCCAGAGGCCCCACCAGATCGCGACCGAGAGAAACGAGGCGCGGATCGCAAACGGGACGTCCGGCATCCCGAACCACGTAGGTCTAGCGACCCAGAGCAGGTTGATGAGGAGGAGGATTCCACCGCCGATGTAGCCGAGCGCGTATCCGCGGCTCGACACCTGATCGATGTCGCCGCGCGTCGCGACGTGCGGAAGGAACGAATCGTAGAAGAGGATCGAGCCGGAGAACCCGATCGTCGCGGCGACGTAGAGGACCGACGCGAGAAACCACGTGTCGTCACCGATGAAGACGAACGACGCGGTGACGACGATGCCGAGCCCGGCGAAGAAGGCCGCGTACCGCTTCTTCCCACCCGTGACATCCGCGATCGCCCCGAGGAGGGGGTCGGCGAGCGCCATGACGACGAGCGCGATGGCGGCCGTGTAGCCCCAGTAGGCGGTGGCCGAACCCTCGGGGAGGCCCGCGCTCGTGACGAGCGAGCGGTAGAACGGCGGGAAGAGGGCCGCCATGAGCGTGGTGGCGAAGGCCGAGTTGGCCCAGTCGTACATGCACCACGCGTTGACGATCTTGCGGTAGGCGGCGTCGGCTGTCGTGGGATCGCTCCTTCAAGTGTCGCGCGTGAGCTCGGCGAGAGAGGGTCCCACCTCCGGAGGGATTCCGCAAGGGTTTCGTGGTGGGTGCCGTGCGCGCCGACGCGTTCCCACGCGCGTGCCGGCATCCGGTCAGACCGGGGAGATCGTGACCCACCTCGGCGCCGCTGCATCCATCTTGCCGCGCTAGATGATCTGTGATATCATGGGGTGTTGTGGTGTTTCTCTGATGAACGACCGGACGGAAATGCGAGACCCTGGTGAGAAAGGGGAGAAGTATGAAGACGCAGTGGCAGCGCGTTCTGACTGTGGCCGTCGGTGTCCTCCTCGTGTCGGTGGCAGCGTTGGCCGATCCTCCGAGCGCCTTCGACCTGAGGGACGTGGCCGGCGAGGACTTCGTCACGACGGTCAAGAGCCAGATCGATGGCACGTGCTGGACCTTCGGGTCGATGGCGGCGGTCGAGGGGAACCTCCTCATGACCGGCGCCTGGACCGCGGCCGGCGAGACGGGTGAGCCCAACCTCGCCGAATACCACCTCGACTGGTGGAACGGCTTCAACGAGCACAACAACGACGACATCGTTCCGCCCTCGGGCTCGGGCCTCGTTGTCCACCAGGGCGGCGACTACCGCGTGACGACCGCCTACCTCTCCCGCGTCGAGGGCGCCGTGCGCGACATCGACGGGCAGTCACACACCCCGGCACCCCCTCGTTCCGGTCCCTCGTTCCACTACTACTACCCGCGGGACGTCGAGTGGTTCGTCGCGGGCGCAGACCTCTCGAACATCGACACGATCAAGGAGAAGATCATGTCGGAGGGGGTCCTCGCAACGTGCCTCGCCTACTCAAGCGGCTTCATATCGAACTCCATCCACTACCAGCCGCCGGACGACGACATGCTCCCCAACCACGGCGTCGCGATCGTCGGTTGGGACGACGCTAAGGTGACGCAGGCACCAGAGCCCGGCGCGTGGATCGTCAAGAACAGCTGGGGGGCGAGCTGGGGAATCGACGGCTACTTCTGGATCTCGTACTACGACAAGTGGTGCTGCCAGGAGCCCGAGATGGGCGCCGTCTCGTTCCAGAACGTCGAGCCGTTCGCCTACCACCACGTCTACTACCACGACTACCACGGCTGGCGCGACACGATGACGCAGACGAGCGAGGCGTTCAATTGGTTCGAGGCCGGCGGCGACGAGTACCTCTCGTCCGTGAGCTTCTTCACGGCGGCCGACGCGGTCGACTACACAGTGTCGATCTACGACGGCTTCGAAGCGGACGAGCTTGTCGGTCTCCTCTCGACGAAATCGGGATCGTACGAGTACTCCGGATTCCACACGGTCGACCTCGACACGCCGGTCCTCCTCTCGCCCGGCGACGACTTCTGCGTCTACGTGAGCCTCTCGGACGGGGGACATCCGTACGACCGCACGTCGGACGTGCCGGTGCTCCTGGGCGCGCACTACCGCGTGACGGTCCCGTCGTCTGCGGGACCGACCGAGAGCTACTACCGCGACGGCGGCGCGTGGATCGATCTTCAGAACTACGCGGACCCGAACTGGCCCGGCACGGGTAACTTCTGCATCAAAGGCCTCACGGTCGACGCCGGTCTGCGGGTCGATCCGAGCGAGGGCTCTGGGAGCGAGGGACCCGTCGGCGGCCCGTTCGTCCCGGGTGACGCGACGTATGGCATCGAGTACGCCGGCGTCGATCCGATCGACTTCGAGGTCTCGGTCGATCCGCCCGTCGACTGGCTCACCGTCTCGGGTGACCTGAGCGGGACGCTGCCGGGTGATCCCGCGGTCGTCAACCTCGAGGTCAACAGCAACGCGAACGTGCTCGGCGAGGGCACCTACGTCGCCACGATTCACTTCACCAACGAGACGAACCACCTCGGCGACACGACGCGCGAGTTCACGCTCGCCGTCGGCGCGAAGCGGTACGAGTGGACGCTCGACGAGGATCCGTTCTGGACCGTCGAGGGCCTGTGGGCGTACGGACAGCCGACCGGCCAGGGCGGGCAGTACGGTGGCCCGGATCCCACGAGCGGTCACACGGGCGACAACGTCTACGGCTACAATCTTGACGGCGACTACCCGAACAACATGCTGGAGAGGCACCTGACGAGCGAGGCGGTCGACTGCACCGATCTCGCCCAGACGCGCCTCAAGTTCTGGCGTTGGCTCGGCGTCGAGCGACCGATCTACGACCACGCGTACGTCCGGGTCAGCAACGAC
>JALGWI010000026.1 GCA_025774245.1 bacterium
CTCGCGGCGGCCATCAAGGACATGGAGTACGACATCGTCATGACCGGGTGTCTGGCGACCGACGACGGACACACGCAGATCGGCGCGGCGCTCGCCGAGTTTCTCGGGATCCCGCACGCCGTCTACGTGACGGAGCTGGCGATCGAGGGCGGCGCGGCGACGGCGGGGCGCGAGCTCGAGGGCGGGCTCATGGAGAAGGTTGCGATGAAGCTCCCGTGCGTCGTCGCGATCCAGACCGGGATCAACGACCCCCGCTACGCGTCGATCATGGGGATCGCCAGGGCCTCGAAGCGCGAGATAGAGATCAAGGCCGCGTCCGACCTCGGGCTCGGGGATTCGGACACAGGCGTTGAGGGATCGAAGACGAAGGTCCTGGACTTCGCGTACCCGCCGGTCGGCGAGGGAGCGGAGATTCTCGACGGGACGCCGGCGGAGTCGTCCGGCAAGCTCGCCCAGGTCCTCAAGGAGAAAGGGTTCGTCTAGATGAGCGAGATACTGGTTCTCGCCGAACATCGGGACGGCGAGCTCAGAGACATCACCTTCGAGATGCTGTGGAAGGCGCGGAGCCTGGCCGAGAGCTCGGGCGCGCCCGTGACGGCGGTGCTCTTCGGGAAGGGCGTGGGCGGACTCACGGACGCGCTCGCGGCGCAGGCCGACGAGGTCCTCGTCCGAGACGACGACGGCTTCGCGAACTTCAACTCGGCGGTCTACCAGCCCGCGCTCGCGGACCTCGTCAAGTCGCGCGAGCCGGGACTCGTGATGATCGGACACACGGCGTTCGGCGTCGACCTGGCGCCGAGCCTCGCCGTCGGGCTCGATCTTCCGCTCGCGAGCGACGTGATCGACGTCGCCTACGAGGGCGACGGGCTCGTCGCGACGCGCCAGATCTACGGCGGCAAGGTCAACGCGCGGGTCGGGTTCGCGGGGGCGCCGCGCGCGATGGTAACGGTGCGGCCCGCGGCGTTCGTGCCGGAAGAGAGCGCTCGGGGAGGTAAGGTCACGGAGCTCGACTTCGACGTCCCGGCGGAGCCGGACGTCAGACGCTTCATCGAGTACGTCGAGGCCGCGGTCGGCGACGTCGACATCACGCGGTCGGACGTCCTCGTGGCCGTCGGAAGGGGCATCCGGGAAGAGGAGAACCTCCCGATCGTGAACGAGCTCGCCGAGGCACTCGGCGGCGTCGTCGCGTGCTCGAGGCCGGTCGTCGACGCCGGGTGGCTTCCGAAGGACCGGCAGGTCGGCTCGTCCGGCAAGACCGTGAAGCCGAAGCTCTACCTCGCGGTGGGAATCAGCGGCCAGTTCCAGCACCTCTCGGGCATGAAGGCCGCCGACACGATCATCGCAATCAACAAGGATCCGAAGGCGCCGGTCTTCTCGGTGGCCGACTACGGAATCGTGGGCGACCTCTTCAAGGTCCTGCCGGCGCTCACGCAGAAGATCGCGGAAGCGAAGGGCTAGCGCGCCCGTCGGCCGCGTGCTCATCGGCGGCACGCTCGCCGACCGCGCACTTGCCGGCGGCACGCTCGCCGGCGCGTCACCTCAGGAGACTCACTTGACGCAGACGAACGACTCGAGTCCGGGGAAGGGCGGCGTGAGCGAGGCGCGCGAGCCGAGGCTCGGCGTCTACATCTGCCACTGCGGGATCAACATCGCGCGCATGGTCGACGTCGAGAAGGTCAGGGACGCCGCGGCCGCGCTCCCCGGCGTGGCCGTCGCGAAGACCTACTCGTACATGTGCTCCGATCCCGGACAGCGCCTCTTGATGGCCGACATCGAGGAGCAGAACCTGACCGGCGTCGTCGTGGCCGCGTGCTCGCCCAGGATGCACGAGCCCACGTTCCGCGCGGCGGTGGCCAGCGTCGGCATGAACCCGTACCTCTTCGAGATGTCGAACATCCGGGAGCAGTGCTCCTGGATCCACGAGGACAGGGACGACGCGACCGAGAAGGCGACCGACCTCGTCCGCGCGGCGGTCGCCCGCGCCGGGCAGCTCTCGGGGCTCGAGGAGCGGGAGATCGATGTCGTGCCCGCGGCGCTCGTG
Organism: bacterium; assembly: GCA_025774245.1. Classification (GTDB taxonomy): domain Bacteria; phylum Joyebacterota; class Joyebacteria; order Joyebacterales; family Joyebacteraceae; genus JALGVN01. The sequence continues at coordinate 2,042 of JALGWI010000026.1, forward strand.
ATCGGCGGCGGCATCTCCGGCATCCAGGCGGCGCTCGACATCGCGGAGGCGGGCTACCAGGTCTACCTCGTCGAGCGCGACCCGTCGATCGGCGGCCGCATGGCGCAGCTCGACAAGACGTTTCCGACGCTCGACTGCTCGGCGTGCATCCTGACGCCGAAGATGGTCGACGCGTCGCGCCACCCGAAGATCGAGCTCATGACCTACTCGGAGGTGGAGGACATCACCGGGTACGTCGGGAACTTCAAGGCCACGGTGCGGAAGAAGGCGACCTCCGTCGTGCGCGACGACTGCACGAGCTGCGGCGACTGCGTCACGAAGTGCCCGGTCTCGCTCGACTCCGAGTTCGACGCGGGGATGGGACAGCGGAAGGCGATCTACACGCCGTTCCCCCAGGCCGTGCCGAGCGAGCCCGTGCTCGACCGCGCGAACTGCCGCTACTTCCTGGAGGACGGGAAGTGCGGCGTCTGCGAGAAGGTCTGCAAGACCGGCGCGGTCGACTACACGATGGAGGACGAGGTCGTCGAGCTCGACGTCGGCACGATCGTCGTGGCGACCGGGTACGACGAGTTCGACCCGAACGAGAAGCCCGAGCTCGCGTACTCGCAATACCAGAACGTGATCACCGGACTCGAGATGGAGCGCCTCTGCTCCGCCTCCGGCCCGACCCTCGGCGAGATCGAGATCGGCGGGAAACGGCCTTCGGACTTCGTCTTCATCCAGTGCGTCGGTTCGCGCGACGAGACCGTCGGAAACGAGTACTGCTCGCGCGTCTGCTGCATGTTCACGGCGAAGCACGCGCACCTCGTGAAGGAGAAGATCCCGGATGCGAACATAACGATCTTCTACATGGACATCCGCGCGTTCGGGAAGGGGTTCGAGGAGTTCTACGACCGCGTCCGGAAGGAAGGCGTCATCTACCGCCGCGGCAGCGTGTCGGAGATCTACAAGAAGAAGGACAGGCTCGTCGTGCGCGGCGAGGACACGCTCCTCGGGGAGCCGATGGAGGTCGAGGCCGACCTCGTCGTTCTCGCGGCCGGGCTCACGGCTCGGAAGGAGACCGACGGGATCGCGAAGATCCTCAAACTCTCGAAGTCGGCCGACCGGTTCCTCCTCGAAGCGCACCCGAAGCTCAGGCCGGTCGACACCGCCACCGACGGCGTCTTCCTCGCCGGGTGCTGCCAGGGACCGAAGGACATCCCGGACGCGGTCGCCCAGGCGAAGGCCGCCGCCTCCTCGGCGATCGGCCCGATGTCGAAGGGCACGGTCACCGTGCAGGCGCTCGCGGCGGTGATCGACGAGGACATGTGCTCCGGCTGCCGGATCTGCATCTCGGTCTGTCCGTACGGCGCGATCTCCTACGACGAGGAGAAGAAGGTGTCGGCGGTCAACGAGGCGCTCTGCAAGGGCTGCGGCACCTGCGGGGCGGCGTGTCCGTCGGCAGCGATCGCGATGAGCCACTTCACCTCTGAGCAGATGCTGGCGCAGGTTCTCGCGCTGATCGGAAGCGAATGACGGAGGGATTCGATGGCGGACACTGACACCACGAAGAAGGCCGGAGTCGCCGGGAAGGCGAAGGAGGCCTGGAAGGAGAAGGCCGCCGCCTCGCGGCAGCGCGACGTCGAGTTCACGTCGGTCTCGGGCGAGGAGGTCGACCTCCTCTACGCGCCCGGCGACGTGGCCGACCTCGACTACGACCGCGACCTCGGGTTCCCCGGCGAGTACCCATACACCAGGGGCGTTCGCCACAACATGTACCGCGGCCGGCTCTGGACGATGCGGCAGTTCTCCGGGTTCGGGACGCCCGAGGACTCGAACAAGCGGAACAAGTTCCTGCTCGAGCACGGCCAGACCGGGCTCTCGGTCGCGTTCGATCTCCCGACCATCATGGGCTACGACTCCGACCACGAGCGCGCGGAGGGCGAGGTGGGCGTGTGTGGTGTGGCGATCGACTCGCTCCGCGACATGGAGACCCTCTTCGACGGGATCCCGCTCGACAAGGTCTCGACCTCGATGACGATCAACGCGCCCGCGGCCGTCCTCCTCGCGATGTACATCTGCGTGGGGGAGGGTCAGGGCGTCGACTCGAAGCAGCTGCGCGGCACCATCCAGAACGACCTCCTCAAGGAGTACATCGCCCAGAAGACCTGGATCTTCCCGCCCACCCCCTCGATGCGGATCATCACCGACATCATGCAGTACTGCGCGACCGATGTGCCGCAGTGGAACACGATCTCCGTGAGCGGCTACCACATCCGCGAGGCGGGCTCGACGGCGCTCCAGGAGCTGGCGTTCACGCTCGCCGACGGCTTCGCCTACGTCGAAGCGGGCATCGCGGCCGGGATGGACGTCGACGCGTTCGCACCCAGGCTCTCGTTCTTCTTCAACTCGCACCTGGACTTCTTCGAGGAGGTTGCGAAGTTCCGCGCCGCGCGCAGGATCTGGGCGACCGACATGCGCGAGAAGTACGGCGCGAAGGATCCCAGATCCTGGCTCTTGCGGTTCCACACGCAGACCGCCGGGTGCAGCCTGACCGCGCCGCAGCCGTTCAACAACGTCGTCAGGACCGCCCTCGAGGCGCTCGCCGCCGTCATGGGCGGCACGCAGAGCCTCCACACGAACTCGATGGACGAGTCGCTCGCGCTTCCCTCCGAGGAGGCCGTGCACGTCGCGCTCAGGACGCAGCAGGTGATCGCGCACGAGTCCGGCGTCCCGAACGTGATCGATCCCCTCGGCGGGTCGTACTACGTCGAGGCGCTCACGAACAGGATGGAGGAAGGCTGCCGCGACTACTTCGACAAGATCGAGAAGCTCGGCGGCGTCATCCCGGCCATCGAGAAGGGGTTCTTCCAGCGCGACATCGCGAAGGCCGCGTTCAAGTACCAGCGCGCGATCGAGGAGGGCCGGCAGGTCATCGTGGGCGTGAACAAGTACGTCGACGAGGGCGAGGAGATCAAGATCGAGCTCCTCAAGATCGGACCCGAGGCCGCGAAGCGGCAGAGGCGGGTTCTCGGAACGGTCCGAAACGAGCGTGACGACGCCGCGGTGAAGAGCGCGCTCGCGGGCCTTCGGGCCGCGGCCGAGGGCACCGACAACCTGATGCCGCACTTCGTGCAGTGCTCCCGGGTCTACGCGACCGAGGGAGAGATGATAGGTGTGCTCCGGGAGATCTTCGGGGAGTACCGCGAGCCGCCGATCTACTGGTAGTCGAAGCGCGCCCAACGAGGTGTCGCGGGGCGCAGCAGGGAGGGGGCACAATGAGAAAGCTCATGGCACTCTTCGGGCTCGTGGCTGCGGTGTTCGCGCTCAAGCCCGTGGCTGCGGAGGCCGCGAAGCCGAACATCGTCCTCATCTTCATGGACAACTTCGGCTACGGCGAGCTCGGCTGCTACGGCGGCGGGGTCATCCGCGGGGCGCCGACGCCCCGGATCGACGCGCTCGCGTCGCAGGGCCTCCGGCTCACGAACTTCAACGTCGAGGCGCAGTGCACGCCGAGCCGCGCCGCGATCCTGACGGGGCGCTACGCCATCCGCACCGGGAACGCGTCGATCCCCATCGAGTCGCCGATCTACGGCCTCACGCAGTGGGAGTACACGATGGCCGAGATGCTCTCGGACGCCGGCTACGCGACCGGCATGTTTGGCAAGTGGCATCTGGGACACACGGAGGGGCGCTATCCGACGAACCAGGGGTTCGACGAGTGGTACGGGATCCCGAACTCGTCGGACGAGGCCTTCTGGCCGGACGACAGCCGCTACCGGCCCGACTCCCATCCGTTCGCGCACCCGGAGTACATCATGGAAGCGCGGCGCGATGAGGAGCCGGAGAAGCTCCGGGTCTACGACCTCGAGGAGCGGGCCCTGATCGACGACGAGCTGACCGAACGCTCGATCGACTTCATGGGACGACAGGTCGAGGCCGGGAAGCCGTTCTTCCTCTTCATACCCTATACGCAGACGCACATGCCGTTCACACCACACCCCGACTTCGCCGGAAAGACAGGGAACGGTGACTTCGCGGACGTGCTGGCGCAGCTCGACGTCTACGTCGGCATGCTCCTCGATGAGGTCGGCCGGCTCGGTATCCGCGACGATACGATCGTCATCTTCACCTCCGACAACGGGCCGGACGCGCAGGTGCCGTGGCACGGATTCAGCGGACCGTGGAGGAGCACCTACTTCACGGGTTACGAGGGCTCGCTGCGTGTGCCGTTCATCATACGGTGGCCGGGGGAGATTCCCGCGGGCGTTGTCAGCAACGAGATCGTTCACGAGATGGATCTCTACGCGACCTTTGCCCGGGCGGCCGGAGGCAGCGTACCCGAGGACCGCGTCATCGACAGCATCGACCAGCTCGACTTCTTTCTGGGGAAGCAGGGGGAGTCCAACCGGGAGGGGCTCGTCATCTACGTCGGGAGCGAGATCTTCGGCGTGAAGTGGCGAAACTGGAAGATGATGTTCAAGGAGCTCGAGAGGGCGTGGGGCAAGCCTCTCGAGGAGTACCCAACGCCCATGATCTTCGATCTCCACACCGATCCGAAAGAGGAGAATCCGCTCGATCCTCAGTGGGTCGGGGCCGGCTGGGTTCGCTGGCCGGCGGGCCAACTGCTCATCGATCACGGGGCGTCGCTCCAGAAGGAGCCGCCCATTCCGCCGGGGACCCCGGATCCGTACGAGCCGCCGAACTAGGCGGGCAGAGGAAGCGGAGGACGATAGCGCGATGCCACAGAGAATCAGAGTGCTGGTGGCCAAGCCCGGGCTCGACGGTCACGACCGCGGCGCGAAGGTCGTCGCGAGCGCGCTCCGGGACGGCGGGATGGAGGTCATCTACACCGGCCTCCACCAAACGCCCGAGATGATCGTGAACGCGGCCGTCCAGGAGGACGTGGACGTCGTCGCGATGAGCATTCTCTCGGGGGCGCACATGACGATGTTCCCGCGGGTGCTCGAGCTTCTGAAGGAGAAGGGCGTCGACGACGTCATCGTGACGGGGCTCTTCGGTCCGGGCACCGACACGCGGGACATCGTCACGTACATCAGGGAAGCGGTCGCGCAGAAGCGCGGCGCGTAGCCGCAGCAGGGGCCGGCGGCCGGCGCGCGATCGCAGGCGCGGCCGTTCCCATCGAGGACGAGATGTTCGATCTCACCGAGAAGCAGACTGAGATCCGCGCGTGGGCGCGCGAGTTCGCCGAACTCGAGATCGCTCCGCGGGCGGCCGACATGGACCGCGCGGGGACGTACGACCCCGCGGCCCTCGACGCTTTGTTCGGCGCGGGGATGATGGGGCTCCTGGTACCTTCGGACCACGGCGGCACGGGCGCCTCGACGCTCGAGTACGTGACCGCCGTCGAGGAGCTGGCGCGGTGCGACGCGAGCACGGCGCTCGTGATGTCGATCCACAGCTCCCTGTGCGTAGCGCTCCTCGCCGAGCACGCGTCCGACAGGATCAGAGAGCACGTCCTTCCGGAGCTCGCCACGAAGAAGCTCGGAGCGTTCGCGCTCACCGAGCTCGACCCCACGAAGCCCCTCGTGGCGCCCGAGGACGGCGACCACTTCGTCGCGTCCGGAACCAAGATGTACATCACGAACGGCCCGATCGCGGACGTGATCGTCCTCTTCGGCGTGACCGGCCAGATCGAGGTCGAGAAGGACGGGAAGAAGTCGTTGCGCGACGAGACGAGCGCGCTCCTCGTCGAGGCCGAGCACGCCGACGGGCTCACGCGGGAGAGCGCCGGGACCAAGATCGGTCTTCGGGCCGCGCCCGTCGGGAAGCTCACGTTCGACGGCGTCCGGATCCCCGCGGCGCACGTCGTCGGGAAGCGCGGCAAGGGCATGCGGATGGCGTTCGGCGTCCTCGACGGCGGCAGGATCGGCGCGGCGGCGATGGCCGTCGGGATCGGCCAGGCCGCGCTCGAGGCCGCGACGGGCTACGCGCTCTCGAGGGTGACCGGGGGACGGCCGATCGCGAAGTTCCAGGCGGTCCAGCTCATGATCGCCGACATGGCGACGAGGCTCGAGGCCGCACGCGCCCTCACGTACCAGGCGGCCTCCGCGATGGACCGCGGGGAGCCGTACGCGGAGCTGGCGGCGCAGGCGAAGCTCTTCGCTTCGGAGACGGCCTCGTTCGTCGCGTCGAAGGCGCTCCAGGTGCACGGCGGAGCAGGCGTCGTGGCGGAGCTCCACCCCGTCGAGCGCTACTTCCGCGACGCGCGGGTGACCGAGATCATCGAGGGGACCTCCGAGATCCAGAAGCTCGTGGTGGCCGGCTGGGAGCTCAGGGGATGAGTGGGGAGACGATGGGGACGAGCATGACGGACATCACGGTGGAATTCGGCGGCATCAAGCTCACGAGCCTCGACGCGGGGCAGTGCCTCTACGACGGCGGCGCGATGTTCGGCGCCGTGCCGAAGGTCATCTGGGAGTCGCTCATTCCCGCCGACGATCAGAACCGCATCCCGCTCTCGCTCTCGCCGCTTCTCATCGAGACCGGCGACAGGAGGATCCTCGTCGACGTCGGCTTCGGCGCGCGGGCGACGAAGCGCGCCCTCAAGATCTTCGCCTTCGACCCGGAACAGAACGTCGAGACGGCACTCGGGCGGATGGGACTCGCGCCCGGCGACATCGACGTCGTGGTCCTGACGCACCTCCACGCGGACCACGCGGCCGGGGCGACGCGCAACGGGGAGTCCGGGGTCGAGCCCGCGTTTCCGAACGCCCGATACCTCGTGAACGAGCTCGAATGGGACGACGCCTTGGATCCTGACGCGCGAAGCGCCGCGGCCTACCGCCGGGACGACTTCATGCCGCTCAAGGAGGCGGGGCTGCTCGACCTCGTCGGCGACCGGCACGATCTGGGCGACGGGATCTCGATGGTCAGAACGGGAGGACACACCGCCGGCCACGCGATGGTCGTCGTCGAGACGCCGGGCGGCACGGCGGTCTATCCCGCCGATCTCATACCAAGCAGACACCACGTCCGCGTGCCCTACATCGCGGGCGTCGACACCTTCCCGCTCGAGGTGATCGAGCAGAAGGAGAAGCTCCTGGCGAGAACGGTCGAGGGGAACTGGATCGTCATCCTCGACCACGACGTCGACGGCAACGTCGGCCGCATCGTGCGCGACGCGAAGGGCAGGTACGCGTTCGAGAACCTGGACGCCGCGTGAGCCGACGCTCCCCAATCGAGAGGGACCGGAAACGATGTCCATAGAAGAGAAGCTGAAGGAACTTGAAGAGCGAACGAGAGAGGCGGAGCTCGGCGGCGGCGAGGCGCGCATCGAGCGCCAGCACGCGGCCGGCAAGCTCACCGCGAGGGAGCGGCTCGATCTGTTGTTGGACGAGGGCAGCTTCCGCGAGCTCGATCCGTTCGTGACCCACCGCTGCACTGACTTCGGGATGGAGAACAAGCGGATCCCCGCGGACGGCGTCGTGACGGGCTACGGGACCATCGACGGGCGGCTCACGTACGTCTTCGCGCAGGACTTCACGGTCTTCGGCGGATCGCTCTCGATGGCCCACGGCGAGAAGATCTGCAAGATCATGGACCTCGCCATGAAGAACGGGGCCCCGGTCGTCGGCCTGAACGACTCCGGAGGAGCGAGGATCCAGGAGGGCGTCTGGAGCCTCGCGGGGTACGCCGAGTACTTCCTCCGGAACGTGCTCGCGTCGGGCGTCGTCCCCCAGATCTCGGCGATCATGGGGCCGTGCGCCGGCGGGGCGGTCTACTCGCCGGCCATCACCGACTTCGTGTTCATGGTCGACAAGACGAGCTACATGTTTCTCACCGGGCCAGACGTCATCAAGACGGTCATGCACGAGGAGGTGACGCGCGAGGAACTCGGCGGCGCGACGATCCACAACACGAAGAGCGGCGTGGCGCATTTCAACTCCGGAAGCGAAGCGGCCTGCCTCTCCGAGATCCGGAGGATCCTGTCGTTCCTTCCGTCGAACAACGCCGAGAATCCACCGCGAAGGGAGCCGACCGACGATCCCGAGCGGCGCGACCCCGAGCTCGACGAGATCGTGCCCGACAGCCCGAACAAGCCGTACGACATGAAGGACGTGATCGCGAGGGTCGTCGACGATCGCGACTTCATGGAGGTGCACAGAGACTTCGCCCCGAACATCGTCGTGGGGTTCGCGCGAATGGACGGCCGCCCGATCGGGATCATCGCCAACCAGCCGGCGGCCCTGGCCGGCGTCCTCGACATCGACTCGTCGGTCAAGGGCGCGAGGTTCGTGCGGTTCTGCGACGCGTTCAACGTCCCGATCGTCACGTTCACCGACGTTCCCGGGTTCCTCCCGGGCACGGCGCAGGAGTTCGGCGGGATCATCAAGCACGGCGCCAAGCTCCTCTACGCGTACTGCGAGGCGACCGTGCCGAAGATCACGATCATCACGAGGAAGGCCTACGGCGGCGCCTACGTCGTCATGAGCAGCAAGCACATCCGCGGCGACATCAACCTCGCGTGGCCGACCTCCGAGATCGCGGTCATGGGCGGCGACGGTGCCGTGAACATCCTCTACAAGAAGGAGCTCGCCGAGGCGAAGGACCCGGACGCGCTCAGGAAGAAGCTCACCGAGGAGTTCAAGGAGAAGTTCTCGAGCCCCTACATCGCGGCGGCGGGAGGGTTCATCGATCGCGTGATCAGGCCGCGGGACACAAGGCCCGTGGTGATCGACGCGCTCAGGATGCTCGCGAACAAGAGGGACTCGAACCCGCCGCGGAAGCACGGGAACATCCCGCTCTAGCGCGCAACCCATCAGGAGGCAGGAACGACATCATGTTCAAGAAGGTACTGGTAGCCAACAGGGGCGAGATCGCCGTCAGGATCCTCCGGGGCCTGCGCGAGCTCGGAATCGCGTCGGCCGCCGTCTACTCGGAGGCCGACCGGTCGTCCCGTCACGTGCGGCGGGCCGACGAGGCGTACCTCATAGGTCCCCCCGCACCGGGTGAGAGCTACCTCAAGATCGACCGGATCGTCGAGCTCGCCAGCAGGATCGGCGCCGAGGCGATCCACCCCGGGTACGGGTTCCTCGCTGAGAACGCGGGCTTCGCGCGCGCGTGCGAAGACGCCGGGATCGTCTTCGTCGGTCCGTCGAGCCGGACGATCGCGCTCGTCGGCGACAAGATGGAGGCGCGGAAGACCATGGTCGCGGCGGGAATCCCCGTCGTGCCGGGCGGCGACCGTCCGCTGTCGAGCGACGACGAGCTCGTGGCCGAGGGCGAGCGGATCGGCTTCCCGGTGATGCTCAAGGCGGCGGCAGGGGGCGGCGGGAAGGGCATGCGCGTCGTGCGCGACGCGGAAGGTCTTCCCGCGGCTGCGAAGGCCGCGCGGAACGAGGCCGGGTCGGCGTTCGCCGACGACAGGATCTACCTCGAGAAGCTCATCGAGAACCCGCGCCACGTCGAGTTCCAGATCGTCGCCGACAGCCACGGGAACGTCGTCCATCTGGGCGAGCGCGAGTGCTCGATCCAGCGCCGGCACCAGAAGCTCGTCGAGGAGTCGCCCTCGCCGGCGCTCACGAAGAGCCTGCGGGCGAAGATGGGGGAGGCCGCGATCAAGGCGGCCAGGGCGTCGGGCTACGTCAACGCCGGCACGATAGAGTTCCTGCTCGACAGGAACCGCGACTTCTACTTCCTGGAGGTGAACGCCCGGCTCCAGGTCGAGCATCCCGTGACGGAGCTCGTCACCGGCCTCGACCTCGTTCAGGAACAGCTCAGGATCGCCGCGGGCGAGGAGCTGTCGTTCAAGCAGCTCGACGTCTTCCATCGCGGCTCGGCGATCGAGTGCCGGATCTGCGCGGAGGACCCCGAGAACAACTTCTATCCCTCGACGGGACTCATCGAGCGGATGCGTGAGCCCGCCGGTCCCGGCGTGCGCGTCGAGAGCGGCATCCACGCCGGCTTCGACGTGCCGATCTACTACGATCCCTTGATCTCGAAGCTCCTCACGTGGGCGCCGACGCGGGAGCAGGCGATCGAGAGGATGCGGAGGGCGCTCGCCGAGTACAGCATCGAGGGAATCAAGACGACGATCCCGTTCCACAAAGCGGTGATGGAGAGCGAGGCCTTCCGGAGCGGCGAGTTCGACACGTCGTTCGTGGACGAGGTCTTCTTCCCGATGTACGCCGGCAGGACGCTGCCGCACGCCGAGGTGGCCGCGATCGCGGCCGCGCTCATTCGTGAGGCGGAACGCGGCGAGGCCCAACCGCTGGCGGTCGGCGCCAAGGAATCGGCGCAGGGAGGGTGGCGGCAGCCGCCCGGGCGCAGGACGTGGGGAGGCTGGCAGCTCCACCTGAAGTAGGAAGGCTCCGGGCGGAACGCGCCGCACGAAACCCGCGCGCGAGGCGCCATCGACACGACATCGACACGACATCGCGGAGGAACACGTGAAGTACCAGGTCGAGATCGCCGACGAGACGATCGAGCTCGAGGTCGAGAAGACCGACGAGGGCGCGAAGGTCACCGTCGGAGACGAGACGCAGCCCGCCGACCTCGTTCGCATCGGCAGGTCGCCGATCTACTCGCTCATCCTGGGCGACAGATCGTTCGAGGTGTCGGTACACAGGCGGGACAAGATCTACCAGATCGTCCTCGACGGGGCGACGTACGACGCGCGCGTCATGGACGAGCGGGCGCTCAGACTGGCGGCGGCGGGCGGCGCGGACGAGGAGGTGCGGGGCGAGGTCGTGAAGGCCCCGATGCCCGGCATCGTCGTCGGGATCGCCGTCGAGGTGGGCGGCACCGTCGAGCCCGGACAGGGCGTGGTCACGCTCGAGGCCATGAAGATGGAGAACGAGCTCAAGAGCGCGGCCGGAGGCGTCGTGAAGGAGATCAAGGTCGAGGTCGGCCAGGGTGTGACCCAGGGCGAGGACCTCGTGGTGATCGAGTAGCGTGCGATCGAGCAGCGTCTCGCGGCCGAGTTCGGTCAGACGCATCAGCGGACGCTCGAGCGGTTCCCCGAGAGGAGGAAGGCGTTCGCGACGCAGTCGGGCGTCGAGATCGACCGCCTCTACACCGCAGACGATCTCCCGGACTCGCTCGAGGCGGACCTCGGGTTTCCCGGTGAGCACCCGTTCACGCGCGGCGTCCACCCGACGATGTACCGCGGGCGCCTCTGGACGATGCGGCAGTACGCCGGGTTCGGCACCGCGGCGGAGACGAACAGGAGGTTCCGCTACCTCTTGGAGCAGGGCCAGACCGGCCTCTCCGTCGCGTTCGACCTCCCGACGCAGATGGGCTACGACGCCGACCACAGGATGGCGGAGGGCGAGGTCGGGCGCGTCGGCGTCTCGATCTGCTCGGTCGAGGACGTGAAGACCCTGTTCGAGGGCATTCCGCTCGACGAGGTCTCGACCTCGATGACGATCAACGCGACGGCTCCGTTCGTGATGGCGATGTACCTCGTCGCCGCCGAGGAGGCGGGCGCGGAGCGGGCGGGCCTCCGGGGAACCGTCCAGAACGACATTCTCAAGGAGTACGCCGCCCGCGGCACCTACGCGTACCCGCCCGCGGAGTCGGTCGGGTTCGCGATGGACCTCTGCGCGTTCTGCAGCTTGGAGGTCCCGAAGTGGAACACGATCTCGGTCTCGGGCTACCACATCCGCGAGGCCGGCGCGACGGCGGTGCAGGAGCTTGCGTTCACGCTCGCCGACGCCGTCGCCTACGTCGAGGCCGCGAGGAAACGCGGGATCGACCTCGAGACGTTCGCGGGAAGGCTCTCGTTCTTCTTCGACGCGCACAACGACCTCTTCGAGGAGGTCGCGAAGATGCGCGCGGCGAGGAGGATGTGGGCGCGGATAGTCGGTGAGCGCTTCGGCATCGACTCCCCGCGCGCGCAGATGCTCCGGTTCCACACGCAGACGGCCGGGGTGAGCCTCACGGCGCAGCAGCCCGAGGTGAACGTCGTCCGCGTCGCCGTTCAGGCGCTCGCGGCCGTGCTCGGCGGGACGCAGTCGCTCCACACGAACTCGCGCGACGAGGCGCTGGCGCTCCCGACCGAGGAGAGCGCGCGGATCGCGCTTCGGACGCAGCAGGTGATCGCGGAGGAGTCGGGGGTGGCAAACGTCGCCGATCCCCTGGGCGGCTCCTACTACGTCGAGTGGCTGACCGACCGGATCGAGCGCGACGCGCTCACAGAGCTAACGACGATCGACGAGATGGGCGGCGCGACGCAGGCGATCGAGAAGGGCCACTACCAGAGATCGATCGCGAAGAGCGCCTACCGCCAGCAGAAGGAGATCGAGGAGGGCGAGCGGGTCGTCGTCGGCGTGAACCGCTACGCGATCGACGAGCCGCCGCGGATGGAGATCCTCCGCGTCGATCCCGCGCTCCGGGACGAGAAGACGGCGTCGCTCGCGGATCTAAAGGCGGGACGCGACCGGGCGGCGGTCGAAGAGGCCCTGGGCCGGCTCACGGACGCGGCGCGAGGCGGCGAGCCGACGATGCCCGCGATCATCGAGTGCGCGCGGAGGCGCGCGACGCTGGGCGAGATGTCCGCCGCCGTCGAGAAGGTGTTCGGAAGGTACCGCCCTTCGGGGAGCCTCTGGTAGCGGCGGGAAGCCGACCCCACTCGGGCGAGCTGGAGACACGATGTCCGACGCACCGACCACGAAAGCCAGGAAGATCGATCACGTCTCGTTCGTGGTCGAGAGCGTCGACGAGGCGCTCAAGCTCTACGCCGGCCTCCTCGGGCTCGAGGTCGTCAAGGTCGAGGAGTCCGAGCTTCACGGCGTCAAGGCCGCGTTCCTCAAGGCCGGCGACGTCATGGTCGAGATCATCGAGCCTCTGGGGCCCGGACCGATCCAGGACTTCCTCGACAGGCGCGGCCCCGGATTTCACCACCTCGCGTACGAGGTGCCCGACGTTCCTGAGGGACTCGCGGCCGCCGAGGCGGCCGGCTTCCGCGTCATCGACGGAAAGCCCAAGCCTGGAATCGAGGGAGGAAGGATCGCGTTCCTTCACCCGAAGAGCACGTTCGGGGCAATGACCGAGATGTGCGACAAGAAGGAGTTCGAAGAGGAATGAACATCTTCGACCGGATGAAGAGGAACAGGCACGAGCAGCTCATCTTTTGTTACAACCGGCAGACCAGCCTCCGGGCGATCATCGCCATCCACGACACAACGCTCGGGACGTCGGTCGGCGGCACGCGCCTGATGGAGTACGGCAGTGAGGACGAGGCGATCGTCGATGCGCTCAGGCTCTCCGAGATGATGACCTACCAGAGCGCGTCGTTCGAGGCCGACATGGGCGGGGGGAAGGCGATCCTCATGGCCGAGGAGGGGCAGGAGATCGACGAGGCGTACTTCCGCGCGTTCGGCAGGTTCGTCGAGGGACTGAAGGGCCTCTTCGTGACGTACCCGGCGTTCGGGACGTGCGACCGCGACTTCCTCCACGTCCGGCGCGAGACCGCGAGCGTCGTCCCGATGGAAGGGAGCCACGAGATCACCGGTATGGGCGTTCTCTGGGGGATGAAGGCCTGCGTGCGCGACCTCAAGGGCACGTCCAGCCTCAAGGGGCTGCACGTCGCGGTCCAGGGCGTCGGGAAGGTGGGCGCCTTCATCGTCGACAAGCTCGCCGAGGAGGACGCCGTGATCACGATCACCGACGTCCAGTACGATCGCCTCAAGGCCGTTCAGGACGCCCACCCCGGCGTCAGGATCGTGCGCCCCGATCGTATCCTCGAGGTCGAGTGCGACGTCCTCTCGCCGTGCGCGGTCGGGAGGATCCTGAACGACGAGACGATTCCGACGCTTCGGTGCACGATCGTCGCCGGGTGCGCCTCGGACATCCTCGAGGCGCCGCAGCACGCCGAGGTCCTGAAGGAGCGCGGGATTCTCTACGCGCCCGACTTCGTGATCGCGGGCGCCGAGCTCTACCAGACGGAACCGCACCTGAGGAACGCGCCGAGGGAACGCCTGCTCGAGGAGGCGCGACGCGTCTACGACGTGATGGCCGACATCATCACGACGGCGAAGAAGGAGAACACGACCCCGTACCACGTGGCCGTCGGCAACGCCGCGTGGCGGGTCGGCAGGATACAGCTCATTCGCAACATCATGTGCTGATTCGCAAGGCGCGCCCGAGCCGGGGGTCGTGAGGGGGCGCCGGTCGGAGGACTTCGCGTGAGACACAGAGGGTTGATCGCTCTCGCGGCACTCGTAGTCGCGCTCCTGCCTGCCGGGTGCAGCTCGAACGGGGAGAGGGTGGTGGAGACGGCCCCGCACCCCGACCTCGGGCCGCCGCCGGGCACGTACCGGGTCCTGTCCGAAGATGGACGGATCCGGATTCCGTTCGAGATCTTCCGCGACGACATCCTCATGGTCGCCGAGGTCAACGGCCGCGAGGTGCGGATGCTCATCGACAACGGGTCGCTGTGGGATCAGCTCCTCTTCTTCGGGAGCCCGACGATCGACTCCCTCGGCCTCGTCTACGACGGGGAGATCGAGGTAGGCGGCTCGGGCGCCGGCGACCCCGTGGTCTCGCTCACGGCCTCCGACGTGACCATCCGGTTCCCGGGCGTGGAGTTCGCCGGCCAGCCGGCGATCGTCACCCCGTTCGAGTCGGGGATCACCACGCTCTGGGAGGGGTCGCACGGCCAGGTGAGCGCGGCGTTCTTCAAGCACTTCGTCGTCGACATCGACTACGACGAGATGATCATCACGCTCACCGAGCCCGGGGAGTTCCGGTACGAGGGCGGCGGGAACGTGGTTCCTCTCGAGCCCGCGTCGTTCGGGTCGTGGACGGTCCCCGGCACGCTCGTGATGGACGACGGCGCCGCGATCGACCTCGACCTCATGCTCGACCTCGGCGACCTCCACGCGCTCTCGCTGACGACGGGCGGGCCCGACGGCATCCGTCTTCCGGACGGCGCGCTGGAGGCCCACCTCGGGTTCGGAGTCCAGGGCGAGATCCTCGGCCACGTCGGGCGGGTGCGGGAGGTGCGCATCGCTGGCTACACCGTGCCCGACGTGCTCGCGGGATTCGTCGCGGCGGAGGAGGACGAGCGGACCGACGACGACGTGTACGTCGGGTTCGGCCTCTTCCGGCGTTTCAACATCGTCTTCGACTACCCCGGCGGACGGATGTTCTTCGAGCCCAACCGCCGGTTCGCCGTGCCCTTCGAGTACGACATGTCGGGTATGGACCTGATGAGAGGGACCGACGGGAACCTGTTCATCGCGCGGCTCGTCCCCGACTCGCCTGCGACGGAAGCGGGCCTCGAGGTCGGCGACGTCGTCGTCCGGATCGACGGGAAGCTGACGGCCGAGTACCGGTATTGGGAACTCGCGCCTCTCCTTCTCAGGGAGGGGGAGAGCGTCGCGCTCGGCGTCTCGCGCGACGGCAAGGAGCGGGAGGTGACGATCCGCCTGAGGCGGCTCATCTAGAAGGAACCCGGCGATCGGGTTCAGAGATATAGAGAAGAGGTGGCAGCGTGGAGCCCAAGGCCCCCGGTCGAACGGCGGGCGGCGGCCCCAGGAGAGCGCACCGTGTGCTGGGAGGAAGAGAGGTCTTCATGGCAGGAATCATCGGTTACGGCGCCTACGTGCCCCGGAACAGGATCAAGGTCGAGGAGATCGCCAAGGTCTGGGGAGCCGATGCGCCGAGCTACAAGCGCGGGCTGATGCTCCAGGAGAAGTCGGTCCCGTCGCCGGACCAGGACGTCATCACGATGTCGGTCGAGGCGACGAAGCACGCGCTCGCGCGAGCGCAGATCGACCCGGCCAGAATCGGAGCGGTCTACGTCGGGTCCGAGTCGCACCCCTACGCGGTCAAGCCTTCGGGCACGGTGCTCGCCGAGGCGATCGGCGCGACGCCCGAGGTCCACTGCGCCGACTTCGAGTTCGCCTGCAAGGCGGGGTCGGAGGCGATGTTCGTCTGCATGGGACTCGCCGACGCGGGGAGCATCGAATACGGTCTCGCCGTCGGCGCCGACACGTCGCAGGGAGCGCCGAGCGACGCGCTCGAGTACTCGGCAGCGGCCGGGGCCGCGTCGTTCATCATCGGACGCGATCCCGGCGTCGCGAAGGTGATCGACACCTACGCCTTCATGACCGACACGCCCGACTTCTGGCGGCGGAGCTACATGCACTACCCGCGTCACGCGGGCCGCTTCACGGGCGAGCCGGCGTACTTCAAGCACATCACCAGCTGCGCGAACGGCATCATGGAGAAGGTCAACATGAAGCCGAAGGACTTCGCGTACGTGGTCTTCCACCAGCCGAACGGGAAGTTCCCGCAGCGGGTCGGGAAGATGCTGGGGTTCACGAAGGAGCAGATCGAGCCGGGGTGGCTCTCGCCGACCCTCGGCAACACGTACTCGGGCAGCTCCCCGATGGGGCTGACGGCGACGCTCGACGTCGCGAAGCCCGGCGACATGATCCTCATGGTCAGCTACGGCTCCGGCGCGGGCAGCGACGGGTTCGTCTTCGAGGTGACCGGCAAGATCGACGAGGTCAGAAACGTCGCCCCGCGGACGAGGGAGCTTCTCGACAAGAAGAAGTACATCGAGTACGGCACCTACGCCAAGTACCGCCGGAAGATCCGAATGGGCGAGTAGCCGCGACGCGGCAGCGCGGCCACCGGCAGGTGCCGGACACCGCAGCACCGAACCGAACCGACAGGAGACACACATGAGGGACGTGGCAGTCATAGGCGTGGGGATGCAGAAGTGGGGAGAGCTCTGGAAGAAGTCCCTGCGCGACATCTTCACGGAATCGGCGTTGCTCGCGATCGACGAGGCGGGCGTCGACCGCATCGACTCGATGTACGTGGGCTGCATGTCGAGCGGCCTCTTCGTCGGTCAGGAGCACCTGGGGTCGCTCCTGGCGGACTACCTCGGCGTGGCGCCGATCCCGGCGCTCCGCGTCGAGAGCGCGTGCGCCTCGGGAGGCGCCGCCTTCCGGCAGGCCTACTTCGACGTGGCCTCGGGCGCGAACGACATCGTCCTTGCAGGCGGCGTCGAGAAGATGACCGACGTGGACGGTGGGGGAGCGACCTTCGCGCTCTCGACCGCCGCCGACGCGGAGTACGAGGTCTACAGCGGCGTGACCTTCCCGGGCCTCTACGCGATGGTCGCGGTCGCTCACATGCACGCCTACGGGACGACGCGCGAGCAGCTGGCGGAGGTCTCCGTCAAGAACCACAAGAACGGCGCCTTGAACCCGCTCGCGCAGTACCCGTTCGAGGTCACGGTCGATCAGGTCCTGAGCTCGGTCATGATCGCTGATCCGCTGACGATCCTCGACTGCTCGCCGATCACCGACGGCGCGGCTGCCGCGATCCTCTGCCCGCTCGACATGGTCGACGATCTCACCGACAACGAGCCGGTCAAGATCCTCTCGTCGGCGCACGCGACCGACTCGATCGCGCTCCACTCGAGGAAGGACCTCACGTGGCTCTCCGCCGTCGCGAAGGCGGGGCAGATCGCCTACAAGTCGGCGGGCCTGACGCCCTCCGACATCGACTTCGTCGAGGTTCACGACTGCTTCACGATCGCAGAGATCTGCGCGATCGAGGCCCTCGGGTTCTTCGAGAAGGGGAAGGGCGGCACGGGCGCCGCGAGCGGCGAGACGGCGATGGGCGGACGCATCCCGGTGAACCCGTCCGGCGGACTCAAGTCGAAGGGCCACCCGGTCGGCGCGACCGGCATCGCGCAGATCGTCGAGACCGTGAAGCAGCTTCGCGGCGACGGCGGCGAGCGCCAGGTCGAGGGCGCCAGGGTCGGTATGGCCCAGAACATGGGCGGCACCGGCGGATCGTGCGTCACGCACATCCTGGGGAAGGCGTAGCCGGCGGCGAGGCGGCGCGCCGGACGCGCGCCGGGCCACGCGAACCGATTCCAGAGGACACGGAGGGCAACGGATGTCGACATCAGCGAAGTACTGGAGGGGAATCCCCCAGCGGTACCGCCTCGAGGCGGAGCGATGCGCGAGCTGCGGCATGGAGTTCTTTCCGCCCAGGCTCGTCTGCTCGGGCTGCGGCGCGAGGAAGTTCATGCCGATCACGCTCGGCGACCACGGTAAGCTCTTGACCTACACGGTGATCAGGGTCGGTCCGTCGGAGTTCTGCGAGCAGACCCCGTACGCGATGGGGATCGTGGAGCTGGAGGGCGGTGTGCGCATGACCGCCCAGATCGCCGACGTCGACTTCGACGATCTCGAGGTCGGGATGCCGGTCAGGATCGAGTTCAGGAAGATCCGCGAGGAAGGTCAGGCGGGGATCCTCTGCTACGGCTACAAGTTCGTGCCCGCGGACTAGCGGGCGCGACGACCGGCGCGATCGACGAGCGTCACTGAGGAGAGGTCCGTTCGATGTATCGGATCGAGAGCAAGGTCGACTCGAAGAGCACCGAGTTCCAGGAGAACAGGACCCGGATGCTCGAGGTGGTCGAGGAGTTCAGGGAACGGCTCGACCGGACGAGCCTGGGCGGCCCCGAGTCCCAGCGCGAGCGCCACAAGAAGCGGGGCAAGCTCCTCGTCCGCGAGCGGCTCGAGAAGCTGTTCGATCCCATGTCGCCGTTCCTCGAGCTGTCGCCGCTGGCGGCGCACGACATGTACGAGAACGAGGCGCCGGGCGCGGGGATGGTGACGGGTGTCGGGCGCGTGCACGGCCGCGAGGTGCTCGTGGTCGCGAACGACGCCACCGTGAAGGGCGGCACGTACTTCCCGATGACCATCAAGAAGCACCTGCGGGCGCAGGAAGTCGCCATGGAGAACCGCCTCCCGTGCGTCTACCTCGTCGACTCGGGCGGCATCTTCCTGCCGCACCAGTCCGGGACGTTTCCCGACAAGGATCACTTCGGACGCATCTTTATGAACCAGGCGCGGCTCTCGGCCATGGGGATCCCGCAGATCTCGATCGTGATGGGCTCCTGCACGGCGGGCGGCGCCTACGTTCCCGCGATGAGCGACGAGACGGTGATCGTGAAGGAGCAGGGGACGATCTTCATCGGCGGGCCGCCGCTCGTGAAGGCAGCAACCGGTGAGGAGGTGACGGCGGAGGAGCTCGGCGGGGCCGACGTGCACTGCCGGATCTCGGGCGTCACCGACCACTACGCGGTGAACGACGAGCACGCGCTCGCGATCGCGCGCAACATCGTGGAGAACCTGGACGGGCCGAGGAGGTTCGAACTCGACGTGTCGGAGCCCGAGGACCCGGCGTACGATCCGGAGGAGCTCTACGGGATCGTCCCGCCCGACCTCAGGAGGCCCTTCGACATGCGCGAGGTCATCGCCCGGATCGTCGACGGCAGCCGTTTCCACGAGTTCAAGGAGCTCTACGGCATCACGCTCGTCACGGGGTTCGCGCGGATCATGGGATACCCCGTCGGGATCCTCGCCAACAACGGCGTCCTCTTCTCGGAGAGCGCCAAGAAGGGCGCGCACTTCATCGAGCTGTGCACGACGAGGAAGATCCCGCTCGTGTTCCTCCAGAACATCACCGGGTTCATCGTCGGCCGGCAGTACGAGCACGGCGCCATCGCGAGCGACGGCGCGAAGCTCGTCCACGCCGTCGCGAACGCCGACGTCCCGAAGTTCACCGTCATCGTGGGCGGGTCGTACGGGGCCGGGAACTACGGGATGTGCGGGCGCGCCTACGATCCCAGGCTCCTCTGGATGTGGCCGAACGCGAAGATCTGCGTGATGGGCGGCGAGCAGGCGGCGAGCGTCCTTCTCACGGTCAAGATGCGGCAGCTCAAGAAGCGGGGCAAGGAGATGTCGCCCGAGGAGCAGCAGGCGTTCATGAAGCCCATGATCGAGCGCTACGAGCAGGAGGCCGCGGCGTACTACTCGACGGCCAGGCTCTGGGACGACGGGATCATCGATCCGCTCGACACGCGGTCGGTCCTGGCGCTCGGGATCGCGATGTCCCTGAACGCGACGATTCCGGATCAGAGGTTCGGCGTCTTCAGGATGTAGTCTACGGGACGGAGCCGGCGCGATCGGTTCCGTGCGACAAGCGCAGGCGCCGTTCGCGCGGCGCGGCTTGCGGGCGAGCGGCTCTCGCACAAGGGGTGACACCGCACATGAGCGACTACACGACGATCAGGGTTGCGATCGAAGAGCAGGTGGCGACGATCACGCTCTCGCGGCCCGAGGTCAAGAACGCGTTCAACGACGTGATGCTCGACGAGCTCCTCGACGCGTACCGGAAGCTCGAGGACGATCCCGACGTCCGGGTCGTCGTCCTGACGGGGGAGGGGAACTCGTTCTGCGCGGGCGCCGACCTCAACTACATGAAGCACACGGCCAACTACACGTTCGAGGAGAACCTCGCCGACAGCCTCAAGATCTCAGACCTCATGGAGCTCATTCACAAGCTTCGGAAGCCGACCGTCGCGCGCGTGAACGGCTACGCGATCGGCGGAGGCGCGGGCCTGATGGCGGCGAACGACATCGTGATCGCGTCGAAGGAGGCCAGGATCAGCCTCTCCGAGGTGAAGATCGGTCTCGTGCCGGCGTGCATCTCGCCGTACGTCGTCATGCGCGCGGGACCGGGGGCGTGTCGCGAGTTCTTCCTGTCGGGCGAGCGCATGAAGGCGAAGAAGGCGTACCGGCTCGGGCTCGTGAACGACGTCGCCGACGACGACGAGCTCGACGAGTGCGTGGCGAAGGTGGTTGGTCGGCTGATCTCGAGCGGGCCGGAGGCGCTCCGCGTCTGCAAGGACCTCCTCGACCACGTGAGGGAGATGCCGCTCTCCGAAGCCAAGAAGTACACGGCGAAGGTCATCGCCGAGGTGCGGGTGTCGGAAGAGGGCCAGGAGGGCATGACCGCGTTCCTCGAGAAGCGGAAGCCGTCCTGGGTCGAGGAGAAGGACTAGCCGAGGGCGCTCGCCGGGCCCGAGGGTCCGGGGCGCCGGCGCAGGACGTCCCAGCGCCACATGGAAGGAACATGAAGAAGATCCTCATCGCCAACCGCGGCGAGATCGCGGTCCGCGTCATCCGTGCCTGCCGGGACATGGGGATACCGGCGGTCGCCATCTACTCTGACGCCGACAGGGCGTCTCTCCACGTGCTCGAGGCCGAGGAGGCGGTCCGCGTCGGCCCCGCCCCCGCGCTCGAGAGCTACCTCGACATCGACGCCGTGATCGCGGCGGCGCGGAAGGTCGGCGCCGACGCGGTCCATCCCGGGTACGGCTTCCTCGCCGAGAACGCGCGGTTCGCCTCGCGCTGCGAGGAAGAGGGGATCACGTTCATCGGTCCGACGTCCCTGGCCCTCTCTCTCGTCGGCGACAAGATTCGCTCGCGCGAGACGATGAAGGCCGAGGGCGTTCCGATCATCCCGGGCATGCTCGGGAAGGGCAGCGGCCTCGCGGAGTATCGGTCGAACGCGCGCGAGATGGGCTACCCCGTTCTCGTCAAGGCCTCCGCGGGGGGTGGGGGGAAGGGGATGACCGTCGTGAGGGCGGAGGACGACCTCGCGGGCGCGCTCGAGGCGTCGAGCCGCGTGGCGAAGTCGGCGTTCGGCGACGACACGGTCTACATCGAGAAGCTGATCGAACGCCCGCGGCACGTCGAGTTCCAGATCCTCGCCGACACGCACGGGAACGTCGTCCACCTCTTCGAGCGAGAGTGTTCGATCCAGAGGAGGCACCAGAAGATCGTCGAGGAGTCGCCTTCGACGGCCGTCGATCCCGAGCTCAGGGCGAGGATGGGCGAGACCGCCGTCCGCGTCGCGCACGCGGTCGACTACACCAACGCGGGCACGGTGGAGTTCCTGCTCGACGAGGACGGGCACTTCTACTTCCTCGAGGTGAACGCGCGCGTCCAGGTCGAGCACCCCGTGACCGAGTTCGTGACCGGCGTCGACATCGTGCGCGAGCAGATCCTGATCGCGTCGGGCGAGAAGCTCGATCTCACGCAGGACGATCTCGCGCAGCGCGGCCACGCGATCGAGTGCCGGATCTACGCGGAGGATCCTCGGAACGACTTCCTGCCGTCGGCCGGCACCGTGACGCTCTTCCGCGAGCCGTCGGGTCCCGGCGTCCGCCACGACTGCGGCATCTACGAGGGCTGGGACGTGCCGGTCCACTACGACCCGATCCTCTCGAAGCTCATCGTGCACGCCGGCGACCGCGAGGCCGCGCGGCAGCGGATGCTCCGCGCTCTCTCGGAGACGACGATCCTCGGCATCGAGACGACGGTCGAGTACCTGAAGGCGATCATCGAGAGCCCGGCCTTCGCGTCGGGCGACACGCAGACCGATTTCATCGAGAAGCACATGGCGGACTGGGGCGGCGAGGCCGAGTCCGGCGCTGCCGCCGGTGAGCTCGCGGACGTCGCGCTCATCGCCGGCGCGCTCGCGCTCTCCTCGGAGAGGGCCCCGGGCTCGGTGGTGAAGGAGCGCGCGTCGTCGCCGTGGGACACGCTCGGCAGCTGGCGCGTCGGCGGAGACCGCTGACCGGCCCGGCCCGGGCGCGCCTGACGACCGCGGCGCGGGCCCGACCACCTCGCGGCACGCCGGACCAACAGGGAGACATCGTGGACTTCGAGTTCCAGATCAACGGGCAGAAGCGGAAGGTCACGACCGACGGGCGGAGGCCCCTGACCTCCGTGAGCGTCGACGAACGGTCGTACGAGGTCGACTGGCGGCGCGTCGAGGGCGGCGTGATCTCGCTCATCGTCGACGGGCGGTCGCACACCGCCCGCGTCGCGCGGCGCGACGGAGGCCTCGCCGTCTCGATCGACGGCCGGCGCTACGTCCTCGAGACCGGAGGCGACGACGAGAGCTTCGCGGGGGCGGGCGGCGCCGTCGGCGGCAGCGGGAAGATCAAGGCCCCGATGCCTGGAACGGTCGTGAAGGTCGCCGTCTCCGAGGGCGACGAGGTCGCGGTGGGACAGAGCCTCGTCATCGTCGAAGCGATGAAGATGGAGCACAACGTCCGCTCGCCGATCGCAGGCCTGGTCGCGAAGGTGAGCGTGGCGGCGGGCGACTCGGTCGGCACGACCGAGGCGATGGTCGAGATCGAACCCGGCGATTCCGAAGGATAGAGCGCGCGAACGAAAGGAAGCACCATGCTGAGCGTCCTCTACACCGACGAGGAAAACGCGTTCCGGGAAGAGGTGAGGGAATTCGCGGAGACGGTGGTCGCTCCCGAGGCCGACGCGATCGAGGAGAGCGGAGAGTACCCGCGGGAACTCCTCAAGAAGGTCGGCGCGGCGGGGTACATGGGCGCCCTCCTGCCTCCCGAGTACGGCGGCACGGGGCTCGGGATGGTCGCCGAGACGATCATCGCGGAGGAGATCTCCGCGGTCTGCCCGATGCTCGACGTGACGCGCGGCGTGACGTCGGTCTACTTCGCCCCGCCCGTCTACAAGTTCGGGAGCGACGAGCAGAAGAAGACGTACCTGCCGTCGATCATCACGGGCGATAAGATCGGGGCGATCGGGATCACGGAACCCGACGTCGGCTCCGACACGGCCGGCATGAAGACGCGGGCGGTCAAGGTCGGCGACGACTACGTCATCGACGGCGAGAAGCGGTTCATCACGAACGGCAGCCTGGCCGACTTCATCCTCCTCTTCGCCGTGACCGATCCGTCGGTCAAGGCGCGAAAGGGGATGAGCGCGTTCATCTTCGAGGCCGACAACCCGGGCTTCAGCGTCGTCAAGGACTACGACCTCATGGGGATGAACGGGCTCAAGGTCTCGCACCTCAAGTTCGAAAGGGCGCGGATCCCGGCCTCGGCGCTCCTCGGCGAGGAGAACAAGGGGTTCGCGATCCTCATGGACGAGCTCGACACCGAGCGCACATCGCTCGCGGCGGGGGCCGTCGGCTACTCGCGCGCCGCGTTCGAGTTCGCCGTCAAGCACTCGACCGAGCGCGAGCAGTTCGGACGGCAGATTCGGATGTTCGAGGGCGTGAGCTTCAAGATCGCCGACATGGCCGTCAAGATCGACGCGGCCCGGCTCCTGACGCTCCAGACCGCGCGCATGATCGAGAAGGGACTCCCGGCGAGCCGCCAGGGCGCGTCGGCGAAGCTCTTCGCGTGCAACGCCGCGCAGGAGATCTGCTACGACGCGGTCCAGATCCTGGGCGGCATCGGCTACATGAAGGAGAGCAAGACCGAGCAGCTCTTCCGCGACGCGAGGCTCATGCCGATCGGCGGCGGGACCGCCGAGATCATGCAGTTCCTCATCCAGCGCGAGGTCTACAAGGAGAGGGGATACTGATTCGCCTCCGCGGCGGGCGCCCCGACTGAGGACGCCCCGCGCGCGAACGGATCGGGAAGAGGGAAGCGATGGACGAAACGAAGAAGGGCAAGGAGCTCATACTCGTTCTGAACCCCGGGTCGACGTCGACGAAGCTCGCGGTCTTCGAGGGAGAAAACTGCCTCTTCCACGACGCCGTCGAGCACAGCGCCCTCGAACTCGCCCAATACCCGAAGGTGTGGGGTCAGTACGAGTACCGCAAGGGACTGATCCTCGAATTCCTCGCTGACAGCGACGTATCGCTGAGCTCGCTCACTGCCGTCGTCGGGCGGGGCGGCCTCTTCCAGCCCACCGTCAGCGGCACGTATCGTGTCAACGAGGCGATGATCGCGGACGCGCGGGACGAGAAGACGGAGGAGCACCCGTCGAACCTCGGCGCCGTGCTCGCCTACGGGATCGCTTGGGACTTCGGCATCCAGGCGTTCATCGTCGACCCGCCTTGCGTCGACGAGCTGGACATCGTCGCGCGCTACTCGGGCATTCCCGAGATCAGAAGAACAAGCCAGGTCCACGCCCTGAACGTCAAGGCGACCGCGCGAACGGTGGCGACGAAGCTCGGGAACAAGCTCGCCGACACGAACCTCGTGGTCGCGCACCTGGGTGGCGGGATCAGTGTCGTCGCCATCAGGAAGGGGAGGATGATCGACGTCTCGAACGCGATTCACGCGGGGCCGTTCACGCCCGAACGCGCGGGGTCGCTCCCGACGGTCGATTTCCTCAAGCTGTGCTTCTCGGGGGACTACGAGCATGACGAGCTCAAGAAGAAGCTCGTCGGCCAGGGCGGGCTCATGGCCTACCTCGGAACGAAGGACGCGAAGGAGGTCGAGGCCCGCGCCGGGAACGGCGACGAGCGCGCGGCCCGCATCCTCGACGCGATGGTCTACCAAATCGCGAAGGAGGTCGGGGCGATGGCGACGGTCCTCAGGGGCGACGTCGACGCGATCGTGCTGACGGGAGGGCTCGCGAAGTCCGGAGTCATCACCGAGGGCATACGCAAGCGCGTCGGCTCGATCGCGGACGTAGTGCTGGTCCCGGGAGAGGACGAGCTCGAAGCCCTGGCGCTCGGTTGCCTGCGGGTGCTCCGCGGCGAGGAGGAGGCGAAGATCTACCCCGAGACCGTCGAAGAGGCGACCATCGAGCTCTGAGAGCCCACGCGGAACCGGAGTCGTTGCACAAAGGGAGAAGAGATGGCCTTCAAGAACATCAGCATCGAGAAGGACGGGCTCACGGCGATCGTCACGATCGACCGGCCCGAAGCGATGAACGCCCTGAACGGCGAGACGATGGAAGAGCTCATCCACGCGATGAAGGAGATCGAGGCGGACGACGAGGTCGGCGCGGTCGTCCTGACCGGCGCCGGCAAGGCGTTCGTCGCCGGGGCCGACATCGCTGAGCTCTCGAAGATGGGGGGCATGGAGGCGAGGGAGGCGTCGAGGCTCGGGCAGACTGCGTTCTCGGTCATCGAGAACCTGTCGAAGCCGGTCATCGCGGCGGTGAACGGGTTCGCGCTGGGCGGCGGGCTCGAGATCGCGATGGCGTGCGACATCCGCATCGCCTCCACGAAGGCGAAGATGGGGCACCCCGAGGTCAAGCTCGGCGTGACGCCCGGGTTCGCCGGGACGCAGCGGCTTCCGAGGCTGGTGGGGTTCGGGCGGGCCAAGGAGCTCATCCTGCTCGGCGATCCGATCGACGCGCAGACGGCGCTCTCGTACGGCCTCGTCAACAAGGTCGTCGAGCCCGACGAGCTTCTGGACGCCGCGAAGGCGATGGCCGAGAAGATCGCATCGCGCGGTCCCGCGGCGATCGCTCTCGTCAAGGCGTGCATCAACAAGGGCGCGGGCGTCGACCTCGAGACCGGGGGCGCGCACGAGGCGGAGGCGTTCGGGCTCTGCTTCGGGATCGGTGACGCCCGGGAAGGCATTGAGGCGTTCTTCGAGAAGAGGGAGCCCTCTTGGCTCCGGAAGAAGAAGGAATAGCCCCGTGGGGGCGCGCGGCCGGAGGAACCAGCCCCGGCGCGCGGCGCCCGCCGCGCCGATCGGAGACGGAGATGGACATCTTCAAGGCTCTCGAGGAGCTCGAGCACGAACAGGTCGCGTTCGCCTTCGACGAGGTCGCGGGGCTCCGCGGCATCGTGGCGATCCACAGCACGGTGCTGGGTCCCGCCATCGGCGGAACGCGCATGCGCGAGTACGACCGCGAGGAGGACGCGCTCGAGGACGCCCTCCGGCTCTCGCACGGGATGACCTACAAGGCCGCCGCGGCGGGTCTGAACTTCGGCGGCGGCGCCGCCGTGATCATCGGCGATCCCGAGAAGGACAAGAGCGAGGCGCTCTTCCGCGCGCTCGGGCGGCAGATCGCGAGCCTGAACGGCCGGTACATCACCTCGCAGGGCCTCGGGACCGACGTCGAGGACATGCAGATCATCAAGGTCGCGACCGATCACGTCGTCGGCCTGCACGAGGCCTACGGAGGGTGCGGCGACCCCTCGCCGGTCACGGCGCACGGGGCGCTCCACGGGCTCAGGGCCTGTCTCGAGGAGATGGGGAGGGAGCCTGAGCTTACGGGGCTCACGGTCGCGATCCAGGGCCTGGGGCGCGGCGGCTCGGAACTCGCGCGGCAGCTCCTCCGCGAGGGCTCGAGGGTGGTAGGGAGCGACATCAGCCCGGCGGTCGCCGACCGGGTGCGCGAGGAGCTCGCGATCGACGTGGTCGATCCCGACGCGATCTACGACGTCGAGTGCGACATCTGGAGCCCGTGCGCGGTCGGTGAGGTCCTGGGTCCCGACACGATCCCGCGGCTCAGGTGCCGGATCGTGGCCGGGCTCGCGAACAACCAGCTCGTCGAGGAGGCGCACGTCGGGATCCTCGCCGAGCGTGGGATCCTCTACGCCCCCGACTTCGTCTTCAACGCCGGCGCGATCATCGCCGTAACGGAGGAGATCGCCGGGTTCTCGGAGGATCGCGCGAAGCGCCGCTCCGAGAACATCTACCTCGTTCTCAAGAAGGTGTTCGCGCTCTCTCGCGAGCGGAAGATCAGCACGGCCGAGGCCGCGAACGTCGTGGCCGAAGACCGGATCTGCCAGGTGGGGAGCCTCTCGGGTCGAACGAGGTACTCCTGCGGATGAGCCAGGTGACGTCAGAGCGCGCGTCGGAGCGCGACCTCGGTCTCACGACGAGGTTCATCGGACGGAGGATCCATCGGTACGGTTCCGTCGCCTCGACGAACGCCGTCTGCTGGGAGCTGGCGGCGCGGGGCGAGCCCGAGGGCACGGTCGTCCTGGCCGACGAGCAGACCGGCGGGCGCGGCCGCTCGGGCCGCACGTGGGACTCGCCCGCGGGGATGGGCATCTGGGTGTCGATCCTACTCTCCCCGGGCCTTCCCGTGGATCGAGTCGCACCGCTCTCCGTCGTGACCGCGATCTCCGTGGCCGACGCGCTCCGGACGATCACGGGCGTCGAGATCGGCGTCAAGTGGCCGAACGACCTCGTCGCGGGCGGCAGGAAGCTCGGCGGCGTGCTCGTCGAGTCCGGCGAGACGGTCGGCGACCCGGTCGAGAGCGCGGTCGTCGGGATCGGGATCGACGTCGCCCAGGATGAGGACGACTTCCCGCCGGAGCTTCGCGGGAGGGCGACATCGATCAGGATCCTCACGGGCGCGACCCCGGATCGCGACGCGTTGCTCGCCGCGATCCTGACGCAGTTCGAAGAGGACTACCGCCGCTACGTGACGGGAGGGTTCCCGGCGATGCGCGAGCGGTGGCGGACCCTCTCGACGACGCTCGGCGGCAGCATCGAGGTCGAGAGCGGGGGGGAGCGGCGCTCGGGGAAGGTCGTCGACATCTCGGACGGTGGCGCCCTCGTGATCGAAGCGGAGGGTCGCCGCGAGGAGATCTGGCACGGGGACGTGACGCTCACGCCGGACCCGTGACGCTCACGCCGAACCCTGACGGGCCGACCGGACCCGTGACACTCAGCGCCGCGGCCCCGGCAAACTCCGCGGCATCCAGGAGTCAACCATGACCGACAGGCACGACAACACGGGCTGGATCGAGGTCATCTGCGGGAGCATGTTCTCGGGGAAGAGCGAGGAGCTCATCCGCAGGCTCCGGCGCGCGAAGATCGCGAGGCAGAAGGTCCTCGCGTTCAAGCCCAGGATCGACGACCGCTACGACGACGACGACATCGTCTCGCACGACGAGCGCCGGATCGAGTCGATCCGCGTGAGCGACGCGCGCGAGGTCCTCGACTACGTCGGGCCGGACGTCCAGGTGATCGGGCTCGACGAGGCGCAGTTCCTCGGTCCCGATCTCGTGGAGGTCTGCGAGACGCTCGCGGAGTCGGGCGTCCGCGTGATCGTTGCCGGCCTCGATCAGGACTACCTCGGGAGACCGTTCGAGCCGATGCCCGCACTCCTCGCGGTCGCCGAGTACATCACGAAGACGCTCGCCGTCTGCATGAAGTGCGGGAAGCCCGCGAACCGGACGCAGCGCATCATCCCGTCGAGGGAGCGCGTGGTCGTCGGCGCATCGGAGGCGTACGAGGCGCGCTGCCGGCACTGCTTCGATCCCGGGGAGCCTCTCGAGGCCGAGGGCGTCTCTCCGGATGAAGCCATGGCCAGGCCCGGCGGCGGACCGGACCGGCAGTGAGAAGACGTTCGAACACGGAAGCTCGTTATATATAGAGAGCGCGAAGCGACATGACACCGGATCTGGACATCCAGTGAGAGGAGTGACGCATGGATCTTGACACCCGGCTCGAGAACGTGGCCGTCCTGGGCGCAGCGGGGAAGATGGGCAGCGGGATCGCCCTCCTCCTCGCGCAGGAGATGGCCAGGCAGAAGCTCAAGCCAGAGAACAAGGACCGCACCTACGTCTTGCATCTCGTCGACGTCAATCAGGAAGCGCTCACGGGGCTCATGGGGTATCTTCGGACGCAGCTCACGAAGGCCGCCGAGAAGAGCGCCGTCTCCTTGAGGGACCTCTACGCGGGCCGCGCCGATCTCGTCGAGAACTACGACATCATCGCCGCGTTCGTCGACGACTCGATCTCGGTGGCCCGTCCGAGCACGACGCTCGAGACGCTGAAGGGCGCGAAGCTCGTCTTCGAGGCGATCATCGAGGACAAGGGCATCAAGTTCGACGTCCTCAGGAAGATCGATGCGCTGTGCGGCCCCGAGACGTACTACTTCACGAACACCTCGTCGATCCCGATCGGCGTGCTCGACGAAGGTGCCGGACTCGGGGGCCGCATCATCGGTTACCACTTCTACAATCCGCCGGCGGTGCAGAGGCTCCTCGAGCTCATCACGACGAAGTCGACCCAGCCCGACCTGGTGAAGATGGGCGGCGACATCGCGAAGCGGCTCGGGAAGAAAGTCTTCCCGGCAAACGACATCGCGGGCTTCATCGGGAACGGGCACTTCATGCGGGACATCCTCCACGCGACGTCCGAGGTGAAGCGGCTGATGTCCGAGGAGTCGATGACGGAGGCCGAGGCGGTCTACGTCGTCAACAAGGTGAGCCAGGACCTCCTCGTCCGGCCGATGGGGATCTTCCAGCTCATCGACTACGTCGGCGTCGACGTCTGCCGGTTCATCATGATGGTCATGACCGAGCACATCGACGGCGAGACGCTCAAGGACGACCTCCTCGAACGCCTGGCCGCGAAGGGTGTCTTGGGCGGCCAGTACGCGTCCGGCGCACAGAAGGACGGCGTCCTCAAGTACGATGGTGGCAGGGTCGCCGGCGTCTACGATCTCTCGAAGGGCGGCTACGCGCTCTTCGCGGAAGGCGACTGGACGAAGAAGCTCGACGAGAAGATCGGCGCGTATCCGGCCGGTCACGCGGCCTGGCGCGCGCTTCTCATGGACCCGGCGAAGGACGACAAGCTCTCGACCTACTTCAAGGCGCTCTCGACGACCGACACGCTCGGCGCGAAGCTGGCGCGGGGGACCCTCGTGAGGTCGAAGGAGATCGGGGAGAGACTCGTCAGCGACGGCGTCGCAAGCTCCGTCGACGTCGTGAACGGGGTCATTGTGAACGGGTTCTACCACCTGTACGGGCCCGTCAACGAATACGCCGAGCTCATGATCGACAAGGTGGGAGGGACGCGATGAGCAGAATGACGAAGCCCGTCTACGCGACGGCAGGTTACAACACGATCTCCCTGGGCTCGGGCAGGAAGGAGTTCCACCCCAAGAAGCCGCGTCCGGGACTCGAGCACTACATCAAAGAGGCGGGGCAGGGGGCGCTCGCGCAGGTGAACGATCCGTCGAACATCGACGAGGGCGTCATCGCGAACTTCATGGCTGCTCGGTTCAACAAGCAGGGAAACCTCGCTGCCGTGATGCCGATGATCGACCCGAAGCTCGAGTACAAGCCGCTCGTGCGGGTCGAGGGCGCCTGCGGCTCGGGCGGTCTCGGGCTCACGACGGCGGCGAAGTTCTTGATGTCGGGGATGGCCGACAGCGTCCTCACCGTCGGCGTCGAGGTGCAGAACACCGTGAAGGCGATCTACGGCGCCGACATCCTCGCCGGGGCGGGTCACTACGCGTCCCAGCGGAAGGAAGGACACGCCTACTTCTTCCCGGCGAAGTTCTCCGACCGCTCCTGCGCGGCGCAGGGGAAGTTCGGCGCCGAGCGGACGCGCGAGGGCATGGCGAGGTGGTACGAGCGGGCGATCCTGAACGCCCGGCAGTGTCCCAAGGCGCAGGAGTACCACAACTCGATCGACGACCTCTACGCGGCGGGCATGAGCCCCTGCAACGCGAACGCGTTCTGCGGGCACATCAACGTCTACGATTGCTCGAAGGTCTCCGACGGAGCGTCCGCCGTGATCTTCGCGTCGGAGGAGGGGCTCAAGAAGCTCGGAGTCGACAAGAGCGACGCCGTCGAGCTGGTCGGATACGGCCAGGTCGTGGCGGACATCTCGAAGGACCCCGAGGACCAGACGAAGCTCACGACGACCGCCCGCGCCGTCAAGCAGGCGATGGACATGGCCGGCGTGACCACCTCGGACATCGGGATGCTCGAGGTGCACGACTGCTTCACGATCGGCGGGATGCTCGCGCTCGAGGCCGCCGGGTTCTGCGGCTACGGCGAGTCGCCCGACTTCGTGGCGTCGGGAAAGACCGCTCCCGACGGCGAGATCCCGGTGAACCTCTCCGGTGGGCTGATCGGCTACGGCCACTACACCGGCGGGACCGGCGTCCGGCAGGCGGCGGACATCTGCATGCAGTTCACCGGGAAGCCCGACGGCCAGAAGATCGAGCCCAGGACGCCCTACGGGCTCATGATCTCGATGGGCGGGAACGACCGTACGGTGGTCAGCTGCGTGTTCAGGAAGGTTCAGTAGACATCGGGCGAAGGCGCCCGAAACAAGAAGAGGGGGGAGCTCCCGCCGAGTTCCCCCCTCTTGTTCTGTCGTTGTCGTTCTGCGGCTCGAGTCGTTCCGCCGCCGCGACGCGCGGGCCGTCAGCGCCGCCCCTCAGCGCGTCAGGCGCCCGCCGCTTCCGCCGTCCGGGCGGGTGTACCCTCGACCTCGGTTCCCTTCGCGATCTTCTTCGAACCGGATCCCAGGGGACTCGGTCCGAGCGCCATGACCTTCCCCACGAACGCGTCGATCACCTCGCCGAACCGCACGCCCTCGCCCGCGGAGACCCACTCGAGGCTGAGCCGTTCGGGCTCGATCCCCATGCCTCCGAGGAGGCTCTGGAGGAAACGAACGCGCCGCATCGCCCGGTAGTTCCCTTCGAGATAGTGGCAGTCGCCGGGGTGGCATCCCGCGACCATGATCCCGTCGGCGCCGTGGACGAACGCCTCGAGGATGAGCTCGGGGTCGACGCGGCCGGAGCACATGGTCCTCACGACGCGGAAGTGGGGCGTGATCCTGAAGCGCGAGACGCCCGCCAGATCGGCGCCGGCGTAAGCGCACCAGTTGCAGCAGAAGACGATCACGCGTGGCTTCCAGTCGGGCGTGCTTCCTTGGGGCATCGTGGGCTCCTCGGTCCCGTCTCCCAGTTCCCGTGTCCCGGTTCCCGTGTGTCCCTCGAAGACGGAGAGGCCGGGGCCTTCGGGCCGGTCGCTGCCGGCGGGCCCTGGCCGCAGGCCTTCTCGGGGCACAGGGGCTGCAATCGGTCCCAAAGAGGGTAGCATCCGGGCTCCCGCCAGCGCAAGCGACAACGCCCCGCCACGGGGCCACAGGGCCCCAGGGAGAGCGACCGCGCCCCGGGAAGGCCCATCCGGCGGGCCTTTCCCAGCCCCGCCGCCCGGAGCGTCGCCCGGTTTTGACGTTGCCGGGCCGGGTCGGGGAGGCTATAATACATGATTCCAATGGGGACGGAGCGGAGGCGGCCCGCCATGGGGATTCGGGAGAACGTCGACCATGTGAGGGAGAGGATCGGGGCCGCGGCCGAGCGTGCGCTGCGGGAGCCCGACGAGATCACCCTCGTGGCGGTGACGAAGACGGTCGAGCCGCCGGCGATCGCTGAGGCGATCGCGGCCGGGATCACCGTCATCGGTGAGAACCGCGTGCAGGAGGCCGAACGGAAGTTCGAAAGCGGGCTTCCGGCGGTCGAGAAGCACCTGATCGGGCACCTTCAGACCAACAAGGTCAGGAAGGCGCTCGAGCTCTTCGACGTGATCCAGTCGGTCGACAGTCTCAGGCTCGCTCGGGAGATCTCGACCCGGTGCGAGGCAGGGGGGCTCTCGATCGACGTCCTCGTCGAGGTGAACACCTCGGGCGAGGATTCGAAGTACGGGCTTCCGCCCGAGGAGGCGGTCGAGACGATCGGGGAGATCGCCGACCTGGGCGGCATCCGGGTCCGGGGTCTCATGACGATCGGCGCCTTCCTTCCGGACCCGGAAGACGTCCGACCGTGCTTCCGGCAGCTCCGGGAGGTCAGGGACGCCGTCGAGGAGAAGGTCATACCCGGGGTCTCGATGGACCACCTCTCGATGGGGATGACCAACGATTTCGAGGTGGCGATCGAGGAGGGCGCGACGATCGTCAGGGTCGGACGGGCGATCTTCGGAGAGAGAGACTGACGCGAGGGCCAGCCGGCCGACGGCGCCGGCGACGACGATCGGGGAGGTTCGATGTTCGTGATCGGGAACTTCGTGAACGCGCTGGCGGGCATCATCGACCTGGCGCTCTTCCTCTACATCCTGGCGCTCTTCGCCGTGGTCGTCATCTCCTGGTTTGCGCCGAGATCGCGCAACCAGTTCATCGTGTTCCTGAGGAGGATCACCGATCCCCTCCTCGGGTGGCTCAGGAGCCGACTGCCGTTTCTCGTGCAGGGCGGTTTCGACCTGACACCGATCGTGGCGTTCTTCGCGCTCTACTTCGTGCAGAAGTTCCTGGTCCGTTCGCTCGAGCAGCTCGCCGTGCGCCTGCAGTAGCGGCGCCGGATACGCAGAGGAGTCAGGGAGGTTCATCATGGCCAAGGTGCTGACCCAGTCGCAGAAGATCGACAAGGCGGTCTACTACATAAGGAAGAAGACCGCGTTGAAGCCCCAGGTGGCCGTCGTGCTCGGGAGCGGCCTGGGCAACCTCTCGTCGCACATGGAAGTGGAGGCCACGATCCCCTTCGACAAGATCCCGCACTTCCCGAAGTCGGGCGTCGAGGGCCACGCGGGCGAACTGGTGCTCGGCAAGATCGGGCGCAGGCGCGTCGCGCTCATGAACGGCCGCGTCCACTACTACGAAGGCTACACGATGCAGGAGGTGACGTTCCCGATCCGCGTCTTCCGCGCCCTCGGAGCGAAGAAGCTCATCCTGACGTGTGCTGCCGGCGGCATGAACCCCCTCCACGAGAAGGGCGACATCGTCGCGATCGTCGACCAGATCAACCTGACGGGCGACAACCCGCTCATCGGGCCCAACGACGAGAGCCTTGGGCCCAGGTTCCCGGACATGTCGCAGCCCTACGACCGCGAGTACGTCAGGCTCGCCGAGGAGATCGCGCTCGAGGAGCGGATCCAGCTGCGGAAGGGCGTCTTCGTGGGCGTCGCGGGACCGAACCTCGAGACGGCAGCCGAGTACCGGTTCCTCAAGATGATCGGCGGGGACGTAGTCAGCATGTCGATGGTGGCCGAGAACATCGTCGCCATCCACGGGAAGATGCGCGTGGCGGGTTTCGCCGTCGTCACCGACCTGTGCCTGCCGGACGCGCTCGAGCCGGCGAGCCACGGAGCGATACTCAAGATCGCCCGGGCGGCCGAGCCGAAGCTCACGCAGCTCGTGTTCCGGATGATCGAGAAGATGTAGTCGGGCCGCTCGCGCGCCCGACGCATTCGTCGGGGCGCCGAGCCGGCCACGGAGGGCCCCCGACGGGGGGATGGAGAGATGGCTTACAGAGAGTTTCCGAAGGAACAGACGCTGCCGGCGCTCGAGCACGAGATCCTCGAGCAATGGGAGAGCGACCGCACGTTCGAGCGGAGCGTCGAGGCACGCGCCGATCGGCAGCGCTTCGTCTTCTACGAGGGGCCGCCGACCGCGAACGGCCACCCCGGCGCTCACCACGTCCTCGCCAGGACCGTGAAGGACATCGTCTGCCGGTACAAGACGATGCAGGGGTTCCTGGTGGAGCGGAAGGCCGGCTGGGACACGCACGGCCTCCCCGTCGAGATCGGCGTCGAGAAGCAGCTCAACCTCGAGAGCAAGGAGGACATCGAGAAGTACGGTGTCGCCAGGTTCGCCGAGAGCTGCCTGTCGAGCGTCTTCACCTACAAGGACGAGTGGGAACGCCTGACGAGGCGGATGGCGTACTGGATCGACCTCTCTGATCCGTACGTCACGTGCACGAACGACTACGTCGAGTCGGTCTGGCACATCCTCAAGGTCATGTGGGACAGGGGGATCGTCTACAAGGGGCACAAGATCCTGCCGTACTGCCCCCGCTGCGGCACCCCGCTGTCGAGCCACGAGGTCGCGCAGGGCTACGCCGACGCGGAGGACCCGTCGGTCTTCGTCCGCATGCGGCTCAAGGATACGCCCGACACGTCGTTCCTCGTCTGGACGACGACCCCGTGGACTCTCATCTCGAACGTCGCGCTCGCCGTGGCGCCGACCGAGACCTACGTCACGATCAAGCTCGGCGACGAGAAACTCATCCTCGCGGAGGCGCTCCTCCCCGTGATCAAGGACGAGTACGAGGTGGTCGGGACGTCGATGGGCCTCGACCTCATGGGGAAGGAGTACGAGCCGCTCTACTCGTTCGTTCCGATCGACCGGCGCGGCCACTACGTCATCAGCGGCGACTTCGTCACGCTCGAGGACGGGACCGGCATCGTCCACATCGCGCCGGCGTTCGGCGAGGACGACTACCGGGTCGGCCGCGAGCACGACCTCCCGTTCGTGCAGCCGGTCGACGAGGCCGGAAAGCTCACGCCGGAGGTCACGCCGTGGGCCGGAATGTTCATCAAGGACGCCGACCCCCTCATCCTCGAGGATCTGAAGTCCCGCGGCCTCCTCTACGATAGCGGGACGATCGTCCACACGTACCCCTTCTGCTGGCGGTGCAACTCGCCGCTGGTGTACTACGCGCGGGACTCCTGGTACGTCCGCACG
This sequence comes from bacterium, assembly GCA_025774245.1. Lineage (GTDB taxonomy): Bacteria > Joyebacterota > Joyebacteria > Joyebacterales > Joyebacteraceae > JALGVN01. The sequence goes on from JALGWI010000026.1 coordinate 37,827, forward strand.
ACGCAGTTCAAGGACGACATGATCAGGATCAACCGCGAGATCGACTGGCACCCGAAGGAGATCGGCCTGAACCGCCTGGGCGACTGGCTCGAGAACAACGTCGATTGGGCCATCTCGCGCGACCGCTACTGGGGCACGCCCCTGAACATCTGGATCTGCGACGCGTGCGGCGAGATGGAGTCGATCGGCGGCATCGACGAGCTCAAGAGCCGCGCGATCGACGGGATCGACGGCGAGATCGATCTGCACAAGCCCGTGGTCGACGGCATCCACCTCTCGTGCGGGAAGTGCGAAGGCACGATGACCCGCACGCCCGAGGTCGTCGACTGCTGGTTCGACACGGGAAGCATGCCGTACGCGCAGTGGCACTGGCCCTTCGAGAACGTCGAGACGTTCGAGGCGCACTTCCCGGCCGACTTCATCGCCGAGGGCGTCGACCAGACGCGCGGGTGGTTCTACTCGCTCCTGGCGATCTCGACGATCGTGTCCGGGGAGTCCTCGTTCAAGCGCTGCGTCGTGAACGACATGGTTCTCGACTTCGAGGGCAAGAAGATGTCGAAGTCGGTCGGGAACATCGCGGACTCGTTCGCGATCATGGAGCGCGAGGGCGCGGACGCTCTGAGGTGGTACTTCATATCGACGAGCCCACCGTGGCTCCCGACCAAGTTCGACGAGAACGGCGTGAAGGAGGTGGCGGGGAAGTTCCTCGACACGCTCAGGAACACCTACAGCTTCTTCTCGCTCTACGCGAACATCGACGGCTACGATCCGGGGGAGCACCACGTTCCGCTGGAGGCGCGTCCGACGGTCGACCGGTGGGTCGTCTCGCGGGCGGCGTCGACCGTCGCGGCCGTGAACCGCAGCATGGACGCCTACGACATCACCAAGGCCCTGAGGCGGCTGCAGGCGTTCGTGATCGAGGACCTCTCCAACTGGTACGTCAGACTCTCTCGCTCGCGCTTCTGGAAGGGCGAGATGGACGACGACAAGAAGGCGGCGTACTCGACGCTGCACGAGGTCCTCACCTCGACCGTCAAGGCCATCGCCCCGGCGGCCCCCTTCCTGTCGGAAGCCATCTACGGGCGGCTCCGCGAGGGCGGGAAGCTCGACGGGCCCGACAGCGTGCACCTCTGCGAGTTCCCGGAGGCGCCCGCGGGAGCGATCGACGAGGGCCTCGAGAACGCGATGGAGACAGCCAGGACCGTCGTCGCCCTCGGGCGCGCGGCGAGGAACACGGCCGGCATCAAGGTCCGGCAGCCGCTGTCGACGCTCTTCGTCGCGGGCGTGTCGTCGGCGAAGCGGAAGGGCGTGGCGCAGCTCGAGGACCTCATCCTCGCGGAGCTCAACGTCAAGGCGATGGAGTGGGCCGACGCGACCGAGCTCGCCGAGGCGAAGGCGATACCGGTCTTTCCGGCGCTCGGTCCGAAGCACGGGAAGGACGTCAACGTCGTTGCCGAGGCGATCAAGGGTCTGCCTGCGGACGAGGTCGCCGTGCTGGCCGCCGGGAAGCCGGTGACCGTCGCGGTGGGGGAGGACGGGGCCGTGGTGGAACCGTCGGACGTCGAGATCAAGACGGTCGCGAAGCCCGGGCTCGCCGTGCAGTCGGACGGCGACGTCACGGCGGCGCTCGACACGAGCATCACGGAGGATCTCAGGGACGAGGGCTTCGCCCGGGAGATGATCAACAAGATTCAGTTCATGAGGAAGGAAGCCGGCTTCGACGTGGTCGACAGGATCCGCGTGTACTACGAGGCCGGACCGCGGCTCAAGGCCGCGGTGGATCGATTTGCCTCCAGGGTTGCAGGGGAGACACTGGCGGACAGCATCGAGGAGAGCAAGGAGGCAGGCGAGCTCCACAAGGAGTGGGACGTGAACGGCGAGTGGGCGAGGATTGCTGTCGAGCGGATCAGATGACGAGACCCGGCAGGATCCCGGAGCTCGCGAGGCGGAGGTGACAGGTGAACAAGCGGGACCTCAAGCACTTCGAAGAGAGGCTCATCGAGGAGCGCATGAAGCTGCTCAAGGAACTGGGCTACTTCGAGGACAAGATCTTCAACAACTCCCAGCGAGACGCGGCGGGTGACCTCTCGGCCTACTCGGTCCACATGGCCGATCAGGCGAGCGATGCCCAGGAGCGCGAGAAGGCCTACCACATGGCCTCCGCCGAGGGCAGGCTGCTCTACCACATCGACGAGGCGCTGGTGCGGGTCCGGGACGGGTCGTACGGGTGTTGCCAGGGGTGCGAGAAGACGATCAAGAAGCCGCGACTCGAGGTCGTGCCCCACGCGCGTCTCTGTATCGAATGCAAGAAGGCCGAGGAGAATGGATCGCTCGAGCGCTAGTTCCGGGGGAGTTCCCAGGGGACAGCTCAGGACATTCGCGACCGCCCTCGTTGTCGTAGCCCTCGATCAGATCCTCAAACGGGTCGTCGTGGCCACCATGCGGATGGGCGAGTCCCGCGACGTCCTGGGCTCGTTTTTCCGGCTCACCCGGACCGAGAACACCGGCGCGGCCTTCGGACTGCTGAGGGGCCGCAGCACCTGGTTCATCGTGATCTCCCTCGTGGCGTCGATCGCGATCGTCGTGTTCCGCCGCGAGATCGCGAAGATGCGGCGCTGGGAGCAGCTCGCCTTCGGCCTCATCCTCGGAGGTGCGGTCGGCAACCTCGTGGACCGCATCCGGCTCGGAGCCGTCGTCGACTTCATCGACCTCGGCTTCGCCCACGTGCGCTGGCCCTCCTTCAACGTCGCGGACAGCGCCATCTCGATCGGCGTCGTCCTGCTCGCCTTCAACCTGATCTTCCTGTCGCGCCCCACTGGTGAACCGCCCGAAGCTGCCGGGGAATGAGAGGCGTCATGAAGACCGAGATCGTTCTCGTGGTTCCCGAGGACGGCCTGCCGGACAGGCTGGACCACTACCTCGGAGTCCACGCTCCCGACCTCTCGAGGACGCGGGCGAAGGAGATCATCCTGGGCGGACGGGTGACGCTGAACGGCAAGCACGTGAAACCGAGCGCGCAGGTCGCTCCGGGTGACGTGATCGAGGCCGACGTCCCCGAACTTGCGGCGCTCAAGGCCGAGCCGGAGTCGATCCCGCTCGACGTCGTCTACGAGGACGGCGACATCGTCGTCGTGAACAAGCCGGTCGGGATGGTCGTCCATCCAGCACCAGGGGCGACGACAGGGACCCTCGTGAATGCGCTCCTCGGCCGGGGCGGCACGCTCTCGCAGGTCGGGGGCGATCTCCGGCCGGGCATCGTCCACCGGCTCGACCGCGACACGACGGGCCTCATCGTGGTGGCCCGGACCGACCGGGCGCACCGCGAGCTCGCCGCGGCCTTCGAGGCACGGAGGGTCGGGAAGACCTACCTCGCCATCGTGTGGGGGAGCCTTCCCGAGGCCAAGGGGACGATCGAGGAGCCGATCGGGAGGAGGCGCTCGGACAGGAAGCGCATGGCGGTGGTGGCGGACGGACGGGCGGCCTCGTCGGCGTGGAAGGTGCGGGAGACGTTCCCGTTTGCGAGCCTCGTCGAGATCCGACCGAAGACCGGGAGGACGCACCAGATCCGCGTCCACCTGGCGCACCTGCACCACCCCGTGATCGGCGACGGTGACTACGGAGGGATCAAGAGCTCGTTCGACGAGGTGGCTCCCCACTACCGTCGCGAGGCGAAGCGGCTGAACTCGGCCGCGGGGCGTCAGGCGCTCCACGCTCGCGAGCTCACCTTCGATCACCCGACGACGGGGGAGAAGATGCGTTTCGTCTCTCCGCTGCCCGAGGACTTCGCGGCGCTACTGTCGCTCGTGAGGTTTCCCAAGGGGGAGCGCGGCCGCGTCATCGGCATCGATCCCGGTGAGGCGCGTGTCGGGGTCGCCGTGAGCGACGAGGAGCGCTTCCTCGCGAGGCCGCTCCCGACGCTCGAGATCCAGGGCGACCGCGCGGTAGCGGCGGCCGTGGCGGCTCTCGTCGAGGAGCACGAGGTCGACACCGTCGCTGTCGGCTACCCGATCAGGATGGACGGGACGGTCGGTCCGCGCGCCGCCAGGGCACGGGAGCTCGCGGTCGCGATCGAGGACGCCGCGAGCGCGAGAGTCGTGCTCCAGGACGAGCGGCTCTCGAGCGCGGAGGCCGAACGCGTCATGCGGGAGCGAGGGGAGCGGGCCAGGGGACGGAAGGGACGGGTCGATCAGCTCGCGGCCTCGGTGATCCTGCAGGGCTATCTCGACGCGGAGAGGAACGCACGGCGGTGACGGGATCGCCGCCGACGTGATACGGCTGAGCGGTTGTTCGAGGGAGGACTCGTGATTCCGGAAGCCACAGTGGGGAGACGGCAGACAGGTCCTGGCGCGCGGCGGCCGAGGTTCAGGCGCGCGCTCTGGTTCGTCCGCGATCTCCTCATCGTCTCGGCGACGGCCTTCGTCCTCTTCGTCGTCCTGAGCCAGGCGCACTGGTTCCTCTCGACTCGCGAGATCGACTCCCGGATCCTCGTCGAGGTCCCGGAAGGCGCCAGCCTGCGCGAGATCGCGTCGCTCCTCTCGGAGGCCGGGATCACCCGCGACCCGGACAAGTTCGTGCTCGCGGCACGTGGGCTCCGGTTCACCGGCAAGCTCCAGGCCGGCTCGTACGAGTTCGGTCCCGTGTTCTCCGAGCTCGAGGTCCTGATGGCGATCCGCTACGGCGAGGTAGCGGGCCGCCACCTGACGATACCCGAGGGCTACAGGGCGTCCCAGATCGCCGTCCTCCTCGAGAGCGTGCTCGCCATCGACGCGACCGAGTTCATGGATCTCGTGCACGACCCGGAGATGATCACGTCGCTCGGGCTCACCGCGCCGTCGCTCGAGGGCTACCTGCACCCCGACACCTATCGCATGAGGCTCACCACGACCGCCAGGGAGGCGATCGAGATGATGGTCGCGCAGACCCGGCGCGTCTTCGACGAGCGCATGTCGGCGCGCGCCGAGACCCTCGAGATGAGCCTGCACGAGGTCGTGACGCTGGCCTCGATCATCGAGGCGGAAGCGATGTTCGACAGCGAGCGCCCGCGGATCTCCGCCGTCTACCACAACCGGCTCGAGAGCGGATGGCGGCTGGAGGCCGACCCGACCGTTCGGTACGCGACGGGGAACTACCGCCGCAAACTCTACTACACGGATCTGGATGAAGACTCCCCGTACAACACGTACCGGAGGTCCGGACTTCCTCCGGGGCCGATCTGCAATCCGGGAAGAGCGTCGATCGAGGCGGCAGTCTTCCCGCTCCCCGGAAACGAGGACTTCTTCTTTGTGGCGAACGGCGACGGGACGCACACGTTCAGTCGCACGTTCCAGGAGCACGTCAAGGCACGCGAGCGCATCAGAAGCGAGCGCGAAGCCAAGGAGTTTTCGCTTGACTCTGGCGAAAACGGCTGATAGTGTGCAGCGTCGGGCAGGAATCGGCAGCGTGAGCGCGGGGGCGGAGACGCCGCCGCGACGAGGGGCATGGTAATGAGCCCAAAGAGTCTCATAGTGTTCGCCTGCGGCATCGTGCTCATCGCCGCGGGCTTCTACTCGCTCGCTGCCGGGTCGCTCACGCTGGCTCCGATCCTTCTGGTGGCCGGGTACTGCGTGGTCATTCCCATGGGGATCATGATGGGTGGCGGTGAGAGGGGACGGTCCGCGCCGGCTGCAGACGAGACGCGGGCGAATAGCTCAGCTGGTTAGAGCACCTGCCTTACAAGCAGGGGGTCACAGGTTCGAGTCCTGTTTCGCCCACCATTGAAATACGAAGACCGACCGGACAAGTAACTCCAGGTTTCCAGAGGAGAGAGAACGTAAATGTGGTTGGGCGTTAAGGAGGTGAGGAAGAGACCGACCATCTGCGAAGTCTGACCGGCTCGCAGTACCAGTGCGAATGATCTCAACCTCGTTGGATGAAGGAGGGGAACTACAATGAGGTTCTTGCTGTCAGTAGTGCTCGTCGCGCTTCTCGCGACGACGGCGTTTGCGGGAGAGAATCCCGACATCATGATCGGTCTCGATTCGACGACCGGCCCGCCGACCGAGGTGAACAGGGTCGACCCGGCCGTGAACGGCACCTTCGACGTCTACGTGGTCTTCAAGAACTTCGGCGCCGGCGGCGGTATGCTCGGCGCGGCGTTCATGTTCGACAGGGACTTCACCGGCTTCAAGCTGACCCAGACGAACCTGCTTCCGGGTCTCGACTTCGGCGACGTCGAGGTGGACGGCTGGGCCATCACGGCCGGCGCCGAGTGCCAGTACCCGGACGGCAACGGATACCTCGTGGCTGCCACGTGCCAGTACATGTACCTCGGCACGCCGGGGACGATTACCGTCATCAACCACCCGGTCGATGACAACAGCGTGGCCGACTGCCCGAACGATCTCGACTTCTGGACGGTCTACAGCAACTTCGGCGTTGGCATGGATGCGCCCACTAGCCCCGTCGAGGCGTCGACGTGGGGCTCGATCAAGAGCCTCTACCGCTAGCGCGTACGAGTCGGAGGCAGCACCATCTGCGACACTTGTCACGCGACGGAGACCCCTGATTTCCCTTGCGTGTCAGGACCGGATATCGTATAATACGGATGTGAGGTATCGAATTCGGGCTCGCCCCCCCACGATGCCATCGGGTGAGCCCGTTTTTTGGCCCCAGGGCGGGCGCAAAGCCCCACAGGACTGGTTCTTGCATCGTTAGGCAAGCATGTCGGTGGGGAGGTGGCCCGGAGCCGGGGGCTCATGGAGGTTCCCGAGTAGACAGGCCGGATTTCCCTTGCGGAATACAGGGAACCTGTGTTATAATGCTGTGAAGGTGGACTAGGTCCGAGAACGGACACCACAACAGCGACCGGACATCTAACCGGAAAGGAGGTCCGACGCAGCGAGTATGTTCCTGCCGGGTCTTCGGTACGATACACGAAGCCCGCAGGCGTCAGCGCGATCCCAGAGCGTCTGAGTTGTCTGTAAGGAGGTAGGAAAATGTCAAGAACGCTTGCCGGTGTGCTGGCAGGACTGCTGGTGCTCGCCGCGACGGGCGTCGCTACCGCAGGCATTCCGGACCCCGATCTTTCCTTTGCGGATATTGGGCCGGATCCTGGTATGACGACGTGCCCTGCGGGCGACGGACCGCTCTACGAGTACATCAAGGTGACCGCGAAGAGGGCTGACACGACCCCGATCGAGGGGATTCCGTACAACAGCTTCTTCTTCACGGTGACCGGTGGCGACTGCACCTTCCACCATGTCGATGCGGAGACCGATCTCAATGGCGAGATCCGTTTCGAGGTGCAGGGTGCCGAGACCATCCAGGGCACCATCACGATCGGTGTGCAGATCTACACCGTGGTGCTGACGGACAGTGACACCCTGGATTGCATCACCTTCGACAACAACCTTGATGACCAGGTGAGTCTGCAGGACTTCACGCTCTTCTCGGGTGGCTACGGTGGCACCGACCCGCTCCTCGACTACAACTGGGACGGAAACGTAGCTCTGCAGGACTTCACGCTGTTCTCGGCTCACTACGGTCACTAGTTGACCGGCGGTCTGTACGGGCGTGGTTGTGTGGCGTTGATGGTGTGCACGACGCTTTCGTTCTGTTTCCCGACTCAGGCTTTTGATGGAACGAATGTGACCAACGTCCATGGGGGAGGTGGTGCCTCAGCAAATACTTACCGCTTGTGGTGCTGTACTGCTCTGTGACCGTTTAACTCATCTTTGTGACGTTTGAGGAGACAGGAAATGAAGAGACTTCTTGTTGTTCTCCTGATCGCCGCGCTTGCGGTTCCTGCTCTCGCGGGTGAGAACGAGCTGCTGGCGATCTTCCTGAGTGCCGACGACGATACGGGCGACGACGTCGTCAACGAGGTCTGCCCCGGCATCAACGAGACGTTCAACGTCTACGTCTGCTTTGATCGCTTCGGCGACGGCGGCGGCATGCTCGGTGCTGCTTTCATGTTCAACAGGACCTTTGGCGGCTTCAAGCTGACCCAGATGAACCTGCTTCCGGGCCTCGATTTCGGCGACGTCGAGACCGACGGCTGGGCCATCACGGCTGGCGCCAACTGCCAGTACCCGGACGCCAACGGCGTCCTCGTGGCTGCCACGTGCCAGTACCTGTACCTGGGCACGCCCGGTACGATCACGGTTCTTCCGCATCCGATCGATGCCAACAGCGCTGCTGACTGCCAGAACGAGCTCGACTTCTGGTGCGTCGCTTCGGTGCTGTCGCACGGCGCTGCGGGCGGCTTCGGCGCCTGCGCGGCTCCGCCGGACGGCGACTGCGAGCCCGAGAGCCCGGTCGAGGATTCCACCTGGGGTGGCATCAAGGCTCTCTATCGATAGCCGATCGTTCAGTGCTGCGACACGAGGAAGGGGCGGGCCCTCAGGGCATCGCCCCTTTCTTCTTGCAGGGGCGGAGGGTCAGGCGGGCCCGGGCCGTGGAGGTCCGGTGAGGCACCGCCGATCCGGGTGAGCGTGCGGGTCGTGAGACAGAGATTCACGGGACCGCCTCCAGGAAGGGGGATGGTGTCGTGAGACGGTTCCTCATCGCTGTGGTAGTGGCGGCGCTGGCGGTCCCGGCGTTCGCGATCGAGAACCAGAACTTGACGATCTTCCTCGATACCGACGGAGACACCTCCACCGAACCGGTGAACGAGGTGTGCCCGCCCACGAACGGCACGTTCGACGTCTTCGTCTGCTTCGGTCAGTTCGGGGACGGCGGCGGCATGCTCGGCGCCGCCTTCGGGTTCGAGCGGACCTTCACGGGGTACAAGCTCACGCAGACGAACCTCCTCGGCGGCCTCGACTTCGGCGACGTCGAGGTGGACGGCTGGGCCATCACGGCGGGAGCGAACTGCCAGTACCCCGACGCGACCGGGATCCTCGTGGCCGCCCAGGTGAGCTACCTCTACCTCGGTGTGCCGGGGAGCATCTCGGTCGTCCCGCACCCGATCGACCTCAACAGCGCGGCCGACTGCCTGAACGAGCTCGACTTCTGGTGCGTCCCCTCGGTCAACTCCCACGGTCTCTCCGGCAACTTCGGTGTCTGCACCGTCGCCCCCGACGGCAACTGCGAGCCGACCGTGCCGACGGAGGACAGGAGCTGGGGCTCCATCAAGGCTCTCTACCACTAGACACCGCCCCGGCGAGATCCGAACCGACGTTCCAAAGCAGGGCGCGCCTCCCCGCGTCGTTGACGCGTACGCAGACCGGCAGCGGCCGCCGCGGCCGCGTGCTCGACGTGTTGCACAGGTTGCGACGTACGGGATGCGGCGGAAAGGCCGGCGGCTTGCGCTCTGCCGGCGCGCTTGGCAAAAAGGGGCTTTGCAGGAATCCCTCCGTGTGCTACATCAGGTGTCGAAGTCCCGTCGGTGGATGGACTGCTCCGAACGAGCGGCGTCCATGCGGACGCCCTGAATGCGAAGGGGGGAGCGATCGACCGATTGAGAGGGATGCGATGTGTGTTGAGCAGGCTACCGGCCCCAACGGAGGGTGATGTGATGAGACACTTGCTCGTCGTGCTGCTCGTGGCGGCGCTTGCCGTGTCGGTGACCGCCGAGGAGAACCCGAATCTCGCGATCTTCCTCAGTGCCGACGACGATACTGCTAACGACGTCGTCAACGAGGTCTGCCCGAACATCAACGACACGTTCAACGTCTACGTCTGCTTTGACCGGTTCGGCGAGGGCGGCGGCATGCTGGGCGCTGCCTTCATGTTCGACAGGACCTTCGGCGGCTTCAAGCTGACCCAGACGAACCTGCTTCCGGGTCTCGACTTCGGCGACGTCGAGACGGACGGCTGGGCCATCACGGCCGGTGCGGAGTGCCAGTTCCCGGACGCCAACGGCGTCCTCATTGCTGCCACGTGCCAGTACCTGTACCTGGGCACGCCGGGAACGATCACGATCCTCCCGCACCCGATCGATGCCAACAGCGCAGCCGACTGCCTGAATGAGCTCGACTTCTGGTGCGTCGCTTCGGTGCTGTCGCACGAGTCCGAGGGTGGATTCGGCGCCTGCGCGGATCCGCCTGACGGCAACTGCGAGCCGCTGAGTCCGGTGGAGGAGGCAACCTGGGGGACCATCAAGTCGTTCTACAGGTAGTCTCCCGAGAGATCCAATGAGCATCCAGCTGACGGGGCGGGCCATCGCGGCCCGCCCCGTTCTCTTCTGCCCGGGCAAGCCCCACAGCGCTCCATGCGGTAAGTCTCTGGTCATCATACATATCGGATTGATGGAGTCGAGCTCCCGGGCCGG